>JAGRDU010000126.1:0-3831 GCA_020446905.1 Paracoccaceae bacterium | reverse complement strand
CGGTCGAGGTTCAGGAAGGCGGTGATGAAACCTTCCAGCACTTCCAGCCGATGGTCGATCTTTTCCATCCGGTGGTGCGAGCGACGGACCAGGACGTCGCGCCGATGGTCAAGGAAGGCGCGCAGCACCTCCTTCAGCGAACAGACCTTGGGCACCCGCCCGTCGATCAGTACGTTCATGTTCAGGCTGAAGCGCGTCTCGAGGTCCGAGTTGCGGAAGAGCATGCCCATCAGCATCTCGGGATCGACATTGCGCGACCGGGGTTCCAGCACGATGCGGATGTCGTCGGCGCTCTCGTCCCGGACATCGGCCAGAAGCGGCACCTTCTTGGTCTGGATGATCTCGGCCAGACGTTCGATGAGCTTCGATTTCTGTACCTGGAACGGGATCTCGGTCACGACGATGTTCCAGGTGCCGCGCCCCAGATCCTCGACCGACCAGCGCGCACGGGTGCGGAAACTGCCGCGCCCGGTGCGGTAGGCCTCGAGAATCGCCTCGCGCGGCTCCACGATCACGCCGCCGGTTGGGAAATCGGGGCCGGGGACGTAAGACAACAGCGTCTCGTCCCGCGCGTCGGGCGCTTTGATGAGATGCAGGCAGGCCTCGACCAGTTCGTGCAGGTTATGCGGCGGGATGTTTGTCGCCATGCCGACGGCGATGCCGGAGGCGCCGTTCGCCAGAAGGTTCGGGAAGGCGGCGGGCAGCACCACCGGCTCTTCCAGCGTGCCGTCGTAGTTCGGGCGGAAGTCGACCGCGTTCTCGGCGAGCCCCTCCATCAGTGCCTCGGAGGCGGCGGTCAGCCGCGCCTCGGTGTAGCGCGAGGCCGCCGGATTGTCGCCGTCGATATTGCCGAAATTGCCCTGCCCGTCGACGAGCGGGTAGCGCATGTTGAAATCCTGCGCGAGGCGGGCCATCGCGTCGTAGATCGCCGCGTCCCCGTGCGGGTGGTAGTTCCCCATCACGTCGCCGGTGATCTTCGCCGACTTGCGGAAGCCGCCCGTGGAGGAGAGTTTCAGCTCGCGCATCGCATAGAGAATCCGCCGGTGCACCGGCTTAAGCCCGTCTCGCGCATCCGGCAGCGCCCGGTGCATGATCGTCGAGAGCGCATAGGTCAGATACCGCTCCCCGATGGCGCGGGAGAGCGGCTCGGAAACGGTCGCGGGCAGGATGTTGCGGTCGTCGGGATCGTCACTCATGGATGTGGTGTACGGCCTGCGCCGATTGTGGTCCAGATGGAAATCCCTGGCAGCCCTGCGCCCCGCGCGATTTTTCGCTGTGCGATTCTGCATCTGCACGGTATGCTTTGGGCGTGTTGGGGGTGGGTGCGTGTCGATGTTGCGCGTAGCGATTGTTCTGGGCGTTGTGATCCTTGCTGCCCATTCTGCGATGACGAAGCTGCGGCCGGCTCAAGAACCTCTGCCGGCGCCCGCCGCCGCGATCGCCGAAGTCCGGACCGCGGACAAGGCGATGGTCGCCGGACCACAGCTTGCCGACGCGAAGGATTTGGACGCGGCAACGCCGGTCTATCCCGACGATCCGCGGCCCTTCGATCTGACCGGCAGCACCATGCTCGACCCCGCAGCGATTGCGCCTGACCCGTCGAAACTCTCGCTGCCGCCCGGCACGATCTACCATGTCGAATCTGCGACCGGCAGCCTGCGCGCCGGCCCCTCGCTGTCCTATGCCGAACTTGCGACCCTGCATCGCGGCCAGGAGGTGATCGCGACGGGCGAAGCGAGTGGCGACTGGCTCTGGGTCAGGACCCGGGGCGGCGCCCTCTCGGGGTATGTCCTTTCGGACCGGCTGATCCGCGCGAACTGAACCGCCTTTCGATTGCGCCGCGCCGGGAAACCGCCTAGCCAAGGGGCCGAAAGGGGCGCGATGGACCGCAGCATTCTCATCACCGGCTGTT
The DNA here is from genome assembly GCA_020446905.1 of Paracoccaceae bacterium. GTDB lineage: Bacteria > Pseudomonadota > Alphaproteobacteria > Rhodobacterales > Rhodobacteraceae > Albidovulum. The sequence goes on along the minus strand of JAGRDU010000126.1, from coordinate 1,919 downwards.
CCTCGGGGATCGGCTATGACGCGGCGCACGGGCTTGCACGGGCGGGATGGCGCGTCTTCGCGACCTGCCGCAAGGACGAGGATTGCGCCCGCTTGCGTGGCGAGGGGCTTGAGAGCTTCCGCCTCGACTACACCGACGAGGCCAGCATCGAGGCGGCCCTGAACGAGACGCTTGCGCGGACCGGCGGCACGCTCGGCGCGATCTTCAACAACGGTGCCTTCGGCTGCCCCGGCGCGGTCGAGGACCTGCCGACCGGCGCCCTGCGCGCGATCTTCGAGACGAACCTCTTCGGCTATCACGAGCTTTCCCGCCGCGTCATTCCGGTGATGCGGTCGCAGGGCCACGGGCGCATCGTCAATTGCTCCTCGGTTCTCGGCCTCGTGCCGATGCGATGGCGCGGCGCCTATGTCGCGACGAAATACGCGCTCGAGGGTCTGACGGATGTGCTGCGCATAGAGATGGCCGACACCCCCGTTCGCGTAATCCTGATCGAGCCCGGGCCGATCACCTCGAAGATCCGCGTCAACTCGATCCCGCATTTCGAGAAATGGATCGACTGGCAGGCCTCGCCCCGGGCGGATCTTTACCGCGCCTCGCTTCTGAAGCGGCTGTACGAAAGCCGCGGACCGGACCGGTTCGAACTGCCCGCGTCGGCAGTCACCGCCAAGCTTCTGCGCGCGCTGGAAAGCGCGAACCCGGCGCCCCGTTACTATGTCACGACGCCCACCTATGTGATGGGCCTTGCCCGCCGTCTCCTCGGCAGCCGGATGCTCGACCGTCTCATCGCCCGGGGCTAGATGCTGGCATCGCGGCAGCGACGGCGGTAGAAGGGCGCAGCAACGGAGGTCCCCATGACCCGCGATCCGCTCTTCATTCTTGCCGCCATCGCCTGTTTCGCGGTGCTGATCATCCTCATGATCGGCATCGGCGGCTTTGCGAAGGGCGGCGATTTCAACCGCAAGCACGCCAACCGGATCATGCGCTACCGCATCATCGGCCAGGCGGTGGCCATCGCGCTCATCCTTCTCTTCGTGGCGCTGCGGGGGCGGGGAGGGGTCTGATGGTCGTCCTGAGCAAGATCTACACGAAGACCGGCGACAGGGGGGAAACCGCGCTCGTCGACGGCACTCGCGTTGCGAAATTCTCGTTGCGCGTCGCCGCCTACGGCACCGTGGACGAGACAAACGCGGTGATCGGCCTTGTCCGGCTGCATGCGAGCGGCGAGACGGATGCCGCCCTCGCGCGCATCCAGAACGACCTTTTCGACCTTGGCGCCGATCTCGGCCGGCCGGCGATGGAGAACGACGCCGAGGCGGGCTATCCGGTGCTGCGCATCATTGCCGCGCAGGTGCATCGGCTTGAGGCCGAGATCGACGCGATGAATGCCGCGCTTTCGCCGCTGCGCAGCTTCGTGCTGCCGGGGGGCACGCCGCTTTCGGCACATCTGCACCTCGCGCGCACCGTCTCGCGACGAGCCGAGCGGCTTGCGGTCGAAGTTGCCGCCGAAGAGAGTGTGAACCCCGAGGCGATCCGTTATCTCAACCGGCTCTCCGACTGGTTCTTCGTCGCGGCGCGCGTCGCCAATGACGGCGGTGCAGGGGATGTCCTCTGGATTCCCGGTGCCAACCGCCAGGGAGCTGACCGGCGCTAACAGCGCGAAACGTGGCGTCCCCGGGGCAAGGCGCGTCGATTTTTCACTGTTGCCGCTGGGGCAGAATCGCTAAGGCTCAGGGCGACGGAAATGGGTCCGGCCCCGCGCGCCTGGCCCCGGAACAAGGGAGATTGGCCGCAGATGAAGATTCTGGTGCCTGTGAAACGGGTGATTGACTACAACGTGAAGGTTCGCGTGAAGGCGGACGGCACGGGTGTCGATCTTGCGAACGTGAAGATGTCAATGAACCCGTTTGACGAGATAGCGG
>JAGRDU010000013.1 GCA_020446905.1 Paracoccaceae bacterium | reverse complement strand
GTCGATGTCGAAGTCGGGCATCGAGACCCGCTCGGGGTTCAGGAACCGCTCGAAGAGAAGCGAGTAACGTATTGGATCGAGGTCGGTAATCGTCAGCGCATAGGCGACGAGCGAGCCTGCGCCTGATCCCCGGCCCGGGCCGACCGGAATGCCATGCTCCTTGGCCCATTTGATGAAGTCGGCGACGATNNTAGCCGGGGAAGCCCATCTGCTCGATGATGCCCAGCTCGAACGCGAGCCGCGCCTCGTACTCGGCGACCGGGGCGGCATGGGGGATCACGGCAAGTCGCGCCTGAAGCCCCTCGTTCGCCTGGCGGCGCAGTTCCTGCACCTCGTCATCGGCGAACTTCGGCAAGATCGGGTTGCGCTTGGCGGCGGAGAAGGCGCAGCGGCGGGCGATCTCGACGGTGTTTTCCAACGCCTCGGGCAGGTCGGCGAACAGCGCCGCCATCTCCTCGGGCGACTTCAGGTAGTGCTGCGGGGTCAGGCGGCGGCGGGGTTCGGACTGGTCGACATAGGCGCCTTCGGCGATGCAGATGAGGGCGTCATGCGCCTCGTACATGTCCGGCTTCGGGAAATAGACGTCGTTCGTGGCGACAAGGGGCAGGCCCATGACATAGGCCATCTCGACATGGCCGCGTTCGGTCAGGCGCTCGGCCTCGGGATACTGGCCGCCCTCACCGGGATGGCGCTGAAGCTCGATGTAGAGCCGGTCCGGGAAAGCCGCGGCGAGACGTTTCACCAGCATCTCGGCCTTGGCGCCCTGCCCGGCCTGCAGCAGCCGCCCGACGGGGCCGTCCGGTCCGCCGGTCAGGCAGATGAGCCCGCCCGCATGCGCCTCCAGCTCCTTGGGCGTCACATGCGGCAGGGTGCCGTCACCACGGAGGTAAAGGCAGGAGTTCAGCTTCATGAGGTTCATGTAGCCCGCCTCGTCCTGCGCGAGGAGTACCAGCGGCGCGGGCGGGCGCGCCCGTTCGCCGGGCTGGGCCGGGTCGTAGTCGAGCGAAATCTGGCAGCCGACGATGGGCTGCACCCCCGCCGCCTTTGCAGAAACGGAGAATTCGAGCGCCGCGAAGAGGTTGTTCGTGTCGGTCACCGCGACCGCAGGCATCCCCATCTTCTCGCAAAGACCGACAAGTTTCTTGGCCCGCACCGCCCCCTCCAGGAGCGAGTATTCGGTGTGAACGCGGAGGTGGATGAATCGGGGAGCAGTCGCCATGGGGCAAGACTAGCCGAGCGCTGCGCGGGGTAAAAGCGGCCCCCGCCGCGACTGAAGCGACCCGCTTGCAATTCGCGGCGCCGTGATGTTACTTATCCAGATGGATAAGTATAAGCCCCCCCCGACCCGCCTCTTCCACGCGCTCGGCGATCCGACCCGCGCTGCCGTCGCGGCGCGACTTGGCGAGGGTCCGGCCACAGTCTCCGAGCTTGCCCAGCCCTTCGCGATGGCCCTTCCCGCCTTCCTCAAGCACCTCCGCGTGCTGGAGGCCGCCGGCGCCATCGCCACGGAAAAGCACGGCCGGACGCGCATCTGCCGGCTGAGGCCGGACGGCTTCGGGCAGGCGGAGGACTGGCTCGCCCAGCGCCGCCTGGCGCTTGAGGCGCAGACCGACCGCCTGCAGGATTTTCTCGAAACCGGCCTCGACCTTTCGGACGGTCCGGCCGCCAGCGGAGATGCGACATGAGCGACCTCGACCTGACCCTGACCCGCCACATGGCCGTCGCCCCCGAGCGGGTCTGGCGCGCCTGGACCGAGCCGGACCTCATGAGGCGCTGGTTCGCGCCCGCGCCCGTCGAGACGAGGGCCGCGGTGATCGACCTCAGGCCCGGCGGACGCTTTCACGTCCTGATGGTCGCGCCCGACGGCACCGAATACCCCAATGAGGGTTGCATCCTTCTGGTGGAGCCGGGGCGGCGGCTGATCTTCACCGAATGCCTGACGGAAGGGTTCCGCCCGGTCGTGCGCCCGGTCCTGCCGCTGACCGCCGAGATCCTTATCGAACCTGACGGAAGCGGCACCCGCTATACCGCCCGGGCATTGCATGGCGATGCCGCGACAAGGGACGAGCACGCCGAAAAGGGATTCGAAATGGGCTGGGGCCTTGCCGCCGAGCAACTGGAGGCCACAGCCCGCGCGCTTTGAGGTCAGGGCTGCACGTCGTAGCCCGTCACCTCGCAGCGGAAATAGGCCTCGTAGCCCGAGGGATAGAGATAGCCCACCTCGGCCTCTGTCGGGATGCGCCGCCCTCCAAGCGTGTGATACCCCGAGAAGCGGCCGCGCCAGTCATAGCGGACCGGACGCCCCTTCTCGTCGGTCGCTGGGCGCGCCTGGGCGGCGACGGCGACGATGTCGCCCTCGGCGCTGAAGCGGAAGACGACGCGGGCGGGGCCGCCGGCCGTCTCGATCCGCGCCTCGACATGTTCGGCGTCGATCTGGCGCCAGTGGATATCCCGGTTGCCGAGCATCGCATCGGGCGCCCAGGGCAACTCGGCGAGATAGCGCATCCCCTCGGCCACGTCGGCATCGGCCCCCCGGGCAGAGGCGACCCTGACGCTGCCGAAGGCCCGCGCCTCGAGATGGCCGAGTCCCCCGGCATAGGCGTCGAGGACGCGGAACTTCATCACCGCGCCGTCCGCCCGTGCGTCCCAGACAAAGCCGGGCTTGCCGAGCGCGATCGTCTGCCAGGCCTCGATCGGCGCGAAGGGCCCGCCGGGTTTCAGCCGGATCTCGGCCTTCTGGCGCAGCGCGGCGGTACACGGCGGGTGATCGGGATCGGCCCCTGCCTTGCGCGCGAAGGCATAGACGATCTCGGGCAGGTCGCGCCGCGGCTCGGGCGCGGGCAATTGCCTGAGGTTCGCGGCCTCGCGCAGGATGCGCGCGCGGAAGCGTCCCGCGGCCACGATCTGGATCATCACGAGGGTCATCAGGACAAGGACAAGGAGCGCGATCGCCGTTTGCATTTCGACCCTGCCCCCTCACCCGAACGATGTTCCCCTGACCCACTATGAACCGGAGGTTGTGTGTTTGAAAAGCCGTCGCGCAATGTTCGGGCAAGAGGTCGCGCAACCGGGGGCAGGTCCGCCCGCGCGGCGCGAATTTCGGCATTGCCCAAAAACAAGGCTTGCAGCGCGGCAGACTTCCGCGCTTACCTGAAACCGGGGAAACCGGCGCGTCTTTCCGCTTTACGCCGCATCGGGCGGAGACGCAGCTTGGCCGGAGTGAAGAGAAGGCGGCGGGCGCATTCATGGACGACATTGCGTTTCTGTTGAACGGAACGCCGGTGGTGCTGCGGGGCGAGGCCCCTACGCGCACGCTTCTGGACTGGCTGCGCGAGGGGCGCGGCCTGACCGGGACCAAGGAAGGCTGCAACGAGGGCGACTGCGGCGCCTGCACCGTGATGGTGACGGACCACGCCGGGACGCGGGCGCTGAACGCCTGCATCCTGTTTCTGCCGCAGCTGCATGGAAAGGCGGTGCGGACGGTCGAGGGGCTGGCGGGGCCCGAGGGCGAGATACACCCGGCGCAGGCGGCGATGGTCGACAAGCACGGCAGCCAGTGCGGCTTCTGCACGCCGGGCTTCGTGATGTCGATGGCGGCGGCGCAGGTGCGCGGGGCCGTGGATCACGACGATTATCTGGCCGGGAACCTCTGCCGCTGCACCGGCTACGCGCCGATTGTGCGGGCGGCCGAGGCGGTTGCCGGAACGGCGGCGCCGGAGTGGCTGGCCGATGCGCTGCCGGAGGTGGGACCGGCGCCTTTCGCGCCCGGATCGTCGGATGAACTGGCGGTCTGGTATGCGGCGCATCCCGAGGCGGTGCTGATCGCCGGGGCGACGGATGTGGGGCTTTGGGTGACAAAGCAACTGCGCGATCTGCCGGAGGTGGCCTTCCTGCACGCCTGCGCGGATTTGCAGCAGATCGAGCCGGTCGCGGGCGGTTTGCGCATCGGCGCCGGGGTGACCATCGCGGCCTTGCGGGCGGCAGTGGCAGGGAGCCACCCGGCACTGGCGGAGCTTCTGCGGCGCTTTGCGTCGGAGCAGGTCCGGGGCGCGGCGACCATCGGCGGCAACATCGCCAACGGCTCGCCCATCGGGGACGCGCCGCCCGCTTTGATCGCGATGGGCGCGCGGCTGCATCTGCGGAAGGGGGACGCGCGGCGGGAGATCGCTTTGGAGGAGTTCTTCCTGGACTATGGCAAGCAGGACCGGGCGAAGGGCGAATTCGTGGAGGCGGTGACGATCCCGGCGGAGGCACCGGGGCTGGCCTGCTACAAACTGTCGAAGAGGTTCGATCAGGACATTTCTGCGGTGTGTGGCTGCTTCAATATTGAGGTAAAATGTTCGATTATTGAAAGTGCCCGGATTGCCTTTGGCGGCATGGCCGGGGTGCCGAAACGGGCCGCGGCGGTCGAGGCGGCGCTGATCGGGCGGGCGTTTGCCCTTGAGACCTTCGAAGCCGCCCTGCCCGCCTTCGCGAAGGATTTCACGCCGATGAGCGACATGCGCGCTTCGGCCGGCTACCGGCTGGAGGCGGCGGGAAACATGTTGATCCGCTATTTCCATGAGCGGTCTGGCGCAAAGGTCAACGTGCTGGAGGTCATGCCATGAGCGTCGGCACGCCCCTGCCTCATGATAGCGCGCCGCTGCATGTCGCGGGCTCGGCACGCTATGTCGATGACATGCCGCTGCCCGCGAATGCCCTGCATCTGGCCTTCGGCCTTTCCACCGTCGCCCATGGCGAGATCACCGGGATGGACCTCTCCGCGGTGCGGGCAAGCCCCGGTGTCGTCGCGGTCTGGACGGCGGCGGACCTGCCCTTTGCCAATGACGTCTCGCCCTCGGCCCATGACGAGCCTCTGCTCGCGACCGGGACGGTGCATTACGTCGGGCAGCCGGTGTTTCTTGTCGTCGCCGAAAACCACCTCGCGGCACGCAAGGCGGCGCGGAAGGGAAAGATTTCCTATCGCGATCTGCCGGCGCTGCTGACCGTCGATGACGCGCTCGCGGCGGAGAGCCGGTTCGAGGGCGGGCCGGTGATCTGGGCGCGGGGCGATGCGGCGGCGGCGATTGCCGGGGCGCCGAAGGTGATCGAGGGCCGCTTCGACATGGGCGGGCAGGAGCATTTCTACCTCGAGGGTCAGGCGGCTTTGGCGCTGCCCGCCGAGGGCGGGGTGACGGTCCATTGCTCAAGCCAGCACCCGACCGAGATCCAGCACAAGGTCGCCGAGGCGATCGGGGTGCCGATGAATGCGGTCCGCGTCGAGATGCGGCGGATGGGCGGCGGCTTTGGCGGCAAGGAGAGCCAGGGCAATGCGCTGGCGGTCTCCTGTGCCCTCATCGCGCGGGCGTTCGGGCGCGCGGCGAAGATGCGCTATGACCGCGACGATGACATGGTCATCACCGGCAAGCGGCACGATTTCCGCATCGACTACCGGGCGGGGGTTTCGGACGAGGGGCGTATCCTCGGGATCGAGTTCCGGCATCTGGCGCGCTGCGGCTGGTCTCAGGACCTGTCGCTTCCGGTTTGCGACCGGGCGATGCTGCATGCGGACAATGCCTATCTGCTGGAGAACATCAGGATCGAGAGCCACCGGCTGAAGACCAATACCCAGTCGGCCACCGCCTATCGCGGGTTCGGGGGCCCTCAGGGGATGCTCGGGATCGAGCGGGTGATGGATCATGTGGCGCATGATCTGGGGCTCGACCCGCTCGCCGTGCGGCGGGCGAATTTCTATGCGGAGATGGGGGATGCCTCCGGCGGGAGTATTGCGGCCACAGTGAATGAGGGGGGCGAAGCGCCCCTGCCGCCGGGAGGGGATGCGTTTTCGCGCGGCTCCGCCGTGGCGCGGGGCGCGGTGCCCGCGGCCCATGGGCAGACGACGCCCTATCAGCAGCCGGTCGAGGATTTCATCCTGCACCGGCTTTGCGCCCGGCTTGAGAAGACGAGCGACTTTCAGGCGCGGCGGGCGGCGGCGGCAGAATGGAACGCCGCCGAGCCAATCCTGAAGAAGGGGATCGCGCTGACGCCGGTGAAGTTCGGGATTTCGTTTACGCTGACGCATCTCAACCAGGCCGGGGCGCTGGTGCATGTCTATCAGGACGGCTCCATCCACATGAACCATGGCGGGACCGAGATGGGTCAGGGTCTCCACCGCAAGGTGGCGCAGGTGGCGGCCTCGGCCTTTGGCGTCGATGCGGGCGTGGTCGCGATCACGGCGACCGATACCGGGAAGGTGCCGAATACCTCCGCCACGGCGGCGTCCTCGGGGGCGGACCTCAACGGGATGGCGGTGAAGGCGGCGTGTGACACCATTCGGGAGCGAATGGCGGAGTATCTGGCGGAGCTGCACCAGACCGAGCCGCGCAAGGTGCATTTCGAGAACGGCCGGGTGTTCGTGGGCGGCGCGGAGATGAGTTTCGCCGAGGCGGCGGCGCGCTGTTATCAGGGGCGGGTGAGCCTCTCGTCGACGGGGTTCTATGCGACGCCGAAGATTTCCTGGGACCGGGTGAAGGGTCAGGGGCGGCCGTTCTATTATTTCGCCTATGGGGCGGCGGTCTCAGAGGTTGTGATCGACACGCTGACGGGGGAGAACCGGATCCTCAGGGTCGATATCCTGCATGATGCCGGGGCGAGCCTGAACCCGGCGCTGGATATTGGCCAGATCGAGGGCGGCTATGTGCAGGGCGCAGGCTGGCTGACCACCGAGGAGCTTGTCTGGGACGAGAAGGGGCGGCTTCGCACGCACGCGCCATCGACCTACAAGATCCCCGCCTGTTCCGACCGGCCGCGCGTCTTCAATGTCACGCTTTGGGACGGGGCGAACCGCGAGGAGACGATCTATCGCTCGAAGGCGGTGGGAGAGCCGCCCTTCATGCTGGGGATTTCGGCGTTTTCCGCGTTGGCGGAGGCCTGCGCCGCCTGCGGGCCGGCCTACCCCGACCTTCAGGCGCCCGCGACGGCCGAGGCGGTGCTGGCGGCGGTGAACCGGGCGAAGGGGCGGGCATGAGTTTCGACCGCGACCAGATCGCCCGCCTTGTCGCCGCCCATGGGGCGGTGGTGCGGGTAGTGGTCGCGGAGGCTTTGGGATCGGCACCGCGCGAGGCCGGGGCAGCGATGGTGGTCTGGGGCTCTGGCCAGGAGGGCACGATCGGCGGCGGGGCGCTGGAATTCGAGGCGGCGGCGCGGGCGCGCGCTGTCCTGGCCTCGGGCGGGCCCGACCGGGTGGACCGGCTGCCACTCGGGCCGGCGCTTGGGCAGTGCTGCGGTGGGGCGGTGGTCTTGTTGTCGGAAGTCTGGACGGCGGCGCGGCTGGCCGGGACGGGCGATGTGGTCGCGCGGCCCCTTCCCGGCGGCCCAGCAACGATGCCCTTGGCCGTGAAACGGGCGCTCGCGCGGGCGCGGGGCGAAGGGATGCCGTTCGCGGCGCGGCTGGTGCAGGGCTGGTTCATCGAGCCGGTGGCGGCGCCGGAGCGCGAGATCTGGATCTGGGGCGCGGGTCATGTCGGGCGGGCTCTGGTGGCGGTTCTGGCCCCCCTGCCCGGCGTTCGCCTGACCTGGGTCGATACCGATGCGGGACGGTTTCCGGCGGTGCCGGAGGGCGTGGTGCAGCGGATCGCCGCGAACCCGGCGGATCTGGTGGCCGAGGCGCCGGGGGACGCGGAGCATCTGATCCTCACCTTCTCCCATGCGCTTGACCTTGAGCTGTGCAACCGCCTGCTTTCGCATCGCTTCACCAGCGTCGGCCTGATCGGGTCGGCGACGAAATGGGCGCGATTCCGGGCGCGGCTGGGGGCGCTTGGCCATTCGGATGCTCAGATTTCGCGCATTCGCTGCCCGATCGGGCAACCGGGCCTTGGCAAACACCCCCAGGCCATTGCGGTCGGGGTGGCGGCGGACCTACTCATGGACCGCGCGCATCAGGACAAGAAGAAGGAGCGCAGCGGGTGACGGGGGACACACTTCTGTCGGTCGAGGGGATCGGCAAGAGCTATCCGGGCGTGCGTGCCAATGACGACGTGTCATTCAGGATCGGCGCCGGCGAGGTTCATGCGCTTCTGGGCGAGAACGGCGCGGGCAAGTCGACGCTGGTCAAGATGATCTACGGTCTCGTGAAGCCCGATGTGGGGCGGATGATGCTGCGGGGGAAGGCCTATGCGCCGGCGGAGCCGCGGGCGGCGCGATCCTCGGGCGTGGCGATGGTGTTCCAGCACTTTTCGCTGTTCGAGGCGCTGAACGTCGCCGAGAACGTGGCCCTCGGCATGGACAACCCTCCGCCGATGCGGGAGCTGTCAGGTCGCATCCGCGAGGTTTCCGAGGGATATGGTCTGCCCTTGGACCCTGCCCGGCTGGTCGGGGATCTTTCCGCCGGCGAGCGGCAGCGGGTCGAGATCGTGCGCTGTCTTCTGCAGAGCCCGAAGCTCTTCATCATGGACGAGCCGACCTCGGTCCTGACGCCGCAGGAGGTGGAGATCCTGTTCCGCACGCTGCGGCAACTGGCGGCGGAGGGGACCTCGATCCTCTATATCAGCCACAAGCTGGAGGAAATCCGGGCGCTGTGCGATGCGGCGACGATCCTGCGGCGCGGCAAGGTCGTCGGCTCGCTGGTGCCGAAGGACGTCTCGGCACGCGAGATGGCCGAGATGATGGTGGGCGCGACGCTGAACGCGCCGGCGCGGGCGGCGGGCAAGCAAGGGCCGGTGGCGTTGCGGGTTACGGGCCTGTCGGTCCCCTCCCCGTCCGCCTTCGGGACGAGCCTGAAGGACGTCGGCTTCGAGGTGCGGCAGGGCGAGGTCCTCGGCATCGGCGGGGTCGCCGGGAACGGGCAGGACGAGCTTCTGGCGGCGCTGTCGGGGGAGATCCGGACGGGGCGCGACGTGGTACAGGTGCATGGGCGCGGCATCGGCGATGTCGGCCCGAACGAGCGGCGGCGGGATGGCATCTGCACGGCTCCGGAAGAGCGGCTTGGCCACGCGGCGGCGCCGGACATGAGCCTTATGGAGAACGCGCTTCTCTCAGGGTCGGTGCGCAAGCATCTGACGAAGAAGGGATTCATTGACTGGCATGGGACGCGTGCCTTCGCCGAGGAGGTGGTGAAGACCTTCGACGTGAGAACGCCGGGCATCGGCACGGCGGCGCGGGCCCTGTCGGGCGGGAACCTGCAGAAGTTCGTTCTGGGGCGCGAGATCCTGCAGGAGCCGGAGATCATCATCGTCAACCAGCCGACCTGGGGCGTCGACGCGGCGGCGGCGGCCTTCATCCGCCAGCGCCTCCTCGACCGGGCGGCGGCAGGGGCGGCGGTGGTCGTCATCAGCCAGGACATCGACGAGATCATGGAGATCGCCGACCGCTTCGCCGCGCTGAACGAGGGGCGGTTGTCCGAGCCGGTGCCGACCCAAGGCCTGACCATCGACCAGATCGGCCTCATGCTGGGCGGCGCGCACGGGATGCACGAAGCGGAGGCCCATCATGCTGGTGCTTGAAAAACGCCCGACCCCGTCGAAGGGCTGGGCCTGGGGCACGCCCTTCCTGGCCGTCGCTTTGACGATGATCGCGGGGGGCGCGATGTTCGCACTTCTCGGCAAGGACCCGGTGGAGGCGATCCGCACGATCTTCTGGGACCCCCTCTTCAACGCGCAGTTCGCCTCCTATTCGCGGCCGCAGCTTCTGGTGAAGGCCGCGCCCTTGATCCTGATCGCCATCGGCCTGTCGCTGGGCTTCCGGGCGGGCATCTGGAACATCGGCGCCGAGGGGCAATACATCATGGGCGCGGTCTTTGGCGCGGCGGCGGGGCTGGCGCTTTACCCGGCCGAGACGCGGTGGATCTTTCCCCTGATGATCGTCGCGGGGGCCTTTGGCGGCTTCCTCTGGGCGATGATCCCGGCGATCCTCAAGACGAAGTTCCGGACCAATGAAATTCTGGTGTCGCTTCTGCTGGTCTATGTGGCCGAAAACATCCTCGCCTCCATGGCGCTCGGGGCGCTGCGCAACCCCGAGGGCGGCGGCTTCCCCGGCTCACGGAACCTGTCGCAATGGCCGGCGGCGGCGAACAAGGAGCTGATCGCCGGGACGGGCCTGCACTGGGGCGTCGTCGCGGCGGTGATCGCGGTCATCGCGGCCTATGTACTCCTCCAGCGCCATATCCTCGGGTTCCAGATCAAGCTGTCGGGGCAGGCACCACGCGCGGCGCGCTTTGCCGGGGTGAAGCCCGAGACTCTGGTCGTCCTTTGCATGGGACTTTCCGGCGCTCTGGCGGGCCTCGCGGGCGTCTTCGAGGTGGCGGGACCGGCGGGGCAGATCTCCATCGACTTCAACCAGGGTTACGGCTTCACCGCGATCATCGTCGCCTTCCTCGGGCGGCTCCACCCGGTGGGCATCCTGCTCGCGGGCCTACTGATGGCGCTGACCTATATCGGCGGGGAGCTGGCGCAGTTCATGCTGGGCCTGCCTTCCGCGGCGATTCAGGCGTTTCAGGGGATGCTGCTCTTCTTCCTTCTCGCCGTGGACGTTCTGTCGAACTACCGAATCCGCCTTGCGAGCTTCGGACGGGAGGCGCGCTGATGGAAATCTTCGGGATCAATATCGCGGTTCTCATCGCCTCGCTCATGGTCGCCTCGGTGCCGATCATGCTGGCGGCGATCGGCGAGCTGGTGGTCGAGAAGGCGGGCGTTTTGAACCTCGGGGTCGAGGGAATGATGATCATGGGGGCGATCTGCGGTTTCATCACCGCCGTCCACACCGGAAGCCCGATGGTGGGGTTCCTCGGCGGGGCTGCGGGGGCGATGGCACTGTCGCTCGTCTTCATCCTGCTGACGCAGGTCTTCCTGGCCAATCAGGTGGCGACGGGCCTCGCGCTGACCTTGTTCGGCCTCGGTCTCTCCAGCCTTCTCGGGCAGGGCTACAACGGCATCAAGCCGCCGCGATTGGGCGATGTGCCCTTCGGGCCGCTCGAGAATATCCCCTTCTTCGGCCGCGTCCTCTTTACCCATGACATCATGGTCTACGCCTCGATCGCCATCGTCGCCGCCGTCTGGGCAGTGCTGAAATATTCCCGCGCCGGGCTGATCCTTCGGGCGGTCGGGGAAAGCCACGATGCGGCCCATGCGCTTGGCTACAAGGTCGTCCGCATCCGTATCCTCGCGATCCTCTTCGGCGCGGCGATGGCGGGGCTCGGCGGCGCCTATGTCAGCCTTGTCCGGGTGCCGCAATGGACCGACGGGATCACGGCGGGCGCGGGCTGGATCGCGCTCGCCATCGTCGTCTTCGCCAGCTGGAAGCCGTGGCGGGTGCTGATCGGGGCCTACCTTTTCGGCGGGATCACCGTCCTGCAACTGAACCTTCAGGCGGCGGGCGCGCGCATCCCGGTCGAGTACTTGTCGATGTCGCCCTATCTGATAACCATCCTCGTGCTGGTCATCATGTCCTCGGGCCGAGGCCGCGCATCGCTGAACGCGCCGGCCGCCCTCGGGCAGAATTTCCACGCCTCGCGCTGAGGCGGTTTAACCAACGGGGCGACCAAACGCCCCGCCAACAGGAGAGTGAGAATGAAAAGAAGACATCTTCTGGCCTCGGCCGCGCTTGGCCTTGGCCTGACCATTGCGGGCGGCGCCTTTGCCGCCGGGATGGACCATGTGAAGGCCTGCTTCGTCTATGTCGGCCCGATCGGCGACGGCGGCTGGACCTTCCAGCACGACCAGGGGCGCCTCGCGGTCGAGAAGGAATTCGGCGACAAGGTCGAGACCGCCTATCAGGAGAACGTGCCCGAGGGCGCGGATGCCGAGCGGGTGCTGACGCAGATGGCGCTGTCGGGTTGCAACATCATCTTCACCACCTCCTTCGGCTACATGGATGCGACCAACGCCGTCGCCGCCAAGTTCCCGGATGTGAAGTTCGAGCACGCGACCGGCTTCAAGCGCGACAGCGCGAACGTCTCGACCTACAACGCCCGCTTCTATGAGGGCCGCGCGGTCGAGGGCCTGCTTGCCGGGCGGATGACCAAGACGAACAAGATCGGCTACATCGGGTCCTTCCCGATCCCCGAGGTCGTCATGGGCATCAACAGCTACTACCTGAACGCCAAGAAGGTGAACCCGGCGGTCGAGCTGTCGGTCGTCTGGGCCTTCACCTGGTTCGATCCGGCCAAGGAGGCCGACGCGGCCAAGGCGCTCATTGATCAGGGCGTCGACGTGATCGCCAGCCACACCGATTCCACCGCCGTCCTCGCGGAAGCCGCCAAGACCGAGGGCAAGGTCATCGGCTTCGGCCAGGCCTCGGACATGGCCGAGTACAAGGACGGGCCGCGCATCTCGTCTATCATCGACAATTGGGGCCCCTACTATGTGAAACGCGTCGGCGCGCTTCTCGACGGCAGCTATGAGCAGGCGGACGCCTGGGAGGGGATCGCCGGCGGCGAGGTGCTGATCGGCGACATCACGGACGCCGTGCCGGCCGAGGTCAAGGCCGAGGCGGAGGGCCTGCGCGACGCGATCGCGGCGGGCACCTACCACCCCTTCACCGGCCCGATCAAGAAGCAGGACGGCAGCGACTGGCTGGCCGAGGGCCAGACCGCCCCGGACGGCGACCTGCTTGGCATGTCCTTCTACGTCGAGGGGATCACCGGCGAGATCCCGAAGTAATCTCCGACAAGACACCTGCCCGAGCCGGTCCGGCAGTCGCCGGGCCGGCTTTTGATTTCCGCCGCCGGGGCCACTTTTGATTTCCGCGAATCAGGCACGCCTCATCCGGATTGCGGCGAAAATGCGGTAACAGTCGGGAGCGATCTGGGAAAAAGGTAACCTCTCGGAAACTTCCGTTAACGCCCGCAGTGGACGGGCGCAGGTATTTGATCCCCAGGATTGTTCACGGATTTGCAGAGAGTGTCCGCCCTCTCTCGCAAAAAACGGTGGCACCGCGGAAAAGATCGTTCCGCCTCCGCCCGATTGTTCCGCGGACCGTCGACAGACCGGGAAACAGTTCGACGCAACCCGGACCGTCGCGCCGAAGCCTCTGCCCCGTTCTCAATTGCGTTTTCTCTGCGGCGGCGTAGCCAAAGGCATGAACTGAGTTTGCGAGTAAGGGAGCAGAACCTTGAAAAATCTTAAATCAATCATTGCCGCCGGCGTGTTCGGCATCGTGATGGGCAGCCAGCCGGCCACTTCGGCCACGATTCAGGCCGCACAGGGCGATATCCTCAACGTCACGATGCAGGGCAGCACCGCGTTCCGCGACCACAACGACCAGAATGCGCTGTCGCAATGGTCGACCTTCAGCCTGAACGGCACCAGCCGTACCGGCATGGCGGGCATGTTCCGCATGACCGCTGCCGACGCCTACGGCAACGTGCAGGACTTCCTTGCCTTCTGCCTCGATCCGCTGCAGGGCATCCGCCGCAACAACGACTACGACGTCGGCTCGCTCCTGAGCACGACGGCGCTCGATCGCCTCAGCGCACTGATGACGAACGCGCTCGGCCTCGTCACGACGTCGACCTCGGCCGCCGCCTTCCAGCTTGCCGCCTGGGAGATCGCGAACGAGGGCCAGGGCGCGCTGAACCTGCGTGGCGGCGCGTTCACGGTCAGCGACAATCGCACCGGCGCGCGCGATGCCGCCCAGGGCTGGCTCGACCTCATCACCGCGGGCACCTGGACGCGCGGTTCGCGCGACCTCGTCGTGCTGCATGACCCGGTTCTCCAGGACCTCGCGACCAACCTCGCTCCGGTTCCGGTCCCGGCCGCGGGCGTGCTGCTGCTCGGCGGTCTTGCCGGTCTCGGCGCACTTCGCGGACGCCGCAAGAAGGCGGCCTGACCCAACCAGGACAGCTACCGGAAGGCCCCGCTTCGGCGGGGCTTTTCTGTTTGAACCGAAAACGCGTGACTTTGATCCAGGTCACGAACATATTCGCAAATATATATATGATCGCGAATCGCAGGCCGGCCCATCACTGGCCGGTCCGCTCAGGGGGAGAAACAGCCGATGGCACATATCGTCATTCTGGGGGCGGGCCTTGGCGGCTCGATCATGGCCTACGAACTGGCCGACCAGATCCGCAAGGAAGACAAGATCACCGTCGTCACGAAAGATCCGGTCTATCATTTCGTGCCGTCCAACCCCTGGATCGCCGTGGGTTGGCGCAAGCGGGACGACATCTCGGTCGATCTTGCGAAGACGATGAAGAAGAAGGGGGTGGAGTTCAAGACGGTCGCCGCCGAGAAGCTGCACCCCGAGGAGAACCGCATTGCCCTCGTCGATGGCACGTCGATTTCCTACGACTACCTCATCATCGCGACCGGGCCGGAGCTGGCCTTCGACGAGATCGAGGGGCTCGGCCCCCACGGCGGTCATACCCAGTCGATCTGCCATGTTGATCACGCCGAAAAGGCGCAGGTCGCCTTCGAAGAGTTCTGCAAGAAACCCGGGCCGATCATCGTCGGCGCGGTACAGGGCGCGTCCTGCTACGGGCCGGCCTATGAGTTCACCTTCATCCTTGAGACCGAGCTGCGCCGCCGCAAGATTCGCGACAAGGTGCCGATGACCTTCGT
>JAGRDU010000012.1 GCA_020446905.1 Paracoccaceae bacterium | reverse complement strand
TCGAGAACCCGCTCTTCTACAAGGAAAACACCCGAATGTTCTACGGCGACGCCAAGAAGTCGCTCGACGAGCTTCTGCCGAAGATCGAGTAAATTTCCTCGGATGGAATGCGCGTGACGCCGCCTGCAATGGCGGCGTCACTTTCTTGTGTGCGGCCCACGCGCCGGGTTTGGGTTAGGCTTTCCCCCGCAAAAAGGGAGAGAGCCATGAATGCCCAGGACAAACCGGCCCCGCGCAAGAGCGCGAAGGACTTCGATCCGCGCATCCTCGAGATTTTCGACGGATACGTGCACGGCAAGATGTCGAAACGCGAATTCATCGAGCGCGCGGGCAAGTTCGCCGCCGCAGGCGTGACCGGCGCCGCGATCCTGTCGCAGCTTCAGCCGGACTATGCGCTCGCCCAGCAGGTCGCGCCGGACGATCCCGGGATCGAGACGATGACCGCCGAGTACGACAGCCCCGAGGGTAACGGCCGGATCAGCGGCCTCATGGCGCGTCCTGCGGGCGCGACGGGCAAGTTGCCGGCCGTGCTGGTCGTCCACGAGAACCGTGGTCTCAACCCCTATATCGAGGACGTCGTGCGGCGCGCCGCCAAGGCGGGCTATCTGGCCTTCGGGCCAGATGGCCTTTCGCCCCTCGGGGGCTATCCCGGAAACGACGATCAGGGCCGCGAGATGCAATCGTCGCTCGACCCCGCCAAGCTGATGGCCGATTTCTTTGCCGCCTTCGAATTCCTGCGCGGGCACGAGGGATCGACCGGCAAGGTCGGCGCGGTCGGCTTCTGCTATGGCGGCGGGGTCTGTAACGCGCTCGCCGTCGCCTATCCGGACCTTGCTGCCTCGGTCCCCTTCTACGGGCGCCAGCCCGCCACCGCGGACGTCGCCAAGATCGAGGCGCCGCTTCTGATCCACTACGCCGGGCTGGACGAACGCATCAACGCCGGCTGGCCGGATTACGAGGCCGCGCTGAAGGCGAGTGGCAAGACCTACGAGGCCTATATCTACGAGGGCGTGAATCACGGCTTCCACAACGACACGACGCCCCGCTACGACGCGGCGGCGGCCGAACTTGCGTGGAGCCGGACGCTCGAGCATTTCGCCAAGTATCTGGCCTGAGCCTCGGGCGGTCAGTCGCGCGCGGCGCGGCGCGTCAGCGCGTCAAGGACGACGCCCTGCGCGGCCGCCAGCGCGGCGTCGGCCTTCACGCGCAGGTCGGCCATGGCGGCTTCGGTCGCGGCGCGGTCGAAGGGTTCGGCCGCTGCGGTGTCCACGACGGCACGGCGGGCCTCGATCGCGGCGCGGATCGCCGTCTTCAGCGGGGCGTCGCCGCCGGCAAGCTCCCGTGCGATGTCGCGCCGGATGTCGCGGGGGAACATCGCGGCGGCGGCGTCGGGGCCAAGAAGCTCGGACTTCAGCCGATGGGCGCGCAGGGCAGCCCCGGCAGCAATCGCGTTGAAGAGTAGAGAGACCGCGAGGGCGACGATCAGGACGATGCGTCCTGCGTCGCGGCGGCGGGCGGGTGGGGGCGAAGCGGTCATCAGAAGCCTCCCGGCACGAGCCCGCCCAGCGCGGCGGCGAGGATCGCGTCCTCTCCCCCCGCGCCGAAGAGCGGTACCCAGAGATAGCCCGCAACACCGGCAACGGTCATGAGGCCGGCAAATCCGGCGGCCATCGGCGCGGGTGTCAGCCAGCGCCCCGGCGGCGTCTGGCGCGGGTCTTGTGCCAGCCGCGACAGCACCGCTGCCGACAACGTGGCGGTGTCCTCCCGGCCGGCACGCAGACGCGCGCCGAGCGCGGCGTCGAAGGCGTCGTCCGCCAACGGGTCCGGATCGCGGGGCCGCTTCGGGTCAGTCATCGTCCTTCTCCCCCATCGTGCGGCGCAGGCCCGCGCGGGCCCGCACCAGAAGTTGTTCCACCGCCCCGGGGCTGAGCCCCATCGCGGCGGCGATTTCGGCGGTCGCAAGTTCGCCCGCCGTACGCATCAGAAGCGCCTCGCGTTGCCGGTCCGGCAAGGCGGCGAGGGCCGGCCCGAGCTGGCGCATTTGTTCGCGCCCGGCCACGATGCGCTCGGCGCCGGGCATCGCGTCGTCCGGCAGCGCCGCTTCGGGCACTGCCTCGAGGCCAAGGAATCGCCGCACCGCGCGGCGCCTGCGCCGGTCGGTGCACAGGTTCGCCGCGATGCGCCAGATCCAGGTCGAGACCGCGCCACGTGCCGGATCATAGCGCCGTGCCTCGGACCAGACACGCAGGAAGACCTCCTGCGCGATGTCCTCCGCCTCGGACGCATCGCCAAGCTGGTGCGCGGCAAAGGCCCGGATGCCAGGACCGTAAAGCGCGATCAGCCGCGACAGCGCGAGGCGGTCGCCCCGCATCAGCGCGTCCATCGCTTCCGATGCCCCCTTGGCGCGTGCCTCGGCCGTCACGGCATCCGTTCCCCTTCATCGCCGGGCACCGCGCCTGCGGCACGTCCCGTCCGCCCCGAGAATGGCCGAGGCCACGGCAACGCGCCAGAGACTCAGCGCGTCACCGTCAGGACCCGCGTGCGCGAGGTTGTCTGGCCACCGGGACCCATGCCGTTGATCGTGGTCGTCGCTTTGCCGCCACCGGTGACGCGGGTTACGCTGCGGTAGCCGGTCTGGCCCCGGGCGCCGGTGGCGGTCGAGTTTCGGGTGCAGGTCGCCTGACCCGCGACGCGATTGCAGTCGCGATCGGTCTGGACGGTGCTGCCGTTCGATCCGGTGACCGTCACGGACTGCGCGGAGGCGGGCGCCCCGGCGAAAAGCGCGGCGCCAAGAAGGATCGCGTTGAGGGTGTAAAGGCGGGTGGTCGTGGTCATTCGGGTCTCCATGGGTTGAGAAGTCTGGTTTCGAGGGGCAGTTCAGTGCTTCAGCGCCGCGAGATAGCGCGCGGCCGCCGAGAATTCCGCGGCGCTGACCGCGCCGTCCCGGTTCCGGTCGGCGCGGTCGAAACCGCGCATCCGGCTGACGTATTCCGTAGGGCTGAGGCGGTCGTCCCCGTCCGCATCCTGGCTCCAGATGCCGCGGTCCGCGGGCAGGCTTCCGCGCGCGGCCTCGATCTCACCGGCGGTGACAAGTCCGTCCGCGTCGGTGTCGATCCGGTCGAACATGGCAAGCCGGAACGCGCGGAATTCCGCGCGGCTGACCACACCGTCCCTGTCGCGGTCTAGGCGTTGGAAGACATCGCTGCCGGTCCCTGCGATGGCCGGTGCGGCAAGGAGCGTGCCAAGGAGGGCGGCGAGGGAAAGACGGTGCGTCACGGGGCATCTCCTGAGTATCTCTTGTCCCCTCCTACGCAGCCCCCGGACGGTCCCTACGCTCTCCAGCAAGATTTTGTGGGCGGAGGGGCGCAGGCCGGACTGGTGCCTGCCGCTCGGCCCGCCTAGGAAGAGATCGCGTTCCACCACGCAGGATCAGCGAAGCATGCGCGCGAGTCTTCCAAGCGGGGTTGTCGCCCTCGGGCTTGTCAGCCTGTTCATGGATGTCTCGTCCGAGATGATCCACGCGCTCCTGCCGCTTTTCCTGACCGGCACGCTTGGTGCGACGGCCCTTGCCGTGGGGCTGATCGAAGGCGCGGGCGAGGGGCTCGCGCAGGTCGTCAAGGTCTTCTCGGGGGCCTGGTCCGACCGGATCGGGCGGCGGAGGCCGCTGCTTCTGGCGGGTTACGGGCTCGCCGCGCTCACAAAGCCGCTTTTCGCGATCGCGCCTGGCGCCGGGACGGTGCTGGCCGCGCGCCTCGCCGATCGCCTTGGCAAGGGCATTCGGGGTGCGCCCCGCGATGCCCTCGTCGCGGATCTCGTGCCTGAGGCGCAGCGCGGCGCGGCCTACGGGCTCAGGCAATCGCTCGACACCGTCGGGGCCTTCGTCGGACCGCTTCTGGCCATCGCGCTGATGTGGCTCTGGTCCGGCGACATCCGCCGCGTCTTCACGGTGGCGGTGGTGCCCGCGCTGATCTCGGTCGCGATCCTCTGGCTTTGGGTGCGCGATGTCCCGCGCGCGGCCACGACATCCGCCGCCCCCGGGCGCTTCGGGCGCGGCCGCCTTGCCGCGCTCGGGCCCGCGTTCCGGCGCGTCACGCTCTTCGGCACGGCGCTCGCCCTGGCCCGCATCTCCGGGGCATTTCTCATCCTCAAGGCGGCGGACGCCGGACTCGCGGCGGCCTGGGCGCCCGCGGTCTTCGTGCTTCTCAACATCGTCTATGGCGCGACCGCCTGGCCGGCGGGGGCGCTGTCCGACCGGATCGGGCAGGGCGGGTTGCTTCGCCTCTCGATCGTGACGCTCGCGGCCTGCCACGGGCTTCTCGCGCTTGGCACGGGACTGTCGGCGGTCTTTCTCGGCGTGGCGTTCTGGGGCCTCCACATGGGGCTGAGCCAGGGGCTCCTCGCGGCCGCCGTCGCCGCCAGCGCGCCCGACGAATTGCGGGCAACGGCGTTCGGCGTCTTCAACCTCGCGGGCGGGATCGCTACGCTTGCGGCCAATGCGCTCGCGGGGGCGCTCTGGGCCGGCGCGGGCGCCCCCGCCACTTTCGCGGTTGCCGGTGCGGGGACGATTCTGGCGTTCGTGCTCGCGCCCCGCTAGCCGCCGGTCCGTTGCAGATTTGCAAGTATACTGCGGTGTGCCTTCCCCAACCGCCGGGCGAGGCTGCATTTCCGGGTGTCCACGCTAGTGTGGCGGCCACATCAACCCGGCCAAAGACCCATGATCCAGGACCACGACCTGCGCTACGAGCTTGTGAACGAGCTGCACGCGCGCCCTTTCCCGGCGCTCGGCGTTCCCTCGCATGCGATCTACATCGCCGTGAAAGAACCCGCCGACGCCCATAACCGCGACCGCGGCGCCGATATGGACCACCTTGTCCGTCTCCTCGACCGCCATGGCGCGGCGCGGCCCCCGGCCTCGGCAACGCACCATTCGGCGCGGCTCGGCCGTCACGAGGTGAAATGGGAAAGCCATACGGAGTTCGTGACCTACTCGGCCTTTGGCAGCGGCGTGGGCGCGCGCCCCTTCGACCCTGCCGAGGCGGAGATTTTTCCGCAGGGCTGGCTTGCCGCCGCGCCGGGCCGCCGGATCGCGGGGTGCCTTGTCCGGATCGAGCCGCTGCCCGATGATGCCCGCTCGATCTGTCCGCTCCTCGACAGCTGGTTCGTGCCTGACAGCCTTGCCTGTTCCTGGGTCCTCGACGAAGCCGCCGTCATTGCCTGCGATTTCCAGATCGACGCGGCAGGCTGGATGCGCCTTGCCGTCTTCGTAAAGCCGGAGGCGGGTCCGCGCCGCGTCGGCCGCATCGTGCAGCGTCTCTGCGAGATCGAGATCTACCGTGCGATGTCGATGCTCGGGCTCGGCCGCGCGCGCGAGCTGACCGGGCGGCTCAACGCGCTTGATCCCGCGCTTTCGGATCTTGTCGCCAGCATCACCGAGGCGGGGCGCGGCGCCGAGGAGACGCTGGACCGCCTGCTCGGGATCTCGGCCGAGCTCGAGGCGCTGTCGGTGCGCCACAGCTTCCGCTTCGGGGCGACCGGCGCTTACGAGGCGCTCGTCAACCAGCGGGTCTCGGTCCTGCGCGAGACACGGTTCGACGGCCGCCAGACCTTCGGCGAGTTCATGATGCGCCGTTACGATCCGGCGATGCGGACGGTGAAGTCGGCCGAACGGCGGCTCGCGCAGATGGCGGCGCGCGCCACGCGGGCGGGCGAACTGCTCCGGACCCGCGTCGATGTGGAGCGTTCGGCGCAGAACCAGAAGCTTCTCGAAAGCATGGACCGGCGCGCCGACCTCGCGCTGAGGCTCCAGCACACGGTCGAGGGGCTGTCGGTCGTCGCGATCAGCTACTACGCGGTCAGCCTCGCGACCTACCTTCTCCTGCCCCTCGCCGAGCGCCTCCACTGGCCGAAATCGGCGCTGACGGCGGGTCTGGTCCCGCTTGTCATGGGCGCCGTCTGGCTCATGGTCCGGCGCATCCGCAAATCGATGCACTGACACCGCCTGCTTCTTCTTGGGAAAAGTACCCCGGGGGGCGTTCATCGGTGCGCCATTGGTTCAAGAACCAATGGACGACGGGGTGAAGCCCCCGGTGGGTTGGCCGCGTGGCGGCCGAACTCACCGCCCTCGGATGCGCGGATCGAGCGCGTCGCGCNNCGCGCAGGCCGTCGCCGATGTAGTTCACCGAAAGCACGGTCAGCGAGATCGCGACCCCGGGCAGGATCACCCTGAGGGGGTAGAGCTGCATCTGGTCGACCGCGTCGAAAAGGATGCGCCCCCAGGTCGGGAAGTCCGGCGGAAAGCCGAGGCCGAGGAACGACAGCGCCGATTCCGTGATGATCGCGTTGGCGATGCCGAGCGTTGCCGAGACCATGATCGGGCTCATCACGTTCGGAAGGATGTGCCTGAGCACCATCCGCCGCGACGGCGTGCCGATCGAGCGCGCGGCGAGCACGTATTCGCGTTCCTTCAGCGCCAGAACCTCGCCGCGGACGATCCGCGCGGTCTGCATCCAGCTTGTCACCCCGATCGCGGTGACGATCAGCAGGAAGATCCCCGTCTCGGTCCCGAGCGCCTGGCTGAGCGGTTCGCGGAAGAGCGTGACCATGAGCAGAAGAAGCGGCAGCAGCGGCAGCGACAGGAAGAGGTCCGTCATCGACATCAGCGGCCCGTCGAGCTTCTTGAAGAAACCCGCGACGACGCCGATGAGGGTGCCGAGGATCAGTGACAGCAGCATGGCCGTCATCCCGACCGCGATCGAGACCTTGCCGCCGGCCATGATGCGGGCGAGCATGTCGCGGCCGAGCTGGTCGGTGCCGAAGGGATGCGCAAGGCTCGGCCCCTGGTTCCTCAGCTTGAGCATGTTCACCGGGTTCGGATCGACATAGGTCGGATCGAGCCGCCAGAGGACGGGTCCGATGACCACCCCCGCGAGGATCGCGAGGAAGATCACCAGCCCGATCAGGGCGCCCTTGTGGGTCTTGAACTGGTCCCAGACGTCCCACCACTGGTTGCGCGGCGGCTTCATCGCCTGATCCACCTTCTGTGCGCTGATCTCAGTCATAGCGGATCCTCGGGTCAAGAACGCCGTAGAGGAGATCGGCAATCAGGTTGAAGGCGACGGTCAGGATCGCGAAGATGAAGGTCAGCGTCTGCACCATCGGCAGGTCGTTGGCGTAGATCGCGGTGATGAGAAGCTGGCCGAGGCCGTTCACCTTGAACACCTGCTCGGTGATGATCGCGCCGCCGAAGATCGTCGGAATACCAAGCGCGATCACGGTGACGACCGGGATCAGCGAGTTGCGCAGCACATGGCGCAGCACCACGACCTTCTCGCTCATCCCCTTGGCGCGCGCGGTGCGGACATAGTCCTGCCCGAGGTTGTCGAGCATCGAGGCGCGCATGAAACGGCTGATCTGGCTCGCGTTGAAGAGGGCAAGCACCGCGACCGGCATGATCATCTGTTTCACCTGCTTCGTGAAACTCGCCCAGTCCGTGACCTTCAGCGTGGTGTCGTAGATCGAGGGGAACCAGTGCAGCTTCACCGCGAAGACGATGATGAGGACGACGCCGGTGAAGAAGGTCGGCACCGAAAAGCCGACCATCGAGATGAAGGTGCCGATCTGGTCGAACCAGGAATACTGCCGGTAGGCCGAGATGATGCCGATCGGCACGGCGATGATGACGCCGACGACATAGGCCATGCCGACAACCCAGAGCGTCTGCGGCAGCCGCTGCCAGATCACGTCCATCGCCGGAGAGCGGAACTGCCACGAGACGATGCGCTGCCCATCGGCGTTGAACGTCGTGCCGAATATCTGGTCGACCATGTGCAGCGGTTCGATCCAGAAGAACTGCTTCAGCCAGAGCAGGTAGCGCAGATAGGCCGGCTGATCGAGGCCGAGCGCGGCGCGCATCTTTTCGCGCACCTCGGGCGATACGGTCAGCGGCTGATCGGCCAGCGGGTCGCCGGGTGCGAGTTCCAGGATGACGAAGATGACGAGACTGATGAACAGAAGCGTCGGAATGGCGATGAGCAGGCGTCGAAGCGCATAGGTCAGCATCAGGCGGTCTCGTTCGTCAGTTTCGCGCGACGTGTCCAGGGCGGACATCTCTGCCCGCCCTGGATCGTAGCTTCTGTCAGGTCACTTCACGCGGAACCAGTCCGAGGTGTTCCACAGCTCGGAATCCCAGGTGTTCAGGACGACGCCGCCCAGCGTGTTCGAGTGTCCCGAGTTGCGCCCGCGGTCGACCAGCGGCACCACGACAAAGCTATCCTTGGTCAGCATGTCGTTCAGCTCCTTGGCGATCTCGGCGCGCTTGTCGATCTCGCCGGTCTTGGCAAGCTCGGCGACAAGCGCGTCATACTCGGTGTTGCAGTAGCGGTTGATGTTCTCACCCTGCCAGCCGTTTTCCGGACCCGGGATCTTGTCGCAGAGATACTGCGACAGATAGGGCTCGGGGTCGGTGCCGTCGAAGTTGTTCGCGTACATCTCGACGTCCGCGTAGAACTTCTGGAACGTGTCGGGCGAGCCGGGATCGCCGCCGAAATAGACCGAACCGTCGATGTTCTTCAGCTCGGTCTCGACGCCGATTTCGGTCCACCACTGCTTGACGAGCGCCTGGAAGTCCTGACGCACGGCGTTGGTCGAGGTCTGGTAAAGCAGGCTCAGCTTCTTGCCGTCCTTGTCGCGGATGCCGTCGCCGTCGCTGTCGGTCCAGCCGGCCTCTTCCAGCAGGGCCTTGGCCCCTTCGACATCCTGCTTGAGGCAGCCGGTGTTGTCCGAGGCGAACATCTCGGGCGCAGGGACGAGGTTGCAGGTCGGCCGGCCGGCCGAGCCATATCCCACTTCGACGAGCAGGTTGCGGTCGATCGCCATCGACAGGGCCTGGCGCACCTTGATGTCCGACAGGATCGGATGCGGGTGCTTGGTGGTCGAGCGTTCGCCTTCCGCAAGGTCAGGCGAGGGGTCGGTCATGTTCATCTCGATCCG
>JAGRDU010000125.1 GCA_020446905.1 Paracoccaceae bacterium | reverse complement strand
AGCCAGGGGTCGAACATCCCGGGCCGCACGTTGCCCGCCGCCCGGTGCGCCTCCAAGGGATTGCCGTCATAGCTCTTCTCGTAGAGGATCGCGTTCCGCCAGAAGCCGGCGATCTTCGCCTCATGCGCGGGCCAGTCCCTGACGTGGACGGCGAAAACCGGGCCAAGGCCGGGATGCTGGCGGATCGCGGCATAGAACTCGGCCACGACCCTGTCGATGTCCTCGGGCGTGATTTCGAAGCGGGGCGGGATGGCGGGCATGGGTACTCCTTTCGGCGCAGATCCTTGCGCCCCGCCGCGCCGCGGTGCAAGGGGCGGAATGCCGCGGCCACTTTACCCTTGAAACCGGGTTTCCTATAAGGCGGCCATGAAGCACCTATCCGCGATCCTCATTCGAATTAGCGGCCCGGCGATCTGATCCCCCAGACGCCGGGAAAAGGCGCCTGACCGCGTCGCGCCGACATGCTTCCACGCTTTTCCGAAGGACCGCCCGAGATGTGCGCCGATACCACCGACACTGGCCCCGACTACCGCGATACCGTCTTCCTGCCCGAAACCGATTTCCCGATGCGCGCCGGCCTTCCGCAGCGCGAGCCCGAGTGGCTGGAGCGCTGGACGCGGATCGGCATCTATGACCGCCTGCGCGACAAGACGGGGCGCGAAAGCTTCGTCCTGCATGACGGCCCCCCCTATGCCAACGGGCACCTTCACATCGGCCACGCGCTGAACAAGGTGCTGAAGGACATGGTCGTCCGCTCGCAGCAGATGATGGGCAAGGATAGCCGCTATGTCCCCGGTTGGGATTGTCACGGCCTGCCGATCGAATGGAAGATCGAAGAGCAGTACCGCGCCAAGGGGCTGAACAAGGACGACGTGGACGTCGTCGCCTTCCGCCAGGAGTGCCGCAAGTTCGCCGAGGGCTGGATCGACATCCAGCGCGAGGAGTTCAAGCGCCTTGGGGTCACCGGTAACTGGGCCGATCCCTACCTCACGATGGACTACCACGCCGAGGCGGTGATCGCCGGAGAGTTCCTGAAATTCGTCATGAACGGCTCGCTCTATCAGGGCTCCAAGCCCGTGATGTGGTCGCCGGTCGAGAAGACCGCGCTCGCCGAGGCGGAGGTCGAGTATCACGACCACACCAGCCACACGATCTGGGTGCGGTTCCCGGTCGCCTCC
Organism: Paracoccaceae bacterium; assembly: GCA_020446905.1. Taxonomy (GTDB): domain Bacteria; phylum Pseudomonadota; class Alphaproteobacteria; order Rhodobacterales; family Rhodobacteraceae; genus Albidovulum. The sequence goes on along the minus strand of JAGRDU010000125.1, from coordinate 13,972 downwards.
GCCGACGAGTTCAAGGACCTCGACGGCTGCATCCGCACGGACCTCCTGCAGGCAAGCGTCCTGATCTGGACCACCACGCCCTGGACGATCCCGCAGAACCGCGCGGTCGCCTTCAACCCCGAGATCGCCTACGGCCTTTACGTAGTCGAGGCGGTCGCCGAAAACTCCTCGGGCCGCGTCGGCGAGACCGTCATCGTGGCGGATGCGCTGGCGGACGCGATCTTCGGCGCCGCCAGGGTCGAGGGCCGCATGCGGCTTCGGGACGTGAGCGCAGGGGAGTTGAAATCGCTGACGCTCGCCCACCCCTTCCGGGGCGTCGAAGGCGCGAACCGCGAATGGGATTTCGACGTGCCGATGCTGCCGGGCGATCATGTCACCGACGATGCGGGCACCGGCTTTGTCCATACCGCGCCGTCCCATGGCGACGACGACTATCAGCTGGGCCTGAAGTTCGGCCTGCCGATGACCTACAACGTGGAGCCGGACGGGACCTACCGCAAGGATCTGCCGCTTTTCGGGGGCGAGGCGATCATCCTGCCCGATGGCAAGGACGGCCCCGCCAACGTCTCGGTCATCAAGCAGCTGGCCTATGCCGGCACGCTGTTCGCCAAGGGCAAGATCAAGCATTCCTACCCGCATAGCTGGCGCTCGAAGGCGCCGCTGATCTACCGCAACACGCCGCAGTGGTTCGTCGCCATCGACAAGCCGCTCGACGACGGCATGTCGACCTTTGGCGACACGATCCGCAAACGTGCATTGAACTCGATCAACCAGCTTGTCGAATGGACCCCGGTCACGGGCCGCAATCGCCTCCATTCGATGATCGAGGCGCGTCCAGACTGGGTTCTCTCGCGCCAGCGCGCCTGGGGCGTGCCCCTGACGTGTTTCGTGAAGAAGGGGGCCAAGCCGACGGACGATGGCTTCCTCCTCCGCGATCCCAGGGTCAACGCCCGCATCCTCGATGCCTTCGAGGCCGAGGGGGCGGACGCCTGGTACAAGCCCGGCGCGGCCGAGCGGTTCCTCGGGGATGACTACAGCGCCGAGGACTGGGTGAAGGTCGATGATGTTCTCGACGTCTGGTTCGATAGTGGCTCCACCCATGCCTTCGTCCTCCGCGACCGGCCGGACGGCACGACGGACGGCATCGCCGACCTCTACCTTGAAGGCACCGACCAGCACCGGGGATGGTTCCATTCCTCGATGCTGCAGGCCTGCGGGACCAAGGGCCGCGCGCCCTACCGGGGCGTGCTAACGCACGGCTTCACGCTCGACGAGAAGGGCATGAAGATGTCCAAGTCGCTGGGCAACACGGTCGCCCCGCAGGAGGTCATCGACGAATACGGCGCCGATATCCTGCGCCTCTGGGTGGCGCAGTCGGACTATACAGTCGACCTCCGGATCGGGAAGGAGATCCTGAAAGGGACGGCCGACAGCTACCGGCGCCTGCGCAATACGCTGCGCTTCATCCTCGGCAACCTTGCCGGGTTCGGCGAGGACGAACGGGTGGCGCCGGTGGACATGCCGGAACTTGAGCGCTGGGTCCTCCACCGTCTGGCCGAGCTCGATCACGCGGTGCGAAGGGGCTACGCGAAATACGACTTCCAGGGCGTGTTCCAGACCCTTTTCACCTTCTGCACCGTGGACCTCTCGGCGGTCTATTTCGACATCCGCAAGGACGCGCTTTACTGCGATGCGCCTTCCTCTATGCGCCGCCGGGCCGCGCGCACGGTGCTCGACCTGCTCTTCCACCGCCTGACGACCTGGCTCGCCCCGATCCTCGTCTTCACGATGGAAGACGTCTGGTTGTCGCGGTTCCCCGGCGAGGGCAGTTCGATCCACCTTCAGGACATCCCGGAGACACCCGCCGACTGGCTGGACCAACCGCTCGCGCAGAAGTGGGAGAAGATCCGCAAGGTCCGCCGCGTCGTCACCGCCGCGCTCGAGGTTCAGCGCGCCGCCAAGGTGATCGGGGCGAGCCTCGAGGCCGCGCCGGTGGTGCATGTCGAGGATGCGGAGACGCTCGCCGCGCTGAAGTCGGTCGATTTTGCCGAGCTTTGCATCACCTCTGCCATCACGCTGACCGGCGATCCCGAGCCGCAGGAGGCCTTCCGTCTGCCCGAGGTGCCGGGCGTCGGCGTGGTCTTCGAGACGGCCGAGGGCGAGAAGTGCCAGCGCTGCTGGCGGATCCTGCCCGACGTCGGCACCCACAGCCACGCGGGCACCTGTGCGCGCTGCGACGGCGTTCTGGGCTAGGATCGGCCTTGCCGCACACCTTGCAGGGACTACTCTCTCCGGAAACGGGGAGAGACACATGCGCCATGTTCTGACCGCCGCCTTGTTCGCCGCTGCCGCGCCAGCCGCTGCGCAGCAGTCGGCGGACTTTCCGGCGAGCGCGAGCTACATCATCCAGCTTACCGGTTCGCAGTATTCCAGCGGTCTTGGAGAATATCTCGTACCTCCCCTGGACAAGGCATTCCGGAAGACCGGGATGCGCTACGAAGGCGGGCCCGGCGCGGATTATGCTGCCACGGTCGAGACCGGTTCGGACGTCGGGCGCTGGTACGGGACGGGGGAGGGGCGGCAATGGCTTTACGAACGGTTCGTGACGGTCGGGCTGTCGCCTGCGGACATGGACATCGAGCCGGAAGGAAAGCTGTCTCCGGCTTTCAGCGTGACCGTCACGCTCGTCACGCCGAACGAGGACCGGGTGGACGAGCTTGACTGTCTTGTCGCGCTCGCCACGCGCGAGCTTGCGGCGCGATACCAGCCGCGCGGGCAGGTGCGCGTGAAAGGGGACGGCTGCGCCCGCAAGGAATAGTGCGCCGCACGCGACCCGCAGGAAACGGGTTGCAGCGGAGCGCGCCCGCGCGCAGCATCCCGGCATGCCCGAGTTGACGATCCAGAGCCCCTTCGGCGCCCTCACCTTGCGCGAGGCGGATGGCCGCATCACCGCCCTCACCTGGGGCGCGGGCGGCTGCGAGGAGACGCCGCTGCTTGTCGAGGCCGCGCGCCAGCTTGCCGCATATTTTGCCGGCGACCGCCAGGCTTTCGATTTGCCCATCGCCTTCCGGCCGGGGCTTCAGGGCGAAGTCATGCGGGCGATGATGGCGATCCCCTTCGGCGAGACGCGGACCTATGGCGATCTGGCCAGGGACCTCGGCGCGCCGGCGCAGGCGATCGGTCAGGCCTGCGGAGGCAACCCGGTGCCGATCATCGTGCCCTGCCACCGGATTCTCGGCGCTGCGGGATTGGGAGGGTTCTCCGCGCCGGGCGGCGTCGAGACCAAGGTCGCGCTCCTGCGGCACGAAGGCGCGGCCTCGCTTCTCCTCTGAAACTTCTTCTTGGCAAAAATACTCTCGGGGGGCGCGGGGGGCAGATGGCCCCCCGCCTTGCCTCAGGTGATCGCCTCAAGCCGTTCCTTCGACATCTCGCCGGGCACGATGGTGATCGGGATCGGCAGGTTGCCGGAATTCTTCGACATCTGGGTGACCAGCGGCCCCGGCCCGGACTTGTCGGTCCCCGCGCCAAGGACGAGGACGCCGATCGCGGGATCCTCGCGGACCTGCGACAGGATCTCGGCCACCGGGTCGCCCTCGCGGATCACCAGCTCGGGCTGGATCCCCTGCCGGTCGCGCATCCATTTCGCGAAGACCTCGAAATGCGCCTCGATCCGTTCGCGTGCCTCCGCCCGCATGATGTCGGCGACGCCGATCCAGTGCTGGAACTCCTCGGGCGTGATGACCGAGAGGATGGTGACGCCGGCGCCGGTATGCGCGGCCCGGAGCGCGGCGAAACGCATCGCGTTCAGGCATTCGCGGCTGTCGTCGAGGACGACCAGAAATTTGCGCATGACGATCCCCCGTGAGCGGCGCGATCATCGCCGCTTGGCGGGAATTACGCAACGGGTCGGCGATCCCCGCGCTTCTCGGGCCGCAGGATCAGGCGGCGGAGGAGGCCGCCGAGGAGGGAGAGCACAAGCGCGCCAAGCTGCGAGAAGGCCAGTGCGACAAGGCCGATCGCCGCCACCGAGAGGCGAGAGACCCGGCTGAGAAGTCGGAACGCATCGCTGCCGAGGACGGCCATGACCTTGCGGGTTTCCGGGCCCGCCGCCTCCGCGACGCGGGCAAGCCGGGCGAGGTCCTCGGCCGAATCGACGCCGCGCAGAAGCACCAGCGCCTCGCCAGCGGATGTGTTGCGCTGCAGGGTTCCGGCGTTTTCGGCCATCGCGGTCAGGCGCGACCAGCGGGCCGCGTCGACGGCGGCCTCGACCGGGACCTCGCGCGTCAGGACGGCAGGAAGCCTTTCCCACCGGACGAGCGCGATGACGGCATCGGTGAGCGTCCCGGCAAGGCGCGGGCCGAGCGCGCCCATGCGCCGTGCGAGCCGCAAGAGCGTCGCGCCGACCTTCGCGCTGGCCGAGGTGCCGCCCGAGACGAGGATCGCGCCGCTCGCCGCCAGTCCGACGAGGGCGAGGCCGGCATCGAGGCCATCGACATCCTCGCCCGAGGCCCAGGCGACGCCGGCACGGCGCAGCGCGTTGAGATCGCCGACCGGCGTCATCTCGACCGGGATCGCACAGGCGCCGATCAACGCGAGGCTTTCGCATTCGGTGATGTCATAGGCGCAGACGGCGCAATCCGCCGCGACGGCAAGCGCCCCCTCCCTTGCCGCGAGGACGGTGTTCGCCCGTTCCGTCAGGTCGCGGGGCAGGGGAATGGCGTGTTCCGCGGCAAGGTCGAGGTAGAGGCGGATGTCGTCGGGCTTTTCGGCCACGACCGCCCCGATAAGGCGCGGCACCAGCCAGTCCGCCGTCACCCGCACCGCCATGGCGCGCTGGAGGGCGATGCGCAGCTCGGCCGCGCTGCGCTCGATCACCGGCTGGGCGAAGGGGTTCAGTGACATCAGCCATAGCGTCGCCGCCCAGGTGCAGGCCATCCAGAGCGCGACGATCCGGCGGGCGGCGCGGCGCATCGGTCAGCTGCCCGAGAGTGCCCAGTCCCAGTAAAGCTCGCGCACACGTCGGGTGACCGGGCCGTGCTGGTAATGCGTGCCGTCGAATTCCGTGACCGGCGTGACCTTCGAGAAGTTCCCCGAGAGGAACACCTCGTCCGCCGCTCGCACGTCGTCGAAGGTGAGGACCGTCTCGTGCACCGCGGTGCCCTCGCGGCGCAGGTTCTCGATATGCCGGGCACGGGTGATCCCCGACAGGAAGGTGCCGTTGGCGACCGGAGTGAAAAGCTCCCCGTCCTTCACGATGAAGATGTTCGCCGTCGCGCTCTCGGCGACGTTGCCGAGGGCGTCGGCGACAAGGGCATTGGCATAGCCCTTCGTCCGCGCCTCGGCCAGCATCCGGGCGTTGTTGGGATAAAGGCATCCCGCCTTGGCGTTCGTTACCGAAGACTCCAGCACCGGGCGACGGAACCGCGTCGTGGTCAGCGTTGTCGTCGCCTCGGGTGGGGCCATGGGGATCTCTTCGAGGCAGAGCGCAAAGCCGGTGCGCTCCGGCTCGGGCACGACACCGGTCGCGTCGCCGTCGATTGCCCAGTACATCGGCCGGATATAGACCGCCGAACCGCCGGGATAAAGCGCCAGCCCCTCACGCGCGATCTCGACCATCGTTTCGGTCTCGACCGTCGGCGTGATCATCAGCGCCGCGGCGGACCGGTTGACACGGGCGCAGTGGCGGTCGAGGTCGGGGGTGACCCCCTCGAACAGCCGGGCGCCGTCGAAGACCGTGGTGCCAAGCCAGCTGCCGTGATCGGCCGCGCGCATGACCGGAACGTCGCCGTCGTGCCAGCGCCCCTCGAACCACGTCCTGATATTGGTGCCGGTCGCCATCTTTCCCTCCGGTGTCATCCCTGCGGCCCGGTTCTGCTGCCGGTGCCCGGGCGCATCTTGGGCAAGAACGCGGGCGGGGACAAGCCGGGGCGCCGCATGGTTTCCAGCGGGGGCAGGGGATGCTAAGCCGGGAGCGGCCGACCGGGCGGCGGCGGCAGTGCGCGGAGGAGCGGTTTGGGCGAGGGCGGGATCGGCCGGGTTCTGGTGGTCGGCGGCACGGGCCGGCTCGGCACGCTTCTGCGCGCGGCCTGGGCGGTCGAGGGCCTGCCTGGCCTCGTCTGGCAGCGGCGGAGCGGCGAGGGGGAGGGGCCCCGCTTCGATCCCCTGGGCGATCCCGCCGCCTATGCAAGGGCCGCCGCGGGCGCACGGGCGATCCTCAATCTCGCCGGGCGGGTCGGCGGCGGGGAAGAGGATCTGGCGCGGCATGCCGATCTTGCCCGCGCGGCGCTGCAGGCCGGCGCGGCGGCCGGTGTCGGGCGTGTCTTCCTCGCCTCAAGTGCGGCGGTCTACGGCGGGGCCGTGAGCGCGGCAGAGTCGCGACCGCCCGCCCCGGTGTCGGACTATGGCCGCGCCAAGCTGGCGATGGAACTGGCGGCACGGGCGCACCGGGACGGGCCGGCCATCACCTGCCTGCGTATCGGCAACGTCGCCGGCGCGGACCAGCTTCTTGCCCCCCGCGACGGAGAGGGGCCGCAGACCCTGCATGTTCTGGCGGACGGAGGCGGTCTTGTGCGCAGCTACATCGGGCCGCGTGCCCTCGCGCGCGTGCTTGCCGCGCTCTTCGCGGCGAGCGGGGCGGGCCATGCGCTGCCCGAGGTCCTGAACGTCGCGCAGCCGGGCGCGGTCCGGATGGACGCGCTTTTGCGCGCGGCGGGGCGCCCATGGCGCGGAGTGCCCGCGCCCGATGCGGCGTTGCCCGAGGTGACGCTGAACACCGGCGCGCTTGAGGCGGTGATCGGTCCTTTGCCGCGCGCCGACGCAGGCGCCATCGTGGCCGATCTTGGACGTCTCGCCGGGGCCCGACCATGACCCCCGGAAAGCGGCTTTTCGACGTCCTTCTGGCGCTTCTCCTCATGGTCCCGCTCGGGGCGCTCATGATCCTCGTCGCGCTTGTCCTGCTGGTCGCGCAGGGCCGTCCGTTGCTTTACGGCGCCGAGCGGATGCGGTCGCCGGACCGGCCGTTCACACTCTGGAAGTTCCGCACCATGCGGGCTGCCGCGGCCGATAGCGGCGTCTCGGGCGGCGACAAGGTGGCCCGGGTCACGCCGCTTGGTCGCGTCCTGCGGCGCACGCGGCTTGACGAATTGCCGCAGCTTTTCAACATCCTGGCCGGCGACATGAGCTTTGTCGGACCGCGTCCGCCGCTTCGGCAGTATGTCGAGGCCTTTCCTGACCTCTATGCCGAGGTGCTGCGCTGCCGTCCCGGGGTCACCGGTCTCGCCTCGCTGATCTATCACCGGCACGAGGAGCGCCTTCTGGCGGCCTGCGAAAGTGCCGAGGAAACCGACAGGGTCTACCGGCGGCGCTGTGTCCCGGCCAAGGCGCGGCTCGACCTCATCTACCGGGCAAGGCGCAGCCCGGGGCTCGATCTGGCAGTGCTCGCATTGACGGCGAGAGGAGTCCTGCGGCCTTCTGGCAACCGGAGCGCGTGCCTCCATTCTAGGCGAAAAAGCTCCATTCGCCGGAATTGATGGCTAATTTCCTTGCAGCCGCAGACAATTGGGCCGATACACGAACGCAGGCGCGACCGGCCCCGGCCGATGTCGCGTGTCGGCTGTGAGATGGCAAGCGCGGGACAAACCAAAGAGTGGTCAGAGTCGTCCTTTCCCTGACGCGGATGCAGAAACGGCTGGTCTTCCTGCTGCTTGATGTCCTCTGCGTCCCGCTCGCCTTCTATTTCGCGGCCGCGATCCAGTATTCGACGCTGACGCCCGTGGCGGTCCTAAGCCGCAACTGGCCGCTCGTGCCGCTTCTGATGGTCATGGCGGCGGCGCTCTCGGTCGTCCTGCGGACCTCTGAGGTGCGGCTCAAGCATTACGACCTTCTCGCGGCGCAGCGCACGTCGATCGTGGCTTTCGCTCTTGCCTTGACCAGCGCGATGATCGCGCGTCTGGCAGAACTGCCTTTGCCGGCCGGGCTGCATGTCGTGTTCGGCCTCGTCTTTCTCGCGCTGTCGGCGGGCGGGCGCATCACGATGCTGCACATGCTGCTCGCGATTTACCGGCGCAGCCCCGAGATCACCCGTGTCGTCATCTACGGTGCGGGACGCACAGGCATGGCACTCGCCGCTGCCCTGCGCAGCCGGTCCGACATTCTGCCGGTCGCCTTCATCGACGACAACGCGACGCTGCGCGGCCTGATGGTCGCCGGGCTTCCGGTCTTTGCCGGGGCGCATCTGAAGCAGGTGCAGGACCAGTACAAGGTCGACCGGGTCATCCTTGCGATGCCCTCGCTCTCGGTTCACAAGCAAAGCCTCTTGTCGCGCCGCCTCACCAAGCTCGGTCTCGAGGTGCAGACGTTGCCCGCCTTCGCCCAGCTCATCGGCGAGGAGGCGCTGGTCGACAAGCTGATGGTGGCGCCCGCCTCGGCGCTCCTCAGCCGCGAGGGGCTTCATGCCGAGCTTGAGGGCGAACTTGAGGCCTATCGTGGCGCCAGCGTGATGATTACCGGCGCGGGCGGCTCCATCGGGCTTGAGCTTTGCCGGCAGGTCATCGCATTTGCGCCCAGGCGTCTTGTCCTGGTCGAGATCAGCGAGGTCGCGCTTTATACCGCGGCGATGGAGCTGCGTATCCTGACCGAGGGGCTTGCGATCGATGTCGTGCAGGTCCTCGGCTCGGTCGGGGACGGTGCACTGGTCGAGCGTGCGCTGCGCGAGCATGAGGTCGACGCCGTCCTGCACGCCGCAGCCTACAAGCATGTGCCGATCGTCGAGGCGAACCCGCGCGCCGGGGTCGCCAACAACGCGCTTGCGACCGCGGTCCTCGCACAGAAGGCGCGCGCTGCCGGGGTTCGGCGCTTCGTGCTCGTCTCGACCGACAAGGCGGTGCGCCCGGCCAGCACGATGGGCGCAACCAAGCGCGTCGCGGAACTGATCGTGCAGGGGCAGGCGGCCCAGCCCGGCCGCACGATCTTTTCCATCGTGCGGTTCGGCAATGTGCTCGGGTCATCCGGATCGGTGATCCCGCTCTTTCAGGAGCAGATCGCGGCGGGTGGGCCGGTGACGCTGACCAATGAAGAGGTCACGCGCTACTTCATGACTGTGCACGAGGCGGCGCGGCTGGTGCTGATCGCGGGCAGTCTTGCAAGGGGCGGCGAGGTCTATGTGCTGGACATGGGCGCCCCGGTCGCGATCCGCGACCTCGCGCGGCGCCTTATCGCCTCGGCAGGTTACAGCGTGCGCGACGCCGAGAACCCCGAGGGGGATATCGAGATCGTCAACATCGGCCTTCGGCCGGGCGAGAAGCTGCACGAGGAGCTGATGGTCGGCCGCGGCGCAAGGTCCACGGCCCATCCGAAAATCATCGAGGTGCGCGAGGCGCATCTGTCGGAGATCGAACTTGCAGGTCTGTTGCGCGCGCTCAGGGAAGCGGTCGAGCACGACGATATCGAGGCGCTCGATACGGTCCTGTCGCGGTGGATCTTCGCGACCGACCTGCGCCGTGATGCCGCCGCGCGGGCCGAGGGGCCGACGGCGGCAAGCTATACCATCAGTGCGGAGTAGCTGTTCCGCAAACAGCGTCCGGCACCACTTAGCCCCAAATTAACATCTTGAGGCGATCCTTCTACCCGGGAAAAAGGGTGAAGGTGGGATCGGATGCTCAGGCTGTCCGCCGTTTCGGCGACGCCCGCGATCGCGGGCGCGTATCTGGACGCTATTTCTGACCTTGAGGTCATCGATGTCGGCGGCGCGCTGTATCTGTGCGCGGTCTCCGGGGGCATCCCGGGACTTACAGCCTTTGCCTTGACTTCCGGCGCGGCACCGTCGCTGACCAGCGAGAGCGGGCTGGCCGCGACCCGGACGGGCGAGATCGACCTTGACGTCGTCGATACGCCGCTCGGTCCGCAGATCGTCCTCTGCGGCGACCCTTATCTTGCGCCCTTTCCCTTCACGCTTGACGCGACGGGCACGCTTGCGGCCGCCGCGGGATGGAGCGATCCGGGCTCGGCGCTCGCGGATGCCGCCACGCTCGCGGCCAGCGGGACTGCGGTGGGCGAAGTCCTCTACATGGCGCACTCGGGCAGGCCCGGTTTCTGTGCGCTCGCCCTTGGGGATGGCGGCGGACAGGTGGAACTGCGCGACATTGCGCTGCCAGCAGGAACCCAAGAGGGGCGGATCACGGCGCTGGAGGCGATCGCTGCCGGGGGTCAGACCTGGCTTCTGGCCGCCGACGGTGCAGCCAGCCGGATCGCCCTCTATCGGATCACACCGGGGGGCGCGCTTGTGTTTGCGGATGCGGTCGGGGCGGGCGACGGACTCGGGATCGCCGAGCCGGGGGCCATGTCGACCTGCAGCACTGGCGGGCAGAGTTACGCCCTGGTGGCCGCATCCGGTACCGGCAGCGTGACGGTGCTGCGCGTCGGGGCGGACGGGCAGCTGACGGTCGCGGACCATGTCATCGACGATCTGAACACCCGGTTCGCCGGCGCGTGTGAACTGGAGACCGTCGAGGTGCAGGGCCGGGTTCTGGTGTTCGTCGCGGGCAGCGATGACGGGGTGTCCGCCTTCACGCTGCTGCCCGACGGGCGGCTCGTCCTGCTCACGACCTTTCAGGACAGCGCCGGCACGACGCTCGCCAATGTCTCGGCGATGGCGGCTGCCGTCACCGGATCCGAGCTGCAATTGCATGTCGCCAGCGGCGCAGAAGCGGGGCTGACGACATTCCACTTCGACCTTGCGACAATCGGGATGACGCTGATCGGCGGCGATGCGGGCGAGCGGCTGACGGGCGGCGCGCTGGACGACATCCTGAGCGGCGGCGGAGGGGGAGATTCGCTCTCGGGCGGCGCGGGCGCTGACATTCTCCACGACGGGTTCGGGCGCGACAGCCTGACCGGCGGCGCAGGCGCGGACCTGTTCGTCCTGAGCGCGGACAACACGACCGACATTATCCTCGACTTCAACCCGCGGGAGGACCGGCTCGATCTCTCGGCTTTTCCGATGCTCTATTCGGCCGATGCCTTGTCCATCGAGACGACCCCCTGGGGGGCGGTGCTTCGCTTCGGTCTCGAGACGCTCGAGGTTCATTCTGCGTCCGGCACGGGACTTGACCTGAGGGACTTTCCGACGTCCTCGATCCTCAATCTGTCGCGCGTGCCCGGCATGGCACAAGTCACGACCCCGATGTTCGACGGCACGTCGGCCGCGGACGATTTTCGCGGCACCGACCAGAACGAGCGGTTCGTGCTGCGCGATGGCAACGATCGCGCCGAGGGCGACGACGGAAGGGACCAGATGTTCGGCGGCTCGGGGTTTGACACGCTGCTTGGCGGTCTCGGGAACGACACGCTTTACGGTGGCGATCATGCGGACAGCCTGCATGGGGGGGACGGGAACGACGTGCTCTGGGGCGATGCGGGTGTGGACGGGCTTTACGGCGAGGGCGGGAACGATGCGCTCTATGGCGGGTCGGAGAACGACTGGATCTGGGGCGGGACGGGGGCCGACGCGCTGTGGGGCGGTTCCTACAACGACCGGCTCTACGGCGAGGACGGCAACGACGCGCTATACGGCGAGGGCGGGTTCGACCGGCTTGAGGGGGGGCTCGGCGATGACACGCTGGACGGCGGGCACCAGGCCGACAACCTCTACGGCGGCGACGGCAACGACCTGATGTTCGGGGGCGAGGGGCTCGACCGGCTTTTCGGCGGGACGGGCCACGACACCATGGACGGCGGCGCGGGCGGGGGCGGTCTTTTTGGCGAGGCGGGCGACGATTCCATCCTCGGAGGCGCAGATGCCGACCGGGTCTACGGCGGCACCGGCAGCGACACGATCACGACCGGGGCCGGGAACGACACGATCTATGGCGGCGGCGGGTTCGAGGTGATCACGGCCGGGGCCGGGAATGACCTGATCTGGGGCCATGCGAACGCCGACACCTTCATCTTCGCGGACGGGTTCGGGCGGGACCGGATCATGGATTTCGAGGCGCTGAACGGGAACGAGAAGATCGACCTGCGGGCCGTCAGCGCCATCGTCGACCTTGCGGACCTGATGGCGAACCACATCGCCCAGGTCGGGGCCGATGTCGTCATCACCGCCGACGCCGCGAACATCATCACCCTCGTCGGCATCACACTCGCCGACCTTGACGCCACAGACTTCCTGTTCTGAACGTTTGGGCGGCGAAGCGGCAAGTGCCCCAGAAAGTTCTGATTTCTGCCATCTTGTCCCTTAGGATGGCCGAAAGCCCGGATTTTGCGACAGGATTCCAGATGCCCGATTTCCAGACCGACACCTTGTCTGCCGTCGATCCGACCGCGCCCCTCACAACTGCCATTCTCGGAACACCGCTTTTCGCCGCGTCCATCACCGAAGGCGCGGACGCTGCGGCGTCCGCAGCGACGGCCTACACGATCACTGCGGGCGATACGTTCAACGGCAGCCTGTCGGGCATCGGCGACAAGGACTGGGTGAAGATCAGCCTCAGTGCGGGCAACACCTACACTCTCAATCTGTCGGGTGTCGGAGCATCGGCACTCGGCGATCCGACGTTACGCGTCTACGATGCCAGCGGCAACCTGGTCGCCGAGAACGATGACTACAACGGATCATTCAATTCGCGGCTGGTCTTGTCCCCGCTTTCGAGCGGCACCTACTATGTCGAGGCAGACAGCTTTGCCTCGAGCTTCACCGGAAGCTACGCGATCAGTACCTCGGTGACGGCCGGAGCCTTGCCGGTCCTGACGATGACGCAGATCGCCGACTATCTCCGGGCCGGTTTCTGGAGTGACCAGGGGTCGGTGCCGATCCGGTTCAACATCTCGGCCGGCGGCAGTCTCGATGTCAATATCACCGGCCTCACGGCGGCGGGCCAGCAGCTGGCGCGCTGGGCGCTGGACAGCTGGACGGCGGTGACCGGCATCCGATTCAACTACCTCGCCTCGGCAACCGGGGCCGATATCGTGATCGACGACTGGGATACCGGCGCGTACACCTCGCACTCGTTCTCAGGCAATTTCATCGTCAGCACCTTCGTCAACGTCTCGACGGCCTGGCTTTCAAGTTCTGGCACGTCGTTCGACAGCTATTCTTACCAGACGTTCCTGCATGAACTCGGCCACGCCCTGGGGCTCGGCCATGCCGGCAACTACAATGGCAACGCGATCTACGGGACCGACAACCACTACTTGAACGATAGCTGGCAGGCGACCGTGATGTCGTATTTCAGCCAGACCGACAACGGTTCGGTTCTTGCCGACTTTGCCTATCTCGCGACGCCCATGGTCGCAGACATCATTGCGATCCAGGCGATGTACGGGATCACCTCGATACGGGGGACCAACACAACCTACGGCGACAACTCCAACGCCGGCGGGGCCTACAATTTCGTGTCCAGCGGCGTTGCAGGCGGAGCGGCGCTGACCAATCCCATGGCATTCACCATCGTCGATACGGGGGGGCGCGACACGATCAACCTGCGCAGCCACGGCACGGACCAGCGCATCGACCTTACGCCGGGCACCTATTCTGACATCAACGGTCTGCGGGGCAATCTCGGGATCGCGGCCGGTACCATCCTCGAAGATGTGCTCCTTGGCGCCGGCGACGATTCCGTCACCGGAAACACCGCCGCCAACCGGATGTTCGGCGGCTCGGGGTTTGACACGCTGCTTGGCGGTCTCGGGAACGACACGCTTTACGGTGGCGATCATGCGGATAGCCTGCATGGGGGGGACGGGAACGACGTGCTCTGGGGCGATGCGGGTGTGGACGGGCTTTACGGCGAGGGCGGGAACGATGCGCTCTATGGCGGGTCGGAGAACGACTGGATCTGGGGCGGGACGGGGGCCGACGCGCTGTCGGGCGGTTCCTACAACGACCGGCTCTACGGCGAGGACGGCAACGACGCGCTATACGGCGACGGCGGGTTCGACCGGCTTGAGGGAGGGCTCGGCGATGACACGCTGGACG
>JAGRDU010000124.1 GCA_020446905.1 Paracoccaceae bacterium | reverse complement strand
TGGGCAATCAGCATGCGGCAACTGTTCGTTCCGAGATCGAGCGCCGCGTAAAGCTGCGCCGGATCCGGCTTGGGGGTCTTGGGCGGCTCGACCGTTCTCGGGAACGCGCCCGATCCCCCGGGACGCCTGGGCGCCATCGTCGCGCCCTCCGATATGTGTTGCGGGCAATGTAGTGACCCGCCGCCCGTGGCGCAAGCAAGGCTTTGCTGCCCGCCGGCCCGCACCTCATGTTCTTCATGAGAATCTTTCGCAATCGGGTCTGTGGCCGCAGGGCCGCGCGCCCGCTATGCAGGAGAGGCAGGTCGCTCCAATCGCCCATGATGTCGAAAACCGTCATCGGGCGTCCGGTGTCAGAGCGTATTGAGGGGTCAGGACAAGAGGATTCGCATGGCTGAGGTCACCATCGTCTACTGGCGCGACATCCCGGCCCAGGTCATCGTGGGCAAGGGGCGCCGGGGCGTGAAACGGCCGCTGCCGGAGCGTTTCGAACAGGCAATCGACCGCTGCGCCATGAAGGTCGGCGCCGCCGGAACCGACGCCTATCTTGCCGAATGGCGCAAGGCGGCGCCGGTCGAGGTCCCGGGCGAGGATACCGCCGTGGCCGAGGCCGAGGCGGCGCGGATCGACGCCGAATACGACACCGGGCGCCTGAAAGCGCTCATAGCGAATGATGGCTGGGCGTGACCCCGAACGATATGTGGAGGACGGCAATGTCGCTTCTGAACTTCCGCCGCAAGGAAACCCCGGCCGAGCCGGTCGGCGCGAGCGCCAAGGTCGAGGCCTTCCTCAAGGGCTATTCGATCGAGGTGATGCCGCGCACCGCCGAAAAGGTCGAAAACTTCCGCGATCTTCTGCCCGCCGGCACCCGCGTCTACATCGCCCATATCGAGGGCACCCCGATCGAGGACATGGTGGCGACGGCGAAGCGGCTGCACGCCGAGGGTTTCCCGGTCATGCCGCACTTCCCCGCCCGGATCATTCCTGACCGCGCCACGCTCGCCGACTGGATCGCCCGCTACAAGGGCGAGGCCGACGTCAAACAGGCGCTCCTCCTTGGCGGCGGCGTCAACACCCCTGCGGGAGAGTTCGACGCCTCGATGCAGCTGATCGAGACCGGGCTTTTCGACGGCTTCAAGCGCTTGCATGTCGCCGGCCACCCGGAGGGCAACAAGGACATCGACAAGGACGGCGGCGACCGCATCGTCATGCAGGCGCTGAAGTGGAAACAGGCCTTCAGCGAGCGTTCGGACGCCGAGATGGCCATCGCCACCCAGTTCTGCTTCGAGGCTGAGCCGGTCATCGCCTGGGCGAACCGGCTTGCCGCCGAGGGCATCCGGCTGCCGATCCATATCGGCGTCGCCGGCCCCGCGAAGCTGCAGACGCTCATCAAGTTCGCCATCGCCTGCGGCGTCGGCCCCTCGCTCCGCGTGCTGCAAAAGCGCGCCATGGACGTGACCAAGCTTCTCCTGCCCTACGAGCCCGACGAGGTCGTGGGCGCGCTCGCGGCGCACAAGGCCGCGCATCCGGACTTCGGCATCGAGGGCGTCCATTTCTTCCCGCTCGGCGGGATCAAGACCAACGCCACCTGGGCCATCGAGCATGGCGGCACATCCGCCGTGCCGGCCTCCCAATCTTGAGAATCTGAGGGAAGAATGACCCGCACCGTCCTGGAATCCAAATCGAAAACCGTCGTCATCGGCTTTGACGAGCCGTTCTGCGTGATCGGCGAGCGGATCAACCCCACCGGCCGCAAGAAGCTCGCCGCCGAGCTTGAGGCGGGCGATTTCTCGACCGTCGAGAAGGACGCGCTGGAGCAGGTCGCCTGCGGGGCGCAGGTTCTCGATGTGAATGCGGGCGTGGTCTACAACTCCAACCCCAACCCGAACGAGACCGAGCCGCCGCTCATGCGCAAGATGATCGAGCTGGTGCAGGGCCTCGTCGACGCGCCGCTTTGCATCGACAGCTCGGTGCCCGGCGCGCTCGAGGCCGGCCTTGCCGCCGCCGAGGGCCGTCCGCTCCTGAACTCGGTTACCGGCGAGGAGGAACGGCTGGAGCTCGTCCTGCCGCTCGTGAAGAAATACAACGTGCCGGTGGTGGCGATCTCGAACGACGACACCGGCATTTCCGAAGACCCCGACGTGCGCTTCGCCGTGGCCAAGAAGATCGTGGAGCGCGCCGCCGATTTCGGCATTCCCGCCCATGACATCGTGGTTGATCCCCTCGTGATGCCGGTCGGCGCGATGGGTACCGCCGGGGTGCAGGTCTTCACGCTCGTCAAGCGCCTGCGCGAGGAGCTGGGCGTAAACACGACCTGCGGCGCCTCGAACATCTCCTTCGGCCTGCCGAACCGGCATGGCATCAACAACGCCTTCCTCGCCATGGCCTCGGCCGCCGGCATGACCTCGGCGATCATGAACCCGGTGGCGATGCCATCGACGAAGAAGAATATCACCGACCGGCTCGACGCCCTGAAGGCGATCGGCCTCACGGCGCCTGACGATGTCAATCTCGACGCGCTCGGGCCGCTCCTTGGCCTTGTGACCACCGAAGAGCTTGTGCGCGAACGGATCGCCCGGCTTCAGGGCCTCGGGGTCGAGGTTCCCGAGGGCGCCGACCTGAAAAAGCTCGGCATGCTCCTCGGCCTCGGGCCGCAAGTGGGCGTCGCCTCGGACGAGATCCTGTCGATCCGCGCCGCCGACTTCCTGCTCGACCACGATCCCTCGGGCGGCAACTGGATCCGCATGAACAAGCCTGTCGCGACCAGCGCAGGCGGCGGACGCGGCGCCCGGCGCCGGGCGCGCGGCTGACCTCTAGCCGGCCAGCAAACGCAACGCCCGCGCCCGCGCGGGTGGAATGCGTTCGATCTCGACCCCGGTGAAGACGTGGAGCGTGCCGAGGTCCTCGTCGACGACGGCATGGTCGCCGACCCAGCCCCCCATCGTCAGATAGGTCCGCAGAAGCGGCGGCATCAGACGCAGCGCGCGCACCGGATCGCCCTGGCAGCTCCTGAGCCGCAGGCCGAAGCGAAAGACCTTGGGCGCCTTGATCCGTGGCAGCCAGCGCTTCGGCCCGAGGTGTCGCTCGCGCAGGAAGGCGAAGGCGTCGCGATAGGTCTCGGGCTGCGTTCCGGCGAACGAGGAGCAGCCAAAGAGCATGCCGACCCCCTCGGCATCGACGATCCGCGTCACCGCCGCCCAGGCGACGCGCAGCACATCGGGATCGTGGCAGCCGGGCGCCATGCAGAAGCGACCGATCTCGACCATGCGGCCCTTGTAGGCGCTCAGCGCCGATAGCTCGTAATACTGGGCGGAGTAGCTTGCCCCGATCTCGCGCCCGTCGGTCAGGGGAAGGAGGCGGAAGGTCGCGGCAAGCCGCCCCGTCACCTCGTCCTCGACAAGGACATGGCGGCAGACCGCGTCGAAACGGTCCGCGTCGATACCCGACTCCTCCCCCGGCCGGGCGCGGAACGCGCGCCAGCGCAGCGTCTGCGCGCGCAGGACATCGGTCTCTGTCTGCGCGATGCGGACCTGGTACCTGCCGTCCGTCCTGCTCCGTCCCGTGCCCATCGCACACTCCGGTCCTGCCGCTGCAGCGGTCTCTGCCGACCCCAGCATAGCGTCATGACGTCGCGATGACAGCGCCGGATCAGTTCCGGTTCAGAAGCTGCGCCGCATTGAGATTGCCGATATTGCCGAGAAGCTGGCGCAGGAAGCCAAGGCCCTTGATATTGCTGTCCGTCACCCGCCGCGACAGCACCACGACCTGGCCCTTCTCAAGTCCGAAGCGTTCGACGTTCTCGACCACGCCCTTGTCGTCGAAGCTGACAGAGACGACCTGCCGGTCGATCTCCTGCGGCTCCTTCGGTCCCACATGCTTGAAGCGGCTGCCGACATAATACCACGCGCCGCCGGTCAGAAGCCCCGTGGACGACGGCCGGCCGACGGCGCGCGCAACGTCCTCCTGGGTCGATTCTCCGACCGTGACCTTGGCGAGGTCTTCCTCGCGCGGGATGTAGCCGTGGTTGAAATACTGCGCCGAACAGGCCGACATCGCAAAGAGCACAAGCGCGATCACGCCGCGCCGCACTCCGGAACCGAGCCTGCCCATGTCACCCTCTTGCCTTGCCGCCCCAAGCCTTTTATCCGGCTTACAACATGGCGGGGGCGTCCTTCAAGGACGAAGCCTCGGCCCCGCCGGCAGCCAGAGGGGCCACGAGATGACCGAGCCCGCAGTCAGCCATCCTTTCCGCGTCGACGCGCTGCCGGCGCGTAAGCCCACGCGCTTCGACCTTGTCCCCGATACCCACGCGCGCACCCGCCTCGCCGAGGCGCTGGACATCCTGTCGATCGACGCCCTGCGCTTTCGCGGAGAGCTTCGCCCGGCCGGAAAGCGCGACTGGATCCTCGATGCGGTACTTGTCGCCGATGTCACCCAGGCCTGCGTCGTGACACTCGAGCCGGTGCCGGCGCGCATCGAGGAAGAGGTGACGCGCCGGTACGTCGCCGACTTGCCTGCGCCCACCTCGGACGAGATCGAGATGCCGGATGAGACGGTCGAACCGCTGCCCGTGGTGATCGACGCGGGCGCCGTGATGATCGAGGCGCTGACCCTCGCGCTGCCGCCCTTTCCGCGCGCGCCGGGCGCGGCCTTCGCGGGCGCCTTCGCGACCCGCCCGGGGGCCGAGCCGCTGACCGAAACCGAGGTCCGCCGCCCCTTCGCGGGCCTTGCGGACCTCATGAAGAAGGGCGGCGACGAGGGCTGAACGGGGGGCGGCCGAACGGGGTTGGTGCATCGCCAGAAAAGACTTGCGCCCGCGCGGAATCGCAGTATGTTCCCGGCCTCGCTTGAACGTTGGGTTCGCACCCGGTCTTGACGGCCGTCCCGTGACGAAACTCCAGGAAAACCGGGGCCTTGCCCCTAGAACACCCGAGGTTGAGACATGGCTGTCCCTCAGAACCGGACCACGCGGTCCCGCCGGAACATGCGCCGCGCCCACGATGCGCTGGTCGCTGCGAATCCGAACGAATGCCCGAACTGCGGCGAGCTGAAGCGCCCGCACCACGTCTGCGGCGCCTGCGGTCACTACAATGACCGCGAAGTGGTCGCCCAGACCGCCGAGATCGACCTGGACGAAGACGCGGCGTAAGCCCG
>JAGRDU010000123.1:5820-6283 GCA_020446905.1 Paracoccaceae bacterium | reverse complement strand
GGGTCGGGATATTCGTCGGTGATGATCGGGATCAGGCGGCGGTATTCCTTGGGCCCGACCGGGATCTCGCAGAGCTTGCCGACGATGGGGGCGTAGCGTTCATCGGACGGGTGCACCGCGACCGCGCCGTCGCCCAGCATCGTTTCGGGCCGGGTCGTGGCGATGGAGATGTAGTCGCGCATCTCGCGGAGGGTGACGTTTCCGTTCTCGTCCTTCTCCACGTATTCATAGGTTTCACCGCCGGCGAGCGGGTATTTGAAGTGCCACATCTGGCCCGCGACCTCGATCTGCTCGACCTCGAGGTCGGAGATCGCGGTCTCAAAATGCGGGTCCCAGTTCACGAGGCGCTTGCCGCGGTAGATGTAGCCCTTGTTGTAGAGGTCGACGAAGACCTTGATGACGGCGTCGTGGAAGTTGCCTTCTTCGCCCTCGGGCGCGCCGGGGGCGCCGGACATGGTGAAGG
>JAGRDU010000123.1:0-5770 GCA_020446905.1 Paracoccaceae bacterium | reverse complement strand
TCGTGTCGCCGGACTTGCCCTTCCACTCCCAGACCTTTTCCAGGAACTTCTCGCGCCCCATCTCGCGGCGGGTGGCGTTGGACTTGTCTTTCGCCAGTTCCCGTTCCACGACCATCTGGGTGGCGATGCCGGCGTGGTCCTGCCCGGGCTGCCAGAGCGTGTCGAAGCCGCGCATCCGGTGCCAGCGGACGAGAATGTCTTGCAAGGTGTTGTTGAACGCATGACCCATGTGGAGCGAGCCGGTGACGTTCGGCGGCGGGATCATGATGCAGAAGGTCTCCGCCCCCGGCTTGGCGTTGGCGCCGGCCTTGAAGGCGCCGGCCTTTTCCCAGGCGTCATAGAGGCGCTGTTCGGCCTCGGCGGCGTCGAAGGTCTTTTCCATCGGCATCTTGGGCATCCGTCCTTGCGTCGGTTTCCCTTAGCGAAACCTTGCCGAGAGGGGAAGGGGAGCGCACGCGGCGCCCCGTGACAAGGGCGCGGGCGCGGGGCAGTGTGGCGGCGCGCAGATGCGGGAGGCGGGCATGGCCGAGGTGACGGCCCTTGTAATGGATGGCGAGGGGAACGCGGCCGAGGTCGCGCCCGGGGGGCGGGGGCTGGCCGATCTGGCGCCCGCGAAGGGCTTTGTCTGGGTCAGCGTGGACCTGTCGTCCGAGGCCGGGATGCGCTGGCTGGAGGCGGCGGGGCTCGACCCGCTGGCACTGGCCGCGCTGACGGCGGGCGAGACGCGGCCGCGCTGCACGGTGCATGGCGAGATGGTGCTGATGAACCTGCGCGGCGTGAACCTCAACCCGGGGGCCGAGCCGGAGGACATGGTGTCGCTGCGGCTCTGCGTGACCGACCGCGCCATCGTCTCGGCCCGCAGGCGGCTGCTTTTCGCGCTGGGCGACGTGATGGAGGGGATGCGGGCCGGCCATGCGCCGCGCACGCAAGGCGAGCTGATCGCGCGGATCGCGCTCAGGCTGGCCGACCGGGCCGAGCCGGTGGTGGCGACGCTGAACGAACGGCTGGACGATCTGGAGGAGGCGGTGGACGGCAAGGTGAGCCCGGACGTGCGGCGCGAGCTGGCGGACGTGCGGCGGGTCGCCTCGGTCCTGAGGCGCTTCATGATCCCGCAGCGCGACGCAATGTCGACGCTGGAGATCGAGGAGCTCATCTGGCTGTCGCAGCGCGACCGCGCGCGCCTGCGCGAGGCGACGGAACGGGTGACGCGGCTCGGCGAGGATCTGGATGCGATCCGCGACCGGGCGCAGGTGGTGCGCGATCAGGTGGTGGACATCCGCGCCGAGGCGATGAACCGGCAGATGCTGGTCCTGTCGGTGGTCGCGGCGATCTTCCTGCCGCTCGGCCTCTTGACCGGCCTGCTGGGGATCAACGTCGGCGGCATACCGGGGGCCGGAACGCCATGGGCGTTCTGGGCAGTCTGCGGGATTCTGGTCGCGATCCTCGCCTTCGAGATATGGCTCTATCGCCGCTTGAAGCTTCTTGGGTGACGCACGCGGCCCGCGTCCCCAGCGCCGCGATGAGACGACCGAGGAGCGCCCAGATAGCCAAGGGCGTGATCGTCGCCCGCGAGTGCCGCGCACCCGCGAGCCGCGGCCGGAGCATCGGCCCGACGGTCGCCAGACCGGCGAAGAGGATGAGGGGGTTGAGCATCGGGCGGTTCCTTGGCAGGGGAAACGATCGCGGCGCGGAGCGCAAGACCTCTGGCCAAGCCTAGAAGGGAAGACGGACGGGGCGCGGGCGAAGACGGGGCAGCAGGAGGGAAGGGTGCCTGCATCCCGCCCGAGGCGCAGGTCGGCGACGAGAAGCCGGGCCGCAATGGAACGTTCCTGGTGCGCGAGGCGCGCCTTCCCTGGACCTCAGCGCCCCGCCGCCATGGCCGCATCCGTCAGCGCCACCCGCTCGCCGGGGCGGATCACTGCGGGATCGTAGGGCCTGCGCGCGAAAACCTCGCGCACCATCGGGGCGAAGAACGACATGGGCAGCGTGTCGTAGGCCGGGTCGAAGCTGGACTGGTCCCAGCGTTCGCAGAACTCGGCGCAGTCGTCGAAATAGGCGCTGCCCCGGTGCCGCTCGCGCTTGTGCTGGTCGCCGCCGACATGGTGGCCGTAGTAGAGCATCTGGAAATCGCCATGCGTCTGCACGACCCAGGTGCATTGTTCGCGCACGAAGGGCTTCAGGATCGTCGCGGCGTATTCGTCGTGATTATAGGGCGCGTAGATGTCACCGATGTCGTGAAGGAGCGCCGAGACGACCCAGTCGGTGTCCGCCCCGTCGCGCCAGGCACGGCTCGCCGACTGGAGCGAATGGCCAAGGCGCGTGATCTGATAGCCGGAAAGCGAGGCATCAAGCTCCACCAGCGCGGTCAGGAGGCGGTCGGCGGTATGCTTCGTATGGTCGATCTCATGCGCGGTGAGGAACTCGTACTCTTCCTTCGTACCGTCCTTCATCCGGGTGAAGCTGACCTTCTCCATTCCCGCGTCCTCCTTGGGGTCATGCACGAGGGGAACGCGAATCCTCTCCTGATGCAAGAGGCGCATATTGCGCGGCGAGCGCGGCCGCCGTCCGTCCGATAAGATCGAGCGGAAACGTCCGGTCGTGCGGGAAGACGAGGTTGCCGTTCGGCCCGCGATAGGGCGCAAGCTCGGCCACCAGATCGGCGGGGGCATGGAGGGGCGGATAGACCCCGATATGCTTCTTGAACGCCGCGAAGTAGAGAAAGATCTTGCCGCGCCGGTATGCCGGCATCGCGTAGCCGGTGCAGCGTTCAGCCTCGGGAACGCGGCGCTCGACCTCGGCCTGGATCGCGGCAAGACGCGGGCGGACCGCCTCCGGCGCCGCGGCAAGATGGGCATCGTGCGGCGATCCCGTCATCGCGTCGCCTCAGGTCCCGCGCCGCGCGGCCTCGATCCGGGCGATGTCGATCTTGCCCATCTCCATCATCGCCTCCATCGCGCGTTTCGCCGCCACCCTGTCCGGGTCGGTGATCGCGGCCATGAGCGCGCGCGGCGTGATCTGCCACGAGACGCCCCAGCGGTCCTTGCACCAGCCGCAGGCGCTTTCCTGCCCGCCGTTCGAGGTGATCGCGTCCCAGTAGCGGTCGGTTTCCTCCTGCGTGTCGGTGAAGACCATGAACGACACCGCCTCGGAGTGCTTGAAGGTCGGGCCGCCGTTGAGGCCGAGGAACTTCTGGCCAAGGACGGTGAACTCGACGGTCAGCTCCGCCCCTGCGGAGGTCGAGGGGTTGTCGGCCGGGGAGACCATCGCGGGGCCGACATGGCTGTCCGGGAAGGTGGCGGCGTAGAACTCCGCCGCCTCGCGTGCGGTGCCGTCGAACCAGAGGCAGGTCGTGAGGTCGCGCGCGGTCATTTCGGCCCCACCAGTGCGAACATCGTGCCTTCGGGATCCGTTGCCTGAATGATCCACGCGCCGCCCGGCACCTCCATCGGGCCGTTGCAGATGGTGCCACCGGTCGCCGACGCCTTCGCGACGGCGGCGTCGATCCCCTCGGCGCCGAAATAGGGCAGCCACGCGGGTGGCATTCCTGGCGCGGGCAGGCCCATCATGCCGCCGATGTCGGCGCCCTGCCACGCGAAAAGCTGATAGGTTCCCATCTCGCCCATCGGTATGGCGGTGGACGGCGTCCAGCCCAGGTGTTTGCCATAAAAGGCAAGCGCGGCCGCAGGGTCCGAGGTCATCAGCTCGTGCCAGTTGCCATGACCCGTCTTCTTCTGGTCGAAGGCGCCGCCCGCGCCCCCGTTTTCCATCGGGAGGGGTTGCAAGAGGCCGAACGCGGCGCCCTGCGGATCGGTCAGGATCGCAAAGCGCCCCGTGCCCGGAATGTCGGTCGGCGGCACGATGACCATTGCGCCGTCCCCCGACATCGCGCGCACCGCGCCGTCCGTGTCATCGACCGCGAAGTAGATCATCCAGTAGGTCGGCATCGCGGAGTCCGGCGGCGCCATCATGCCCGCGACCATCGCCTCGCCTGCACTGGCGAGGTAGTAGTCGAAGCCCTCCATTGGCGCCTTGGCCAGGGTCCAGCCCAGAAGACCGCCGTAGAATTTCCCCGCCTCTTCCGGCTTTCGGGTCGAAAGCTCGTACCAGCAGGGGCTGCCGTGATAGCTCATATCGTTACTCCCTCCACAAGAATTGGTTCGAATCCGCCGTGGATCAGCCGCTTGCCGTCGAACGGCATCTCGGGCATCGGCATGTCATCGGCCATCATCTTGGCATAGGCGGCATCGCGCGTCGCCTTGTCGGGCCAGGTCATCCAGCAGAAGACCACGGTTTCGTCCGGCGTTCCGGCGACTGCCCGCCTGAAGTCGGTCACCTTGCCGTCCGGCACGTCGTCGCCCCAGCAGATCGCAAGCCCGCTCGCGCCACGGTCGCGGAAATACGGCCACCATTTCGCCTCGTGGGCCTGGTAAACCTCCCGGTTCGCGGTCGGCACCGGAATGACGAAGCCGTCGATATAGGACATGACGATTCTCTCCCTGTTGCACGGATGATGGTCAGCGCCTAAGTTGCAAAAA
This sequence comes from Paracoccaceae bacterium, assembly GCA_020446905.1. Lineage (GTDB taxonomy): Bacteria > Pseudomonadota > Alphaproteobacteria > Rhodobacterales > Rhodobacteraceae > Albidovulum. Next base: position 1,235 of record JAGRDU010000123.1, on the reverse strand, counting down.
GCAACTGACAGTTGGAAAGAATGACCGAATTCGGCAGAAGCCTGCCCCGAAGTGTCTATGACGAGGGCTGCATTGCCGCCCACGCGCTCGACATGCTTGGCGACCGCTGGGCGATCTTGGTGATCCGCGAGCTGATGCTGGGCGCCAAGCGGTTCCAGATGATCCGCGCCGGACTGCCGGGGATCAGCGCCTCGGTCCTGACCCAGCGCCTTGAGGGGCTGATGGCGGGCGGCATCCTGAGGCGGACCGTGCTGCCCGACCCGGCCGGGGTGCAGTTGTACGAGCTTACCGAACTGGGCCGCGGCACCCGGCCGGTCATCGACGCGCTCTGCCGGTTTGGCGCGCGGCTGCCCGGCCATGACCCGACGAAATTCATCTCTCCCACGGCATTGATGCTGTCGATGGCGGCGATGGTCGACCGCAAGGCGGGCAAGGAGATGTCGTTTCGCGCAGGTTTCGACATCGGGCGCGAGACTTTCCGGGGCGCGCTCGTCAAGGGCCGCTGGGTGCCCGAGCGCGGAGCGCCCGAGGGTGACGCGATCTTTGCCGGGACGGCAAACGCGCTTGCCCCAGTGATCTACGGCGCCCGGAAGGTCGCGGACTGGGCCGGGTCGGGGGCAGTCACGATCACCGGCGATCTGTCCGGGGCGCAGCGTTTCGTCGATCTGTTCCGGCTCACCTAGACGGCCCGGTCGAGCTTGGTCGAAAGATGGATGAGGCTTTCCGACGAGCGCACGCCCGTCATCTCGCCGATCTGGTCCAGCACCTCGTCGAGCGCGGTGGTCGAGGTCGCGGCGACCTGGAGAAGAAGGTCCACCCGGCCCGAGGTGGTGTGAATGCGCTCGACCGAGGGAAGTGCCTTCAGCCGGGTGAGGACATTGGCCTGCGCGCGCGGCTCGATCGTGAGGAGGACGGTCGCGCGGATGCGCGTCTGCCGCGCCGCTTCGCCGAGCTTCACGGTGTAGCCGGCGATCACCCCGGTCGATTCCAGCCGTTCGAGACGCGCCTGGATGGTGGACCGTGCTACCTTTAGTCGGCGCGCGAGCGTGGCCACCGACATGCGGGCGTCGGCCCCCAGAAACCCGAGGATCGAGCGGTCGAGATCGTCCATTCTGCAACACCGACAAATTGATGCGTGATTTCGTCATTATAACGACCGCACGCCGCAAATCTATTCTTTTCATCGGTCAGTTTGTGCCCCATATGACCCCGCACTGAAGTTCAGGAAAAGGGCG
>JAGRDU010000122.1:5924-12818 GCA_020446905.1 Paracoccaceae bacterium | reverse complement strand
AACATGATCGCGATGGCCGGGATCGAGATGCCGATCAAGGCGGTCCGCTCTCAGATCGCTTCGGCTGTGAACCTCATCGTGCAGGCCTCGCGTCTGCAGGACGGCTCGCGCCGGATGACCTCGATCACCGAGATCACCGGGATGGAAGGCGACGTCATCTCGATGCAGGAGATCTTCCGCTACGAGCGTCTCGGCCTTGCGCCCGACGGCAAGATCATCGGCCGCTTCACCGCGACCGGCGTCCGCTCGGCCTTCGCCGACCGCTTCCGCGCCTGGGGCTATGACCTGCCGCCGTCGATCTACGAACCCGTCGCCGCGGAGTAACGCCCATGATCATCAGCCCTACCCCGATCATCTACGGCTTGATCTTCATCGCCGTGCTCCTCCTCGTCGAGGGCATCTACCTCGTCGTGTTCGGCAAGTCGATTTCGCTCAACTCCAAGGTGAACCGCCGCCTCGAGCTGCTTGAAAAGGGCGGTCAGCGCGAACAGGTTCTGGAACAGCTCCGCAAGGAGGCGAGCCAGCACCTGAAATCCAAGGGCATCCCGCTCTACTCGCTTCTGGCCGCCAAGGCGCAGAAGGCGAATATCGCGTTTTCTCCCAAGGCCTTGATGGGAATCATGGCGCTTCTGTCGGTCGTGGCCTTTCTCGGCCTCAAGATCGGCACCGCCGCCTCGACCCCGGTCCAGATCGCCATCGCCATCGTCATGGGCGTCGGTGCGGTCTATTTCTGGATCAACAAGAAGGCGAAAAAGCGCATGGACATGGTCGAGGAGCAATTGCCCGAGGCCGTGGAACTGATGGTGCGTTCGCTGCGCGTCGGCCACCCGTTTTCCTCGGCGATCCAGATCGTCGCGAAAGAGGTTCCCGATCCGCTCGGCACCGAATTCGGCATGATCGCCGACGAAAGCGCCTATGGCCGCGAAGTGTCGGAATCGCTGAAGGACCTGGCCGAGCGCATGGACATGCAGGACCTTCGCTTCCTTGCGGTCGCGGTGACCATCCAGCAGCAATCGGGCGGCAACCTCGCCGAGATTCTCGATGGCCTTGCCAAGGTGATCCGGGCGCGCTTCCGCCTCTTCCGTCGGGTGCGCGCGATCACGGCCGAAGCCAAGTGGTCGGGCATGTTCCTGTCGATGTTCCCGCTTGCCGTGCTTGCGGTGATCCAGATCCTGAAACCGGACTACTTCGACACCGTGAAGAACACCGCCGCCTTTGTTCCGGCCGCGCTCGTGGTCTTCGTCTTCCTCGGCATCAACGTCATCTTCATGAAGATGATGGTCAACATCAAGGTCTGAAGGGGGCATCAGGACCATGTTGAATTCGCTTAACGATCTTCTCGTCGGCACGATGGGGCCGCTCGGCCCGCTCTTCCTCGTCGCGGTTCTCGGCATCGCGCTGGTGGCCTTCGCACTGCCCACGATCATGAAACGTCGCGCCGATCCCCTGGACAAGCTGCGCGACACCGCTCGGCCCGGCGCAGATGGCGCCAAGGGCGGCAAGCAGAAGACCGAAAGAAAGGCGCTGCGCCAGTCGCGCGGCACCGACAAGCTGGACAAGTTCGCCACCTTCCTCGAACCGAAGACGGTCGAGGAGATGAGCACGGCGCGCCTCAAGATGACGCGTGCGGGCTACCGGACGAAGAATGCCGTGCGGATGTTCCACGCGATCCAGTTCATCCTGGGTATCGTCTTCCTCCTCGTCGGCGTCATCTATGCGATCGTCGCCTCGGCCACGTCCGAGATTTCGACGACCAAGCTGATCCTTGCGATCATCATTCCGGGCGCGGTCGGATACTATTTGCCGAAATACTGGGTCGAGCGCCGCATCCAGACGCGCCAGGCCGCAATCCAGAACGGCTTTCCCGACGCGCTCGACATGCTTCTGGTCTGCGTCGAGGCCGGTCAGTCGCTGGACCAGGGCATCATCCGCGTGTCGAAAGAGCTGAAGACCGGCTACCCGGCGCTGGCCGAGGAGTTCGAGATCGTCGCGCAGGAGGTCAAAGCCGGCAAGGATAAGACCAGCGTTCTGCGCGCCTTCTCGGAGCGGACCGGCGTTCCGGACATCGCGTCCTTCGTGACCGTCATGATCCAGTCGCAGCAGTTCGGTACCTCGCTTGCCGATGCTCTTCGCGTCTATGCTGGCGAGATGCGCGACAAGCGTGTGATGCGGGCCGAGGAGGCGGCGAACAAGCTGCCGACCAAGATGACACTCGGCACGATGATGTTCACGGTTCCGCCGCTGCTTATCATCCTTGTGGGTCCCTCGGTTTACGATATGCTGCAGCTGTTCGCGAACTTCCAACCCTGAGGCGATGGCCGCAAAGCCCTACGCACTGCTTCTCGCAAGCATCCTGATGGCCGCCTGTCAACCGACCGGCGGCCTTCCTGCCAATGGGGGCAACCCCTATGCGCCAAGCGGTCCCGTCAGGGGCGAGGACTCGGTCGACGGGCTTCTCGTCGGGCACCGGCTGATGGCGGCGCATGAATACGATCTCGCGCTCAGGGCCTACTACCGCGCGGCGGCCGATCAGGGGTTTACCGTCGACGTCCTCTCCGCCCTCGGCTCTGCCAATCTCAGCCTCGGGCGGCTTGGCCAGGCCGAGGCGCTTCTGCGCCGGGCCGTGAAGGAAGACGAGACCTTCGTGCCGGCCTGGAACAACCTCGGCGTCGTCCTGATGGAAACGGGACAATATGCCGAGGCAAGCCGGGTCTTCCGCACGGCCTATGCGCTTGATAGTGGCCAAACGGACGCCATCCGCGAAAATCTGAGACTGGCGCTCGCCAAAATCGAACAGCCGCAATATGATGCGACCAATACAGGCGAATTTTCGCTGGTGAGACGCGGGAACGGGCAATACCTGCTGCTCACCACACATTGAGGCAAGAGCAGCAAAGGACGCATGAAATGCGCCACCCTATCCTGATTTCCCTCTGCATCGCAGGGGCATTCGGACTGTCCGCCTGCAACAAGGGCGGAGATGCCGAGGTCAAGCGCGCGCTGAAGGACGTCAATGTCATCGACGAGAGCAATCTCAACGACGTGATGCTGACCGTCGGCGACCCCGAAGAGGCGGTCGCCTATTTCCAGCGCACCGCGGCCGCGAACCCTGACCGGATCGACCTCAAGCGGGGGCTCGGCAAGTCGCTCGTGCGGGCGAAAAAACCGATGGAGGCCGCGCAGGTCTGGGCCGCGGTTGTCGCCAGCCCCGAGGTGACTGACGAGGATCGCGTGGCGCTTGCCGACGCGCAGATCCGCGCCAACGAATGGGCCAAGGCCGAGGCCACGCTGAACACCATCCCGCCGACCCACGAGACCTTCGAACGCTACAAGCTCGAGGCGATGGTAGCGGACGCCAACAAGAAATGGTCCAAGGCCGACAGCTTCTACGAGACCGCCTTCGGCCTCACGACGCAGCCGGGCGGCGTGCTGAACAACTGGGGGTACTCGAAGCTGACGCGCGGCGATTTCCCGGGGGCCGAGAAGCTTTTCGCCGAGGCGCTGACCTACGACGCCTCGAACTTCACGACCAAGAACAACCTCGTCCTCGCCCGGGCGGCGCAGCGCAAGTACGATCTGCCGATCGTCAGCATGACGCAGGCGGAACGTGCGGAACTGCTCTACACTGCGGGTCTGACGGCGGTGAAGCAGGGCGATGTCGCCACCGGGCGCGGCCTGCTGGAGGATGCCGTGGAAACCAGCCCGAAATACTTCGAACAGGCCGCCCGCGCGCTCGAGGCGCTGAGTGCCAATATCACGAACGGCTGAGCCATGCTGAACCCCTATGACGGGCAGGAGGCGGTGACCTTCGCCTACCGCATCTTCCTACTCTTGTCCCTGCCCGTCTGCGCCTGGGTTGCCTGGTCGGATCTGAAATTCATGAAAATCCCGAACAAGGCGGTGATGATCGTCGTGGCGATCTTCGCCTTTGCCGGGTTCGTGCTGATCCCGGCGGAGTTCTGGCTCTGGCGCTGGGTCAACTTCGTCGCGGTCCTTGCGATCGGGTTCATGCTGAACATCGTGGCCAATGTCGGCGCGGGCGACGCGAAGTTCGCGGCCGCCATCGCGCCCTTCTTCACGCAGCGGATCGAGACGCTGCAACTCGCGATGATCCTGCTGGCGGCCTTCCTCCTCGGCGCCTTCGCCGCGCACCGGCTGATGCGCGCGATCCCCGCGGTCAGGGCAGCGACGCCCGACTGGGTGAGCTGGAAGCGCAAGGATTTCCCTATGGGTCTTGCCCTCGTCGGAACCTTCCTTGCCTATCTGATCTTCATGGCGTTCCCGAATGCGCTCGCCGCGCTTCAGGGGGCGACGGGCTCAAGCAATATATAAAGCGGGTGCCTGTGCTTCTCGCGCAGGCTCCAGCCCTGTTCCTTCAGCGATTTCAGCATCGAGGACCGCAGCGTGAAGGCCATCGGGCAGGTCGGCACCACGATGTAGTCGGCGTTCTCGACCCCCGGAAGCCCGCCGTAATACCAGGGCGCGGCCCCCTTTACCGGTTTGAAGTCGCCGAACATCCAGTAGGCCGAATAAAGGTCGGTTCCGAGGATCGCCGATCCGGCATAGCCCGCATTGGTCAGGTCGTCGGTCACGATTTCGAACCAGGTGGTGATGCCGCCCTCGATCTGGCACTCGCCCAGTTCCTCGCCGTTCAGGACGGGCACGTCCTCGCGCTTGGCATATTTGCGCCAGGGGGCGAACGGATCCTCCGGCCGGTCGTAGGGCCGCTTGTAGTTGACGGTGTAGAGGCGCTGTGCGGGTGACAGCACGTCGTCATGCGCGGCAAGGCGCGGCAGCATCGGCACTGTGTCCTCGCTGGGCGAAGCGAGATGCCGCCAGGGGCTGAAGGCAAGGTTGATCGCGGAAGGCGCGCCGAAGCACAGCGCGGCGATGCCGGTCACTGTCAGCGCCTCGCGCAGGTCCCAGCCCATGCCGTTGCGGTGGCCGTAGTCGGGGCGGAGGAGGAACGACAGCATCGCGACAAGGTAAAGCCACTGCGGGTCGTTGCCGAAATTCTGGTAGGCAACGTAGAAGCAGCCGGGCATGAGGACGAGGAGCGCGAGCCCCTCGACCTGACGGCCGGCCTGGCGCAGGAATATGACCGCCGCGATGATCGCCAGGCTGCCGCCCATGTAAAGCGGTGCCACGATGACATCGACGAAGCTCTCCCCCGGGGCAGAGCGCGCGTCTCCGCCGGCCACCGTCATCAGATCCTTGAGATAGGCGGCCCAGAAGTCAGGTCCCGCGATGGCGGTGGTGAGGGCGGCGACACCAAGGCCGCCGATCAGCGCGGCCAGCAGCATGGTGCGCTCGCGCCGCGCCAGAAGCGCGACGGTGACGGCCGGCGCGAAGGCCGCAAAATACGTCACCTTGGTCAGGACCAGAAGCCCCATGCCCACACCGACGATCAGCCCGTCGAGCCAGGGCCGCGGGGTGCCGAGCGGCGCAAGGATCGCGAGCGGCAGCACGATGTAGCTGACCGCCCAGGCCCAGCGGTTGTAGTGCATCGAGATCGACACCGAGCTTTCCGCCTCGCCATGAACGAGGGCGAGGCAGAGCAGCATCACGAAGGCGCCGTAGAGATAGGGCCAGGGGCCGGTGAGACGGCTGAGCGCGACGCGCATTACCGGCAGGAAGAGGGTCAGCGCGACAAGGATCTGCGCATAGAAGATTGCGTGCCCAAGGCCGAAGCCTTCGCGCACGAAGATGGCGATGGGCGCGATCGCCAGCACCCCGATCGGCGTCATGAAGTCGAGATGCGGCCACTGGCCGTTCGCCATGCGCAGCACCAGCTCGGCCAGGTGCATCGTGTCGCCCTCGTGCTTGCCGACATAGAAGGCGCCCTTGAGGAGGGGAAGGCCGCCGAGAACGATCACGACAAGGGCAAGAAGTCCGGCAAGCGCCAGGGGACGGGGTCTGCTCATTGGGGCCTCTGTTGCGGCTTTGTTTCCATCTTTTGGCCACAATAACCCGGCAAGTTGCCGGTGTGAATCCCGTGTCTCGGGCAGCGCCGCATTGCGGCGCCCGTCCAGATGCGCAACCCGCACCGGAAGGCCCGACCGATGAACATCCAAGCGCCCCACGTCCTTGCCCCCACCGCGCCGCGGTCCGCCAGCGACACCGGGCTGTCGATCGTGATGATGCGCGACATCCTTCTCAAGACGATGTTCCGCATGAACCTCGAGACGGTCAGCGAGATCTCCAAGGTGATCGCGATGCCGGTTCCGGTGACGCAGGAACTGATCGACATCGCACGAAGCCAGAAGCTGCTCGAGGCGACCGGTACGCTGCACGCGAACTCGGGCGGCGAAATGGGCTATCAGCTCGCCGACGCTGGCAAGGCGCGCGCGCTCGATGCGCTCAGCCAGTCGGAATATTACGGCGCGTTGCCGGTGCCGCTTGAAACCTACCGCGAACAGGTGAAGCGTCAATCTATCCGCAACATCCAGATCTCGCGACAGCGCCTGACCGGCGCGATGGGCCACCTTATCCTTCCGGACGAGCTTCTCGACCACCTCGGGCCCGCCGTCGGCGCCGGCCGGTCGATCCTGATGTACGGCCCCCCGGGCAACGGCAAGTCGTCGATCTCGAACGGGATTCGCGACGCGATCGGCGACAACATCTATATCCCGCGCGCCATCGAATATGCCGGCCAGGTCATCACCGTCTACGACCCGATCGTGCATACCGCCGTCGAGATGGCGGCCGAGGATCCGAACGCGCTCCGCCGTTCATCGAACCGGTTCGACCAGCGCTATGTGCTCTGCGAGCGTCCGACGGTCATCACCGGCGGTGAACTTTCGCTCGACATGCTCGACCTCACCTACAACCCGACGGCGCGGACCTATACGGCCTCGCTCCAGATGAAAGCCACCGGCGGCGTCTTCATCATCG
>JAGRDU010000122.1:0-5875 GCA_020446905.1 Paracoccaceae bacterium | reverse complement strand
TCGTTCCCCTTGAGGAAAACCGCGACATCCTTGCCCTGCAGTCGGGTGAGAAGTTCGAGGTGCCCTTCGACACGCTCGTGATCTTCTCGACCAACTTCCACCCGAACGAGATCTTCGACAAGGCGGCCCTTCGCCGGATCTTCTTCAAGATCAAGATCGACGGGCCGAACCAGGAGATGTTCCTCAAGATCTTCTCGATGGTGGCCAAGAAGAAGAAGATGCCGCTGAACGAAAAAGCGTTGCTGCATCTCCTCAAGGTAAAGTATCCCACCATTGCGAACATTTACGCGAACTATCAGCCGGTCTTCCTGATCGACCAGATGATCGCGATCTGCAATTTTGAGGGGATTCCGTACCAGATGACCCCGGAACTCATTGACCGTGCCTGGGCGAACATGTTCGTCCGCGACGAGAAGATCGTGCACTGATGACGGGTGCGATCGCCATTGCCGGAGGCGCCCGCGCGGCGCGTGCCTTCGCGGCCAGGCTTGCCGCCGCAGGGTTCCAGGTCGAGAACGCCCAATCGAGGGCTGCCACCGGTTCGTCAGCCCGGACGCTGCTTCTCGTGCCGCAGGACCTCGCCGAGTGCGAGGCGCTTCTCTTCGAGACGCAGGCGCTCGCCCGGCGCCAGCCCGCCTTCGAGCGGATCGTGATCGCGGCGACGCTGTCGCCCCGCTACATGCGCGCGCTGCGCGGCCGGATCAGCCCGTCGATCGTCCTTCTGGACGCGCCCTTTTCCGGCACCAGCCGCGCCGCGGAACAGGGGCGGCTCAGCTTCTTCCTCGGCGGGCGTGCCGATGACATCGCGGCGCTGCAGCCCGTTCTTGCCCATCTCGGCCGTCGGGCCGTGCGGATGGGCGGCTTCGGTGCGGCGACGGCGGCGAAGGTCATGAACGACTTCCTCGCTGCCTCGTCCAACGCGATGACGCGCATTGCGCTCGACTGGGCCGAGGCGCAGGGCATCGACGAGGCGCGGCTTGTCGACATGACGGGCGAGACGCTGGGCGGCCTCGTCGCCACCGGGCATGACCTTCCCGAGGCGGCGCTGTCGGGTTCCGGGGACGACTGCGTGACCTCGTTGGTACGCGAGGTCGAGATCGCGCTCGACAACGCGCTGGCCGGGGCACACCTGACGCCGCCGCGCGCGCTCGAGGACGTGTTCCGGGGCCTCAGACAGCGCCACCTGCACTGACTTGCGCCGGGGCAGCGCGGCCCTAGATTGGGGCGATGCGATCCCTGCCTGCCCCGTTTCACGACTGGTTCGCCGCGCGCGGGTGGTCCATCCATCCGCACCAGCAGGTGCTGCTTGACCGCGCCACGGCGCCGGCGACGCTGCTCGTCGCGCCGACCGGCGGCGGCAAGACCCTCGCGGGGTTCCTGCCGACGCTGGTCGAGGTTGCGGGCGGGACGCGGACGGGCCTTCACACGCTCTACATCTCGCCCCTCAAGGCGCTCGCCGCCGACATCCGACGCAATCTCACCCGCCCGGTCGAGGAGATGGCTCTGCCGATCCGAATCGAGGATCGGACCGGCGACACCTCTTACACAAAGCGCCGCCGCCAGCGGGCCGACCCGCCGCATATCCTGCTGACCACGCCGGAAAGCCTCGCCCTCCTCCTCAGCTACGAGGACGCGCCGCGCATCTTCGCGGGTCTTTCCCGGGTGATCGTGGATGAGGTCCACGCGCTCGCGGAATCGAAGCGCGGCGACCAGCTGATGCTCTGCCTCTCGCGGCTGCAAACCCTCGCCCCCGGCCTCCGCCGCGTCGGGCTTTCCGCGACGGTCGAGGACCCCGGTGCCATCGCCCGCTTCCTCGCCCGCCATCCCGACCCTTGCGAGATCGTCCATGCCGATCCCGGCCCCGACCCCGACATCGCGATGCTGGAAACCGAGGCGCCACCCCCCTGGGCTGGCGGCGGCGGGCGCTATGCGATCCCCGAGGTTCTGGCGGAGGTACGTCGCCACCGGACCACGCTCATCTTCCACAACACCCGCGCGCAGGCAGAGCTTTTCTTCCGCGACCTCTGGCTCGCCAACGAAGAGATGCTGCCGATCGCGATCCACCATGGCTCGCTCGCCCGCGAGGCGCGCGAAAGGGTCGAGGCGGCGATGGTCTCAGGCGCGCTCAGCGCCGTCGTCTGCACCGGATCGCTCGACCTCGGCATCGACTGGGGCGACGTGGACCTCGTTATCCAGGTCGGTGCGCCGAAGAACGTCAAGCGGCTTGTCCAGCGGATCGGCCGCGCGAACCACCGCTACAACGCACCCTCCAAGGCGCTGCTGGTGCCCGCCAACCGCTGGGAGGTCGTCGAATGCCAGGCGGCGCTCGAGGCGGTGAAGGCGCATGACCTCGACGGCGATCCGCGCGGCCCCGGCCCGCGCGACGTTCTTTGCCAGCATATCCTGATCGCCGCCTGTTCCGGCCCCTTTGCTGCGGATGCGCTTTTCGCCGAGGTGACCAGCGCCGGCCCCTACGCCGCGCTCTCCCGCCCCGAATTCGACGCCTGCCTCGATTTCTGCGCGACCGGGGGGTACGCGCTGAAGGCCTATGACCGCTGGCAGCGGCTGATGCTGAAGGGCGGCCTCTGGACCCTGCGCGACCCGCGCGCCGCCCGTGACATCCGCATGAACATCGGCACGATCACCGATGCCGAGATGGTCAAGGTTCGCTGGCAGAACCGCATGGGCGGGGCGCCCCTGGGCGAGGTCGAAGAGAGCTTTGCCTCTACGCTCACGCCGGGCGAAACCTTCCTCATCGGCGGGCAGGTCGTGCGCTATGTGGGCCTCCGCGAAATGGCGCTGGAAGTCACGCCCGCGCCCGGGCGCGAGCCGAAGATCGCGGTCTATTCCGGCACCAAGTTCTCCACCTCGACCCAGTTGTCGCAGCGTATCCTCAGGATGCTCGGGCAGGAAAGCTGGCCGGAACTGCCGACCGCCACCGCCCAATGGCTGGCGCTTCAGCGCGAGGTCTCGCGCCTGCCCGCCCCCGACCGGCTTCTGATCGAGACCTTCCCGTCCGAGGGCCGCGCGCATCTTTGCGCCTACGGATTCATGGGCCGCGCCGCGCAGCAGACGCTCGGCCTTCTTCTGACCAAGCGGATGGAGGAAGAGGGACTGAACCCGCTCGGCTTCGTCTCGACCGATTATGCGACACTCATCTGGGGTCTCGATCCCGTGCCCGATCCCGCCGCCCTGTTCGACCCTGCAGCGCTGCGCGAAGGCTTCGACGGTTGGCTGGCCGGCAATGCCGTGATGAAGCGCACGTTCCGCAATGTCGCCGTCGTCGCCGGCCTCATCCAGCGCAACCATGCAGGCGCCCGCAAGTCGGGGCGGCAGGCGACGTTCTCGTCCGACATACTCTACGACACGCTCCGCCGCCACGACCCGGACCACCTTCTGATGCAGGTCACGCGCGAAGAAGCCCTGCGCGGTCTTGTCGGCTTCGGCCGGATCGAGGCGCTCCTCTCCCGCGTCGGCCCCCGCATCGACCACCTCGCCCTGAGCCGTGTCACCCCGCTCGCCGCGCCGCTCTTTCTCGAACACGGGCGCGTCCCGGTCGATGGCGCCGCCCGAGAGCGACTTGTTGAGGAAACCGCCGCCCGCCTCATGGCCGAGGCCGGGCTTGGCTGACGGGCATTGCCTTTCGCGCGGGCAAAGGGCAGGAACAAGTCATGAACGGATACGGTTTCGATCTGGTCGGCGCCCGGCTTGTCGCCCTGCCCTCCGGTGCCCTTCACTGGCCGGAGGAGAGGTGCCTCGCCGTCTCCGACCTCCACCTCGGCCGCTCCGAGCGCTACGCCCGCCGCGCCGGGGCGCTGCTGCCGCCCTATGAGGTCGGGGATACGCTGGCCCGGCTCGACGCTGACATTGCCGCGACACGGGCGCGCACCGTCATCTGCCTCGGCGACAGTTTCGACGACCTCGACGCGGGTGCGCTGCCCGAACCCGCCGCGCTCTGGCTTACGCGGCTGATGGCAGGGCGGCGGTGGATCTGGATCGAGGGGAACCATGACCCCGGTCCGGTCGCGACGGGGGGCGAACATCGCGCCGACCTGACCCTTGGCCGCCTGACCTTCCGGCACGAAGCTCGCGCCGGGGCGGCCGGAGAGGTCTCAGGCCATTACCACCCCAAGGTCACGCTTGCCGGGCGCGGCATCCGCTGCTTTCTTGTGGACGGCGCGCGTGTGATCCTGCCAGCCTACGGCACCTATACCGGCGGCCTCAAGGCAGACGATCCCGCCTTCTGCGCGCTGATGGGACCCGGGGCGCTGGCGATCTTGACGGGACAGGTGGCGCGGCCCATGCCGATGCCGATGCCGAGGGGAAGGAACGGGAAATGACAGTATCCGGGGTGGTGGAACGCAAGCTGAGGGACAGCTTCGCCCGCCAGAGCATCATGACGACCTTCGGCGTGACGATCGCCGAAATCGCCCCAGGCCGGATCGTCCTGACCTGCCCGATCCTTGACCTTGCCCGGCAGCAGCACGGGTTCGGTCACGCGGGCCTCGCCTTCACCGTCGGCGATACGGCCGCGGGATATGCCGCACTCACGCTGATGCCGGAGGATGCGGAGGTGATGACGGCCGAGATGAAGATCAACCTCGTCGCGCCGTCGGACGGGGACCGGATGATCGCGACCGGCCGCGTCGTGAAGGCCGGCAAGCGCCTCGCCGTCGTGACCGGCGAGGTCGAGGTGGAAAAGGCCGGCGTCAGGACGACAGTGGCCATTCTGCAAGGCACGATGGTGCCGATCCTTCCACGCCCTTAGGCGGTCAGCCCCTCGGGCTCGGCAAGTCCATTGGCGCGGGCGCAGGCGGTGACGGTATTGGCCAGCAGGCAGGCGATGGTCATCGGACCGACGCCGCCCGGCACCGGGGTGATCGCGCCCGCGACCGCCGCGGTGCTCGCAAAATCCACATCGCCGACCAGCACCTGCTTGCCGTCCCGCTCGATCCGGTTGATGCCGACGTCGATCACCGTCGCGCCGGGCTTCACCATCTCACCCGTAATCATCTCGGGACGCCCCACCGCCGCGACGAGGATATCCGCGCGTCGGCATACCGCCGCCAGATCCTTTGTCCGGGAATGGGCGATGGTCACTGTGCAGCTGTCGCCCAGAAGAAGCTGCGCCATCGGCTTGCCGACGATGTTCGATCGGCCGACGACAACGGCGTCCATCCCGGCGAGCGATCCCAGATGGTCGCGCAGCATCATCAGACAGCCGAGCGGTGTGCAGGGCACCATGGCCTTCTGCCCGGTCCCGAGCAGACCCACATTCGAGATATGGAACCCGTCCACATCCTTCGCGGGGTCGATCGTGTTGATGACGAGATCGGAATTCAGATGCTTCGGCAGCGGCAGCTGCACGAGGATGCCGTTTACCGCCGGATCGGCGTTCAGCCTGCCGATCAGCGCCAGCAGATCGGCTTCGGATGTCTCGGCGGGCAGCTTGTGCTCGTAGGAATTCATCCCCGCCTCGAGCGTCGCCTTGCCTTTTGCGCGGACATAGACCTCGCTCGCCGGGTCCTGCCCGACAAGCACCACGGCAAGGCCGGGCGTGATGCCGCTTTCTTCCTTCATCCGCGCCACATGGGCAGCGACCGATGCCCGCACCCTGGCCGCAAAGGCCTTGCCGTCAATGATCGTCGCTGCCATTCCGCGCTCCTTGATCCCGGGTCCCATGGGGCAGGTGCCCCGCGAAAGGCGCGCCCGTCAAGGGCCGCGCCTTTGGTCGGCGGGCGAAGGGGGCTCGACGCCCCCGAAGCCCGCCTCTCTCCTCAGAAGAGGCCCTCGACATGACCCGCCTCGCTCAGCCGGATCACCTCGGCCGAGGGCACCTTGGGCAGGCCGGGCATGGTCATGATCTCGCCGCAGA
>JAGRDU010000121.1:34582-41395 GCA_020446905.1 Paracoccaceae bacterium | reverse complement strand
CGAACATCTCGACGAAGTCAGAGCCCGAGATGGTGAAGAAGGGCACCCCGGCCTCACCCGCGATGGCGCGGGCCAGAAGCGTCTTGCCGGTGCCCGGAGGGCCAACGAGCAGCGCGCCCTTCGGAATCTTGCCGCCGAGGCGCGAGAATTTCTGCGGGTTCCTCAGGAACTCCACAATTTCCTCAAGCTCTTCCTTGGCCTCGTCGATGCCGGCGACGTCATCGAAGGTCACGCGGCCATGCTTCTCCGTCAGCAGCTTGGCCCGCGACTTGCCGAAGCCCATTGCCCCGCCGCGCCCGCCGCCCTGCATCCGGTTCATGAAGAAGATCCAGATGCCGATGAGGACAAGGAACGGCAGCCAGAGCGAGAGGATCGAGAAGAACCCCGACTGCTGCTGACGCTCGGCCTTGACCGAGACGTCCTTGGCGATCAGCTGCTCGACCAGATTGTCGTTCATCTGTTCGCTTTGCGGCTGGATCGTCACATAGGTCTGGCCGTCCTTGGTCTGGACCTGGATCTGTTCGCCGTCCATCACGACAGCCCCGACCTCGCCCGCGTCCACCTTCCGCACGAAGTCGGAATAGCTGAGGGTCCGCGCGTTCATCGTGGTCTGGCCGTTGCCGAAGAGGTTGAACAACGCCAGGATCAAAAGGAACAGCACGACCCAGAAGGCGATGTTTCTCGCGTTACCCAAGGAAAGATCCTCCAAACCGTTCAGGCCGCAGCGGCAAGCCGTGCGGGCATTCCTCTAAAATAGAGATATGCGCCCGGTGTTCAATGCGGGAATAGGAATGAATGGAAGGGTGTGACGATTTCGGCTGTCCAGCCGTTCGTCATTCCCGCGACAGGTGCGGCAACAAGGTCTTCGCCCCTCCAGATTGCGGGCGCGACGATCAGCGCCGCGCGGGAATGCCCCGTCGCGCGCCAGTCCGGGCACAGGCGCAGCCCCTCCCCGCCCAGCGCCCGGACGACCAATTCCTTGTCATGCGGTCCGGAAAGTCGCCAGCGCTTGTCCCAGAGCGCGTCGGTTGACGTTTCAACTCCGGCGACGGCTCTTGGCTCGCGCGTGAAGCGGATCTCCTCAGGAGAGCACCGCAAATGGCACCCCCCAAGCGTTGCGTCGTGGCTTTCGTGGATCGCTTCTTCAAGCCTCGCGACTTCGGCACCACGCGGTGCGTAGGGTGCGGAACCAACCCACCTCACCGCCGCAATGACGAGGCGCCTGCCCGTATCCGGCCCGAGACCGCGCCACCTGAGGCGGTCCATAACCAGTTCGCCCGCTCGCTCCGTGACAAACTCTTCCGCAGCACGTGCCGCCAGCGAAACCAGTTCGGCCTGCGCGACCCGAAGATTTGCAGCCACGCGCGCAAGCCCTTCCCCTGTGATCCCGAGAGGCACCAGAGCTGCGAGCGCCCGGCGCGCCTTCACGCGGAGGTAGGTCTCGTCTTCATTGGTCGGATCTTCGATCCAGCCCACGTTCTGTCCGCGCAAATACTGCCGGAGCGACTCGCGGCTAACCGAAAGCAGCGGGCGTGCCCAGTAGATGCCGTTGCTGTGCCAGAAGCGGCGCATCGACGCCAAACCGTCAATCCCCGCCTGCCGCGCAAGCTCCATCAGAAAGGTCTCTGCATCGTCGTCGGCGGTGTGGCCGACCACGACATGGGTTATTCCGTGGCACTGCGCCCAGCCCGTCACGAGGTCATATCGGGCGCGCCGGGCCTGATCGGGGATATTACCCGCGAGCGGGCCGTGGGGCCATTCGACGGTGTCGTGCCGGACTCCCAGCGTTTCACAAAGTCCCGCGACGAACCGCGCTTCGTCCGCCGCCTCTGGCCGCAGGCGATGGTCCACCGTGACAGCCCGCACCAACCCGCCACGCTCTGCCTGAAAGCGCGCCGCGAGATGCAGCAGCGCCACGGAGTCGCTGCCGCCCGAGACGGCGACTCCGATCACTTCAGGGTGGATAGTGCCGAAGGCCGAGCGGACAAGCGCGAGAAGCCGCGCGTCGTCCGGTCCGGTCTTGTTCACTGACAGCCGAGCGAGCGCATCGCCGCCGTGGCCTCGACCGCCTCTGGGGCGGTCGGGAAACGCGTGCCGACTTCGCCGAGCGTCACGCAGGCCTCCTGACTCTGCCCGAGAAGGCCGAGCGCGGCGCCGAGTTTCAGGAGCGCGGCGGGGGCGCGCGGCCCGTTCGGGGCGCCGGAGAAGGCGTCGAGATAGGCGCGCGCGGCGTTCGAGGTATCCCCGGCCTGCGACAGCGCCTCGCCACGCAGGAAATGCGCCTCGCCGGTCAGGGGGCCGCCCGTGTAGGATTGCGTGAAGGCCGCAAACTGGTCCGCGGCGCCGCGAAAGTCACCGGAATCGAGCGCCGCCTTCGCCCGATCGAAATCTGCCTGTTCGCTGACGGCCAGCTCTGGGACGGCGGTCCCGGTGGCCGGGGCGGCGGTGCCCGTTGCAGGGACCAGGGTGGCCGCATCGCCGCCGCCAAGGCTCTGGGTGATCGGAAGGTTGGCGGCGTCGCAGCCCTCTTCCAGCTCGCAGATGCGGAACTCGAGGTCGCCGATGCGGTTCGTGCCGTCGGCGACCACGCGGTTCACCTTGTTCTGCAGCGCCTCGGTCGAGGACGTCAGCCGCGACAGCTCGCCCTCAAGCGCGTTCATCCGGTCCAATGCCGAGGCGCCGCCCGCCGCCTGCATCGCAGCGCTGCCACCCGACAGAAGTTCGGACTTCAGCGTCTGCAATTCAGCCGCCAACGCCCCAAGCTCGGTGCGCATGTCGGCAAGCGTCTGGGCGCGGTCCTGCGCCCGTGCCATGGACAGCGGGGCGGCCGCAAGGGCCGCCGCCACCATAAGGGACCGGACAATCCGCGTCATGCCGGCCTCAGACGCCCGCGCCTGCGCCGACGACGGTCACCGCGCGGCGGTTCTGGGTATAGCAGGCCTCTTCCGAGCAGACCGCAAGCGGGCGTTCCTTGCCGTAGGACACGGTCTGGAGCCGGGTTCCGGCCACGCCCTGCGAGATCAGGTAGGCCTTCACCGCATTGGCGCGGCGATCGCCCAGCGCGATGTTGTATTCGCGGGTGCCCTGCTCGTCGGCGTGACCCTCGATGATTGCGGTGTTGGCGGGATGGGCGTTCAGCCACTGCGCCTGCGCCGTCAGGGTCGCCTGCGCCTCGCCGGTCAGGGTCGACTGGTCGACGGCGAAATGCACCCGGTCGCCGACGGTCTGGTTGAAATAGGCGATGGAGTTGGGATCAGAGGGATCACCAAGCGGACCCGAGGCGATCCCGCCCGCGCCGCCTGCCGCGCCGCCAGCACCGCCGGCGCCGTAGCGATCGGGGTTGTTACAGGCCGAGAGCGCCAGCGCACCGACCAGAAGGAACATCGTGGAGAGCTTGTTCATCGGAGTTAACCGCCTTTTTGTCTTGGCTCGATGGCCGTTACACTAGCATTGCCGCGCGGCAATGGGAATCCGCGCTCACATCTTTGCGATCAGGGCAGAAGCGGCGACCAGGCCGGGTCCGAGGCCCCGCCCTCCATCGGCACCGGCTTGAGGTTCCTGCCCGAGATATCGACCGAGAAAAGCTGCGAGATGCCGCCCGCACCCGCCGTTTCGCGGGTGAACATGATGACGCGGCCGTTCGGCGCCCAGGTCGGACCCTCATCGAGGAAGGAGGCCGTCAAGAGCCGCTCCTCGCTGCCGTCGGTGCGCATGACACCGATGTGGAAGCGGCCCGCATTCTGCTTGGTAAAGGCGATCATGTCGCCCCGGGGGGACCAGACCGGGGTGCCATATCGCCCCTCGCCGAAGGAAATCCGCGTCGGCTCGCCGCCGCCCACCCCCATGACGTAAAGCTGCTGGTTGCCGGACCGGTCGCTTTCAAAGACGATCTTCGATCCGTCGGGCGAGAAGGAAGGCGCGGTTTCAATCGACGGCGCGTTGGTCAGGCGCGTCATCTGGCCCGACGAGAGCTGCATCGAATAAAGGTCGGTGTTGCCGTCCTGCGAGAGCGAGAAGACCACGGTCGATCCGTCCGGCGAAAACCGGGGGGCAAACGTCATGTTGCCCTGCAGGTCGGCGAGCGCGCGGGACGAGACCGAGGCCAGGTCCATCAGCTTGATGCGCGGGAACCCCGTCTCGAACGAGGTATAGAGGATCCGGTCACCCGAGGGCGAGAAGCGCGGCGCCAGCACGATGGTCGAGCTGTCGGTCAGGTACTGCACGTTGGCGCCGTCGTAATCCATGATCGCGAGGCGCTTTTGGCGCGCGTCCTTCGGCCCGGCCTCGGACACGTAGACGACACGGCTGTCGAAATAGCCGTCCTCACCGGTGATGCGGGCATAGACCTGATCGGCAACCTTGTGGGCGATGCGCCGCCAGTCGCCCTCGCCGCCGCCGAATTGCAGCCCCTCGCCGAGGGGCGCGCCGGAAAAGACATCGTACAGGCGGAACTTGACGTTGATCCGCCCGTCCGACCCCTGCGCGACCGCCCCGGTGATGAGCGCCTGCGCGTTGATCGCCTTCCAGTCCGCGTAGGCGACCGGCGCGTCGAATCCGGTGACGGGCGAGATGAAGGCGGTCTCGGGGATCTCGCGGAAGAGGCCGGTGCCGGCGAGGTCGGCGGCGATGACGCGCGTCACCTCGGCGGCGACCTGGGACGCCGAGGGCGTCTCGGCGACGAAGGCCGGGGCGGCGAAGGGCAAGGGTTCGATCACGCCTTCGGTGATCTCGATCCTGAGCGGCCCCTGCTGCGCAAGGGCGGCGGGCGCGGCAAGCCCGGTGACGGCAAGGGCGAGGCAGAGCGAACGAAGAACTGACATGGCATCCCCTTCTTTGTGGGCGCGTTGGGTGAAACCGGGACGGCTGGCGGTCGCGAAGCGGATCATTCGGCCCCCATGGTCGCGGGATTGAAGACAATTTCAACCTCTTGCCAGAGATCGAATTTCGACGGTGGCAACGGGTAGCCGTTTTTCGCGCATCTGAGGATCGCCCGGCGCGCCGCCTCGAAGGCCTCCTCGACGGCGACGGGGGTGGCATCCGCTCCCTCGGCGCCGGCAAGCCGGATGGTCGGCGCGATGGGCCGCGCCTCGGCGCTGAAGCGCATGTGGATGCGGACGGCGGGCGCGTCGGGGGCCGCGGTCCAGCAGGGACGGACCGCATGCACGAAGGCGCCGATGTCAGCGTCGGACAATGCCCGGTCGCTGCCGAGGACGGTCGAGCCAAGCGTGGCCCCCATGAGGAAGCCCGGAAGCGCGCCGAGGAGGATCGCCGAGCGGCTCATTTCATCCTCATCTTCTCGGGGTTGAACACGATCTCGACCTCCTGCCACTGCGCGTATTTCTCGGGCGGCAGCGGATAGCCGGTCTTGGCGCAGCGGATGATCGCGCGTCGACCCGCCTCGAACGCTTGCCGGGCCGCGGCGTCGTCGCCGCCCTCAAAGCCGATCATGCGGATCGAACCCTGCACCGGCATCCCGCTTTGGTCCATGCTGACGCCGACCGTCACGACCGTGCGCAAGGCGTCCGAAGAAAGCGCTCCGACGTTCCAGCAGGCCTTGACGGCGATCACCAGCGCGTCCTTCTCGCCGCCTGTCAGCGGCGGACCCGAAGGCGCTGTGCCGGTGCCGGGCGCCGGCTCATCGGACTGTTCGCCCGAGAGCGCTTCGGCCAGAGCATCGGCGACCGCATCGGTCGGTGCCTCGTCCGGTTTGGTCTCGGTCGCCGCGGGCGCGGCCGGCTTCGGCTCGGCCGGGGCTGGCTTCTTCGCAGGTTTCGAGGCCGGGCGGGGCGAGGCAGAGGGGGCGGCGGAGGCGACACGCTCGTCGTCCTTGTTCTCCTCGGTCTTGAGAACTTCGCCCGTCTCTTGCGGTGCGGCGGGGGTTTCGGGCTCTTCCGGCTTTGGCTCGGCAGCCGGGTCGGGCGTCGTCTCGGCCACCGCCTCGGGCGCGGTATCGGGCTGCGGCTCGGGCGCGTCGACCGGGTCGGGCGCCACGATATCGGCGGGCTTGGGCTTGGGCTTGGCGTCAGTGACCGGCGCGGGCGTCACGACCGGCTCCTCCAAGGGCGGCGCGGGCGGGGTCGGAGGCACATCCTCGACCACGGTCGCCGGCGGCGTGACCTCGGGCGCCTCGGGCGCAGCGTCGGGTTCCGGCTGCGCCTGCGGCGTTTCGGGTGCCGGCGCCTCGGGCGGCGTCTCCTCGACCGGCGCGGGTGGCGCGGGATCGGCTTTCGGCGGCTCGGGCACAGAGGGTGCGGGTGGGCTTTCGACCGGCGCTTTCGGTGCGGCGGCCGTCATGGCGCTGAACTCCGCCTCGGACATAAGAGTGACCTCGGCGGTCGCGACGGGCGGCGGCAGGTCGTGCGAAAAGAAGATCCCGCCGAGCAAAAGCCAGAGGATCGCGGCCAGATGGCCGCCCCCTGAGACGATGAGCCCGATGCGCTGGGACCGTTCCATGCGAAGGTCCTAGTTCCCCGCCCCGCCGAAATTCGGCCCGCCCGCGTCGGTGACAAGGACAATATTGGAGAACCCGGCAGAGTTGAGGGCGCCCATCACCTGCACGACCCGCTCGTACGGTATCGCCCCGTCGGCGCGCAGGAAAAGCTTGTCGCTCTCCCGTTCCGCCGCGATGCCCTGCAGGCGGCCGATCAGTTCGGCCTCGGGCACGGGGGTGTTCTGGATGGCGATATTGCCGTCGGCCTGGACAGAGATGGTCAGCGGCTCTTCCTGTTCGGTCGCGACTGCCTGCGCGGCGGTCTTCGGCAGTTCAAGCGGCACGCCCACGGTCAGAAGCGGCGCCGCGACCATGAAGATGAT
>JAGRDU010000121.1:513-34550 GCA_020446905.1 Paracoccaceae bacterium | reverse complement strand
TGACGTTGATCTCGCTCATCACCGCAGCCTTGCCGCGCGCCCCGCGGCGGCGATGCCCGCGCCCGCCGCCCCCGGATTTCATCACACCCGCGCCCATCGCTCAGGCGTCCAGCTGGCGCGAGAGGATCGTGGCGAATTCGTCGGCGAAGGCTTCATAACCCGAGATGATGCGGTCGCTGTCGGTCGAGAGCTTGTTGTAGAAGATGACCGCCGGAATCGCGGCGAGAAGGCCGAGCGCGGTCGCCACCAGTGCCTCGGCGATGCCCGGCGCCACGACGGCGAGCGAGGTGTTCTGGCTGATCGCGATCTGCTCGAACGCGACCTTGATGCCCCAGACAGTGCCGAAGAGGCCGACGAAGGGCGCGGTTGAGCCAACCGTGGCGAGGAACGGCAGGCCCCGCGTCAGGCTTTCCGTCGCCTTGGCGATCGCGACGTCCATCGACCGGTCGATGCGCGCCTGGGCGCCCGCGATCAATTCGCCGTCCTGGCGGTGGCTGCGGCGCCATTCGACCATGCCGCTCGCGAAGATGCGCTCGCTCGCGCCGTCGGGCTGGCTGCCGATCTTCTCGAAGAGCTCGTCGAGCGGTTCGCCCGACCAGAAGGCGCGATCGAAGATCGCAGCCTCGGACCGGGCCTGCCGGTAGGTGATGAACTTCTGCACGATGATCGACCAGGACCAGATGCTGGCCGCGGTCAGAAGGATCATCACAAGCTTCACGACGAAGGACGCGCGCAGGAAAAGCGCAAGCAAGGAGAAATCGATCTCCGTCGCCGCTGTCGCGAGGGTTTGGGTATCCATGATGTTACTGCTCGCCGGTTAGGCCACGTTTTCGCGGCTCTCTTAACGGTGATTCTATCCGGGTTTTAGGGGGAATCCAACACGTCTTGGCGAGGCGTCGCCACGTCGGCGGGATCAGTGCAGCGCCGGTGCCAGAAGCCGGCGGACCGCCGCCGGGATGCGGGCGGCATGGCCGTCGTCATGCAGGCAGACGAGCGTCACCTGCGCCTCGAAGATCGGCGCGCCGTCCCTCAGCACGACCTGATCGAGGACGATGCGCGCGCCGGTGACCGCCAGCGGCCGTGTCTCGACGACAAGAAGATCGTCGAACTTCGCCGCCCTTATGTAGTCTGCCTCGACCCGGCGGACCGCGAAGACGAGCCCCTCGTCGGCCTTGAGCTGCGCCTGATCAATGCCGAGCGAACGGACCCATTCGGTGCGCGCGCGCTCGATGAACTTGAGGTAGTTGGCGTAGTAGACGATGCCGGCCAGGTCGGTATCCTCGTAATAGACGCGCAGCTTGAGTTCGTGGATCATGGCGGGGACCTTCTGGGGGGCGCGCCAGAGCCTAGGCGCGCGGGATGACAGGGGCAAGACAGGCGCGGCGCCCGTGCGTTTCGCCGCCGATGCGGGACGCGCGGGGCTTGGCGCGGGCGGGTTTCTCCTGTAGCGAAGGGCCGGAACGCCCCGCCTTCGCGGCCGGGAAGACTGCCAGAGGGACCCCATGACGAGATCGGTAATCGAGGAAGACCTGACTATCGACGGCAATGTCGTGTCGAAAGACGGTGATATCGACGTGAAGGGCAAGGTGACGGGCGATATCACCTCGCGGTCGGTCAACGTGCATACGTCGGGCCGCGTGCAGGGGTCGATCAAGGCCGATGCGGTGACGATCCAGGGTGTCCATACCGGCAGCATCGAGTGCAACGAGCTTGCGCTCGAGAAGAACGCCGAGGTGAAGTCGGACGTGAAGGCGCAGACGCTCTCGTCCGAGAAGGGCGCGCGGCTTGTCGGCAAGGTGCAGATCACCGGCTGAGGTGATCCGGCGGAGACGCCTTCCGGCGTCGCTGTTTTCCTGGCCGAGGGCCTCTGCCCTCGGCGCGCCTCCGGCGGGAGTGTTTTCGGGGCAGAACGGTCAGGCCTGCATGCGCGCGGCGAGCCGCAGCGCGTGGGTGGGATCATGCGCGACCGGCGGCAGGACGGGATCGTAGGCGGCGCGGATCAGGTTGCCAACCTCTGGCCGCAGGATCACCGCCTCGCCCGCGCGGGCAAGGATCGAGCGGTCCAGAAAGGCGCGGTCGGACCAGAGTAGGATCGCCTGCGCCGCGAGCGACAACGCGATGGTTTCGGCGGGCATGTCCGAGAGCGCCTCGTCCATCCTGAGAAAGGCGATGCAGGCCCGGATCGCGCCGGTGTCCTCGAAGCGGAAGTGACGGTACTGATTGGCGCCTTCGGCCTTCAGCCGCGGCAGTATGCCGGACAGCCCCTCGACAAGACGGTCGAGGTCCGGCAGGGCGGCAAGCTCGTCCCAGTCCCGCAGGAAGAAGACCATGAAGTTCGCGCCCTGCTCGGGGTCGGTCTCTGCCATCTCGTGCCCGGCGAGCGCGACGATGGCTCCGACCGCGCCCTTGAGGATGCCGAGCGTCGCGTCGTCCACACCGAAGACCACGGGGACGATCGGCCTTTGCCAGCGCGCGAAGAGATAGTCGCCGGAGGACCGGGTGAAGAGCGCGGCAATCTCGTCGGCGGTCATGCGGGGTCTTTCTTCGTTGGCGTCAGTCGGGCGAAGGCATAGGCAGTTTGCCCCGGCGCCTCAACCGCCGTCACTTGCCGAAAAGGTCGCCTCCGCCCCCCGGCGCGGGCAGGCCGAGGTGCGCCCAGGCGCGCGCCGCGAGTGCCCGGCCGCGCGGGGTGCGCTGGATCAGGCCCTGCTGCAGGAGATAGGGCTCGATCACCTCCTCGATGGCGTCGCGGCTTTCGGACAGCGCGGCAGAGAGGGTTTCGACGCCGACTGGGCCACCCTGATAGTGTTCCGCAATCAAGGTCAGATACCGACGGTCCGCGCCGTCGAGGCCGAGGTGATCGACGCCAAGGCGCGTCAGGGCGCTGTCCGCAATGGCGCGGGTGAGACGCCCGTCGCCCTCGACCAGCGCGAAGTCCACGACGCGCCTCAACAGGCGGCCGGCGATGCGGGGGGTGCCGCGCGCGCGGCGCGCGATCTCGCGCGTGCCCTCGGGATCGGCATCGACGCCCATCAGGCGCGCGCCGCGCGCGACGATGTGGTCGAGTTCCTCGACGGTGTAGAACTGGAGCCGTGTCGGGATGCCGAAGCGGTCCCTGAGCGGCGTCGTAAGAAGGCCGAGCCGGGTCGTGGCGCCGACGAGGGTGAAGGGCTGCAACTCGATCCGCACGGTGCGCGCCGCCGGCCCCTCGCCGATGACGAGGTCCAGCTCGAAATCCTCCATCGCGGGGTAGAGCACCTCTTCGACCGCCGGGTTCAGGCGGTGGATCTCGTCGATGAAAAGGACATCGCGCGCCTCGAGGTTGGTGAGGATCGCGGCAAGGTCCCCCGCCCGCGCCAGCACCGGGCCCGAGGTCATGCGAAAACCGACACCCAGTTCCTTGGCCATGATCTGNNGATCTGCGCCAGCGTCGTCTTGCCAAGGCCGGGCGGCCCGTGGAAGAGCGTGTGATCCATCGCCTCGCCACGCATCCGGGCGCTTTCGATGAAGACCCGCAGGTTGGCGCGCGCCTCCTCCTGGCCGACAAAATCGGCGAGGGCCTGCGGCCGCAGGCTTCGGTCGTCCTCGGGCAGCGGTGCGGGGCGAAGAGTGGGGTCGGGGTCCATGCCCTAGCCTTTCGGTGCCAGCAGCTTCAGCGCCGCGCGGATCAGGGCGGGCGCTTCGGCTTCGTGCGAGGAGCCGCTGGCCTCGGCCACGGCGGCGGCGGCCTCTCCCTGGCCGTAACCGAGGTTGAGAAGGGCCGAAAGCGCGTCTGCGGTGGCGCTGGCCGCCGGAGTGACGGCCCTGCGGGCCAGCTTCGGTGCGGGCTCCGCCGCGTCCTCGACCAGCGCCACATCGACGGTCAGCGCGCCGCCGAGGGCCATGACCGACGGGGCCTTGTCCTTGAGTTCCATCACCACGCGCTGGGCAAGCTTCGGCCCGACGCCCGGGGCGGCGCGGATCGCGGCCGCGTCGCCAAGGGCCAGCGCGCGGCCGATGCCCTCGGCGCCGAGCGTGCCGAGGATGGCCATCGAGGCCTTCGCGCCGACCCCCTGCACCGTCATCAGAAGGCGGTGCCATTCCTTTTCCAAAAGCGTTGGGAAGCCGAAGAGCTGGAGGAGATCCTCGCGCACCAGAAGGTCGGTATAAAGCGCCGCCGCCTCGCCCACCGGCGGGAGCGCCGCGGCGGTACGCTGTGAGACATGGACGATGTAGCCAACGCCGCGCACGTCGATCAGGACGTGATCCATGGCGCGGTGCAGGATCACCCCGGCGATGCGGCCGATCATGCGGCCCCCTTCAGCGCGGCGGCGAGGCGGCCGGCGCTTTGCAGATGGTGGGCGTGGCAGATCGCGATGGCGAGCGCATCGGCGGCGTCAGGGCCGGCCAGCGCTACCCCCGGGAGCTGGAACCGCACCATATGCGCGATCTGCGCCTTGTCGGCGTGGCCGACGCCGACGACCGCCTTCTTGACGGCGTTCGGGGCGTATTCGCCAACCGTCAGCCCCGCCTGCGCCGGGACCAGCATTGCGATGCCGCGCGCCTGACCAAGCTTCAGCGTTCCGGCGCCATCCTTGTTGACGAAGGTCTGTTCCACTGCGGCGGCCTCGGGCGCGTGGACGGCGACAACCGCGCGCAGGGCCTCGTAGAGGCTGAGGAGCCGGGCGGCGAGATCCTCGCCTTCGGACCGGATGATGCCGTTCGCGACGTGGTTGAGTCGCGGCCCGGACACTTCGATCACGCCCCAACCGAGATTTCTGAGGCCCGGATCGATCCCGAGTACCCGCATCTGCTGCCCCTCTGTTGCTTTTTTCCCACGCCTAGCACGAAAAGAGAACATCGCAAAGGGAGAATGCCCTGCCGTGGCGGTTCTGCGCAGCTTTGCCCGAATGGTCAAAAGCGCCGCTGCGCGTGCGAAAAGCGGCACTTTTTGCACGCGCAGCAAGTGTTTCATAACAGGCTGTTAACAGCATCTCGACCCATGCAATGGCTGCATGGCGGGGCTGCCGAGGGCGATCTTGCTGTTACCACGCCGCCCAACTAAGTGACGTATCGAAAGACGGAATGCCCAAATTCGCGGCGTTCCGCAAACCCAAGGAAGTCTGAAATGTCTGTCTATGAAACCCACCGCACCGCGCCCCATTTCGGCGGTCTCTTCGGCACCCTCGTGTCGACGCTGGCGGCCTGGAACGATGCCCGTGTGACCCGCAACGCGCTGTCGCGCCTGTCGGACCGTGAGCTTGACGATATCGGTCTGTCGCGCGGCGACATCGACTCGATCGGCAACCACATCTGATCCTTCGGCTCTGCCGAAGACACGAAGGCCGCGATCCGGGAAACCGGGCGCGGCCTTGGCGCTTTCAGCGTCTGGCGCCGGGCGCCGGTTCAGAAGAAGAAGCTGCGGAGGTGTCCGGCGATCGACACGGTCAGCGGATCGGCCTGCAGCACCCAGGCGCCGGCCTTCTCGACCGACGTGCCGGCCTCGAGCTTGGCAACGCGCTCTGCATAGGCCTCGTCGCCGATGGAGCCGAGCACGGCGGACTTGATCGCGACAACTGTCATTGCCACCAGCACCAGCGGCAGGAGA
The DNA here is from genome assembly GCA_020446905.1 of Paracoccaceae bacterium. Lineage (GTDB taxonomy): Bacteria > Pseudomonadota > Alphaproteobacteria > Rhodobacterales > Rhodobacteraceae > Albidovulum. The sequence continues at coordinate 28,963 of JAGRDU010000121.1, read as the reverse complement.
AGCCCGGCGCGCCGGGCAGGCCGGCGCCGCGCGTTGTAATAGGACATGCCAATGGCGCCGTTCGCCTCGAACCCGCCGCCGGCATCATGGATCTTTTCGATCCGGCCCAGCCGCCCGTAAAAGCTTTGAAGATTGCGATCGACCATCCTGATCTCCCACGTCACGGAAATTCAATTCCTGTCGAGGGTCTGGTCGAAATGTGGCGGAAATGCGGCGTGACGTGAGGTCACTTCGCTATTGGGCGCGGCGCAGAACCAATGTCGTCCATTCGGCAAGTTCGTCGTGGGTGACGCCCGCGAACCCGGCCGCTTCATAGGCCGCAAGCACCTGATCGGCCTGGGTATTCAGGATACCCGACAGAATCGCGTATCCGCCCGGCGCAACGGCGCGGCCCATCTCGGGCGCGAGGTCGATGAGCGGTCCTTTGAGGATATTCGCGAAAACAAGGTCATAGGGCGCCCGTGCCGCAAGGTCGGGGTGCCCGAAACCGGCGGCCTCGACGCAAGGAATACGGCCCGCGAAACCGTTCGCCTCGACGTTTGCTCGGGCGACGTCCACCGCGACCGGGTCGATGTCCGAGGCGATCACCTCGCCCCCCCAGATCGCGGCCGCAGCCATCGCAAGCACCGCGGTGCCGCAGCCGATATCGGCGACGTTGCGGGCGCGGACGCCGTCGCGGTCAAGCCGGTCGAGGGCGACAAGGCAGCCCTTCGTCGTCGCGTGGTGGCCGGTGCCGAATGCCATCGCGGCCTCGATGAGAAGTGCAACCGACCCTGCCGGGACGCGGTCCGCATCGTGGCTGCCGTAGACGAAGAAGCGCCCCGCGACCACCGGCTGCAAGTTGCGCTTCACATGGGCGACCCAGTCGGTCTCGGGTACCTCGGAGACGATGAACGGGTCGGCCGAGAATGCGGCCGCCATGAGGGCCAGAGCGACCTCGTCCGGCGCTTGCTCGAAATAGGCGCCCACCTCGTAGCGGCCCGATCCGTCCTCGATCTCGAAGCAGCCAACGCCGGTGGGCTCGGGCTCGAACGCCTCCATCGCGTCGGCCAGCGCCTCGGCACGGGCCTTGTCGTCAAGCGTGGTCAGGGCGGAGTAGGTGGACATCGCGGCGTTCCTCGGGTGGGACCGTCCGGCCTTAGTCGGCGCTTCGCGGCACGTCAAGCGGCCCGGCCGCCCGCGCGAGGCCGCGGACGTAGCGCCACCCCAGCCAGGCCGCCAGCGCCCCGGCGATCACATTGGCTGCCGCGTTGGCCCAGATCACACCGATCGCGCCGAAGCTTGTCGCCATGGCCGCGCCGAGCGGGAACATCAGGACCCCGTCGCGGAACCAGTTGGCAAGGGTCGAGCGCATCGGCCGGCCGAGGTTGTTGAAGGCCGCGTTCGCCACAAAGAGCGCGCCGGTAAAGACAAAGGTTCCGGCGGCGTAATGCGTGAAGGTGCGCACGACCGCCGCGCCGTCTTCGGTCAGACCAAAGGACGAGATGATCGGACCCGTCATCAGCGCCATCAGCGCCCAGGTGACGGCGGTGTAGGCGGCGCAAAACTTCAGAGCCGCGAAATAGGCCTCGGCGACGCGGTCCGGGCGGCGGGCACCGTAATTCTGTCCGATGATACCGCCGATGGCGCCCGACAGGGCGAAGATGCCACCGAAGGCAAGGATGGTCAGGCGCATGACGACGCCCCAGCCCGCGACCGCGCTTTCGCCGAAGGACGCGATCTCGCGCGTCAGGATCCAGTTGCCGAAGGGGGTGGAGAGCTGTGTCGCGATGGCCGGCAGCGCGATCCCGAGATAGGGCTTTAGGAAGGTCTGCACGTCCTCGGCCGCCGGGCGCGCCAGCATGTCGTGGGTGCGCACCGTGAACCAGAGGCCGACCACCATCATCACGCCGCGCGCCGCGACGATGGAAACGGCCGCGCCCGGGACGCCCCAGCCAAGGACGTAGATGAGGAGCGGGTCGAGGAACACCGCCGCTCCGCCCGCGACCATGGTGACCGCCATCGACCGCCAGGCATCGCCGACGGCCCTCAGGATCGCCGACGTGGCAATGCCGACCGCGATGAAGGGCATCGACGGCAGCGTGATGGCAAGGAAGCGGGCGGCAAGGTCCAGAACCTCTCCCTCTGCCCCCGAGGCGATGAGGACGGGCGTGCGGAAGGTCCAGATCAGCAGCGAGACCGCCGCCTGCACCGCCACCATCAGCACCAGGCCGACCGTCGCGATGCGGCGCGCGCGCGGCCGCTCGCCCATGCCGATCGCGCGCGACACCATCGCGACGGTACCGATCATCATGCCGATCGCAATCGACATCACGGCGAACTGCAGGGTGCCGGCGATGCCGACCGCGGCGATCATCGCCTCGTCCCGAAGCTGCGAGATCCACCAGAGCGCGAGGAAATCGACGAGGAAGGTGAACGACAGTCCGAGCGCGCCCGACAGCGCCATCGTCGCGACGTGGCGCATGAGGCTTCCGGTGACGAACTTGCCCTGCTCTGGCAGGGAGCGGGCGGGCGTGCTCATCTATTCGGCCGCCACGGGCAGGCCGCGCGCAAAGATCGTCTCATATCCGGGCGAAGGGTGGCGCGGAATCAAGAGCGCCATCAGCGCCGAGACGAAGGCGAGCGCGGCGGCAAGGCCGAAGACGGCCCCGGGCGAGACGACCCAGAGATAGCCGAGAAGCGCGGGCAGGAAGACCGCGGCGACGTGGTTGATGGTGAACGCCACGGCCGAGGTCGGGGCGATGTCCTCGGGCGCGGCGATCTTCTGGAAATAGGTCTTCAGCGCGAAGGCGAGCGAGAAGAAGAGGTGGTCGATGACATAAAGCGACGCGCCGACCACGGCACCCCAGCCGAACCAGTAGATGCCGGCATAGGAGAGGAACACGAACAGCAGGCCGACATACTCGAACACGAGCGCGTTGCGCTCGCCGAACCGGCCCACCGCCTTGCCCATGGAAGGTGCCGCGAGCATGTTGACGAAGAAGTTGATGAGGAAGAGCGCCGTGAGCTCGTGCACCTCGAAGCCGAACCGCTCGACCATCATGAAGGCGGCGAAGACCGTGAAGATCTGCCGGCGCGCGCCCGAGACCAGTTGCAGAACGTAGTAGAGCCAGTAGCGCCGGCGCAGGACGAAATGCTTCAGCTGCGGTTCGGGCGCTTCGAACTGCGGATAGGCGAGCGCGGCGAAGATCGCGATGGCCAGCGTCAGGCCGCCCGAGGCCATGTAGACCGCCGTGTAGCTGAGATCGAAGGTCTTCCAGGTCAGCACGATCAGCCCGTAGGCGACCATCGAGGCGCCCGACCCGATGGCGACGATCCAGCCCAGCGTCTCGGGCGCGCGCTTTCGGTCGATCCACTGAAGCTGGAGCGACTGGTTGACCGTCTCGAAATAGTGGAACCCGATCGAGGAGAGGAGCGTGATCGTCAGGATGCCGCCCAGCGTCGGGAACTGCGCCGTCACCGCCGTCGCTGCGCCAAGAAGGCCAAGCGCGATCAGGGCCAGCACCTGCTCGCGCATGGCCCAGAGAAGGACGATCACCCCGATGGCGAGGAACCCGGGGATCTCGCGCACCGTATGCAGCCAGCCGATCTCGACCCCGGTAAAGCCGGCGGCCTCCTTCACGAAGTTGTTCAGAAGCGCCGACCAGGTCGCGAAGGCGATGGGCATCGCGGCGGCCATCAGGAAGAGAAGCGACGCCGGCTGCCGCCAGCGCGGCAGGCTCCGGGCCTCTTCCAGCGTGATCGTCCGTCCGCGCATGGCCCTCCCTTACGCCGCTTTTCCCAAGGTGGCGAGCGTGTTTGCAACGGCGGTCCGCACAATGCTCGTTGCCGGATTGCACAGATCGCATGATCTGTATCAAGGTGGACGCATTCCAATTCCTGCATCCGTTCTGTCGGGGGGAGACGCGCATGGATCTAGTTCCGATCATCGACCGGATCGGCGAGGCGCCGACGGCCGCACTCATGGGGCTCGGGACCGGGATCGTCTTCGGCATCGCGGCGCAGCGCTCGCGCTTCTGCCTGCGCGCCGCGACGGTGGAATTCGCCCGCCGCCGGCTCGGCCCCCGCGTCGCGGTCTGGCTGCTCTGCTTCTCGACCGCGCTCGTCTGGGTGCAGGCGGCCGAGCTTCTCGGCGTCTTCCGCGCCGAGGAGGCGCGCATGATGGCGGTGCCGGGATCGTGGTCGGGCGCCGTGATCGGCGGCCTCGTCTTCGGCGTCGGGATGGTCCTGTCGCGCGGCTGTCCGGGTCGCCTTCTGGTTCTCGCCTCCTCGGGCAACCTCCGCTCTGTGGTTTCGGGCCTCATCTTCGCCGTGACCGCGCAGATGAGCCTCCAGGGCATCCTGTCGCCCTACCGCAACGACCTCGCGGCGCTGTCGGTGACGGAAGGCGGGCACAACCTCAACCTCATCGACTGGCTCGGCCTGCCGCGCGAAAGCGGGCTTGCGCTCGGCCTTGCCATCGCGGTGCTCGCGCTCTACCTCGCGCGCCGCAACCGGATCGGCGCCTCGACCCTCGTCTTCGCGTCGGGCGTCGGCTTTGCGGTCGCGCTCGGCTGGATCTCGACCTACGCCCTCGCGCAGGTCAGCTTCGAGCCGGTCACGATCAGCTCCGTCACCTTCTCGGGCCCCTCGGCGGCGACGCTGATGTTCTTCCTCTCGCCCGAGCGCATCCTGGAATTCGACGTCGGCCTCGTGCCGGGGGTCGTGATTGGCGCGGGCCTCTCGGCGCTGATCGCCGGTCAGTTCAGGTTCGAGGGGTTCGAGGGCGAAAGCACCATGCGCCGCTCGATGTTCGGTGCCGTCCTCATGGGGTTCGGCGCGATGCTGGCGGGGGGCTGTTCCATCGGTGCCGGCGTCACCGGCGGGTCGATCTTTGCCGGCACGGCCTGGCTCGCGCTCTTCTCGATGTGGCTCGGGGCAATGGCGACGGATGTCCTGTTCGACCAGCGGGCCGAGCGCGCGGCGGCGTGACGATCACAAGGCCGCGAGCGGCGGGATGAAAACTCCTCTCCGCGCGTCTTCTTCCCGAGGTGTCCATGACGGCCACCCGATCAACCGGGAGAAACCCTGATGTTCCGCACGCTGCTTCTGACCGCCGCCCTCGGCTTCTTCGCCTCTGCCCTTTTCGCTGCGCCGATGACCGGCGACAGCGCCAAGGGCGCGGTCCTGACCGATGCCAAGGGCATGACCCTCTATACCTTCGATGCCGACAAGGATGGCGCCTCGACCTGCTATGATGCCTGCGCGACCAACTGGCCGCCCCTGCTGGCAGCCGAGGGCGACGCGGCGACGGGCGATTTTGGCATGACCGAGCGGACCGACGGCACCCATCAGTGGACGTTCAAGGGCATGCCGCTCTACACTTGGATCAAGGATGCCAAACCGGGCGACATCACCGGCGATGGCGTGAAGGACGCCTGGCACATCGCCCAGCCGTAAGAGAGGACAATGAGCGTTCTGGACGAGATCGAGGCGGCCATTCCGCGCCTCAGGCGGGCGGCGCGCGCCCTTGCGCGCGACACCGCCGCCGCCGACGATCTTGTCCAGGACAGCCTAGAACGGGCGCTTTTGCGGCGCAGCCACTGGCGCGGCGACGGGCCGGTGGCGGCCTGGATCTGGAAAATCATGCTGAACCTGCACCGCGACGGGCTGCGCCGCACCGCGGATCACCTTGTGGTCGTGAGCGGCGCTGCCGAGCCCGCCGACACCGGAGGGGCCGCCACCGACCATCTCGCGCTGACCGAGGTGCAGGCCGCCATGGCGCGTCTGCCGGTCGATCAGCGCCAGGCGCTCGTCCTTGTCGCGATCGAGGGGCAGAGCCTGAAGGAGGCCGCGGCGATCCTCGGCGTTCCCGAGGGCACGCTCGTCTCGCGCCTCGGCCGGGCACGGGCGAGCCTCAGGGTGATGACGGGACGTGGCGGGCCGGGAGAGCGGAAGGGGCGCGCAGGATGACCGACATGGATGCGATCCCCGAGGACGACCTCATCCGCTATCACGCCGGCGAGGGCGGCAGCGCCGAGCGCGCCGCGCTTGCCCGCCGGCTTCAGTCCGATCCCGAGGCGCGCGCGCTTCTCGCGGAATGGGACCGGCAGGACGCCGAACTCGGCGCCGCTTTCGCGGGAGTTCTGGGAGAGCCGCTGCCAATGGAGATGCGGCAGGCGCTGATCGCCGCGCGGACCGAGGACCGGGCGGGAGCGCGGGCGCGCATGGCCCTACCGCTCCGCCTTGCCGGCGCGGTCGCGCTGCTTCTTCTCGGCGCGGCCGGGGGGTACCTCGCCGGACACCAGCCCCCCGCGGGCACGACCGGCGCCCGTTTCGCGGAAAACGCCCTGATCGCCCATGCAACCTATGTCACCGAGGTCGTCCATCCCGTCGAGGTCGGGGCCGCCGAGGCGGAGCATCTGACGCAGTGGCTCTCCAAGCGGCTCGGCCATCCGATCAAGGCCCCCGATTTCGCCTCGGCCGGGTTCCGGTTGATCGGCGGGCGGCTCTTGCCGGCCGACACCGGACCGGCCGCGATGTTCATGTACGAGGACGGGGCGGGCCACCGCGTGACGCTTTACGCCGCACCGGGCACCGGCACCGGCGACACAGCCTTCCGTTTCATCGAGCGCGGCAACGCGCAGGGTTTTTACTGGATCGACGGCGCGCTCAGCTATGCCGTGGCGGGAGATATCCCGCGCGAGACGCTGCGCGCGATCGCCGTCGCCGCCTACGATCAGCTGATCTAGGCCGCAGCCTCAGGCGTCGGCATAGTCGGGGTGCACCGCCATCCGCATCACCACCTGATCGAAGGTCTCGAAACCCGGCCGGTACGCCTTGATCGGCATCGTGGACCAGCCGTTCTCGCGGTAGCGGTGGTTCTGGTAGCCGTGGCCCTCGAAGAAGCGGAAGAAGTCGCGAAAGAACTCGCGGCGTTCGATCTGGTGGGGTCCAAGCTCATAGGCGACGATGCCGATGCGCTTTTCCCGGAACATACGCTCGGCGCCCCGCAGGACTGACATCTCGTGCCCCTCGACGTCGATCTTGAGGATATCGATGCGCTCTATCTTCTGCCCGGCGCAATAGTCGTCGAGGGTACGAGTCTCGATCTCGAGGCTACGCCCCAGAGGGATGTCACGCATCGGCATCATCGCCGCAGAATTGTCGATCGAGGCAAGGCGGCTTTCCTCGGCCTCGAAATGGATCCGGGCGGTACCGGCGGCGTGAGAGAGCGCGCAGGGCTGGACCGCAAGCCGCGCATTGCCGCGAAAAAGCCCGTCGCGCCGTGCCTCGTCCAGCCGTGCCCGGTTGGCCGGCAAGGGCTCGAACATGTGCACCTCGCCGATCCAGGGCCCGGAATGGCTGAGCAGCGCCATGGTCCAGCCGCCGACATTGGCGCCGACGTCGAAGACGCAAAGTGGCCGCGCGGGGGCGTGCCCCAGCCGTTTCATGATCGGCTCGATCTCCAGCACCATGAAGCGTGGAATGTGTTCGGCGAAGAGTTCGCGGTATTTCGGCGAATACTGGATGTCCATCGCAAATCTCTCCCCTGACCGGCCTCTTGGTAGTCAAAGCGGTGAGGCGCGACAAGCCGCCCTCCGGTTGCGCGGGTCAGTAGAAACTCTGCGGATCGATGTCGATCGACAGGCGCAGGGTGTTCGGGACCTTCAACTGCCCCACCCATTCGGCCAAAGCAGGTTGCAGTGCCACGCCCTTTGCGGCCTTCACGAGCAGCCGCACCCGGTGCCGCCCCCTGACCCGTGCGACGGGCGCCGGGGCGGGACCGAAGACCCGCGCCCCGATCCGCCTGAGGGGCGCGTCGCGGCGGGCAAGCTCGGCGCCGAAGTCGAAGACGGTCTGCACGTCCGGGGCGGAGAGCACGATCCCCGCGAGGCGCCCGTAGGGCGGCATCCCTGCCGCCTGACGCTCGGCCGCCTCGGCACGCCAAAAGGCTTCCTCGTCACCCGAGAGGATCGCGCGGATTACCGGATGCTCGGGCTGAAAGGTCTGCAGCATGGCGACGCCGGGCTTCTCGCTCCGGCCCGCGCGGCCCGAGACCTGGCGCATCAGTTGAAAGGTCCGTTCCGCAGCGCGCAGGTCCGACCCTTGCAATCCGAGGTCGGCGTCGATCACCCCCACCAGCGTCAGAAGGGGAAAGTTGTGCCCCTTCGCGACCAGTTGCGTGCCAATGATGATGTCGGCGCCACCGCCCCCGATTTCGGCGATCTTCTCCTTCAGTGCGCGGGCCGAGCCGAAAAGGTCCGAGGACAGCACGGCCACCCGCGCCTCGGGGAAGCGCTCGGCCACCTCTTCGGCGAGCCGCTCCACCCCCGGCCCCACCGGGGCGAGCCGCCCCTCGGCGCCGCAGGAGGGGCAAGCCTCTGGCATCGGCTTCGTCTCGCCGCACTGGTGGCAGACGAGGCGCTTGAGGAACCGGTGTTCGACCATTCGCGCGTCGCAATGGTCGCAGCCGATCTGGTGGCCGCAAGCGCGGCATATGGTGACGGGCGCGTAGCCGCGCCGGTTCAGGAACAATAACGCCTGTTCGCCGCGCCCGATCCGGTCCTGCACGGCGGCGGACAGGGTCGGCCCGATCCAGCGGTTCGGTTGCAGCCGCTCCGCCCGCATGTCGATCGCCCGCATTTCGGGCAGTTCGGCGGTGCCGAAGCGCGAGGTGAGGTCGATCCGCGCGTATTTCCCCGCCTCGGCGTTGGTCCAGCTTTCAAGGCATGGCGTGGCCGAGGCCAGCACCACCTGTGCATCGCAGAGGGACGCGCGCAGCACCGCCATGTCACGGGCATTGTAGAGCGCGCCGTCTTCCTGCTTGTAGGAGGTGTCGTGTTCCTCATCGACGACGATCAGGCCAAGGTCGCGAAACGGCAGGAAGAGCGCGGACCGCGCCCCGACGACCAGCCCGACGCCCCCCTCCCCGGCCATCCGCCAGAGCCGCCGCCGTTCCGTCTGGGTCACGCCCGAATGCCATTCGCCGGGCATCGCGCCGAACCGCACCTCGACCCGCGTCAGGAACTCCGCGGTGAGGGCGATTTCGGGCAGCAGCACCAGCGCCTGCCGCCCCTGCCGCAAGCACTCGGCGACGGCCTCGAGGTAAACCTCGGTCTTGCCCGACCCGGTGACGCCCTTGAGCAGCGTCGTGCCATAGCGGCCCGCGCGCAGACCCGCGCGCAGAGCCTCGGCTGCTGCGGCCTGATCGTCGGCCAGTGCCTTGCCCGCCACGTCGGGGTCAAGGCGCGGATAGGGCAGATCGCGCGGCGCCTCCTCCTCGGCCACGGCGCCCTGCTTGACGAGGCCTTTCACCACGCTCGTCGTCACACCCGCCAGCCCCGCAAGCTCGCCCAGCGTAAAGGCCGCACCGCCGTATTCGTCGAGAACGTCGAGCACCCGGCCGCGCGCCTCGGTCATCCGGTCGGGCTCGACCCAGCCCTTGCGGTAGACCTTGCGCGGTCCCGGCGGATCGGCCAGCCCCGGCGCCCGCGTCGCCAGCCGCAGCATCGCCGGCAGCGGCGTCAGCGTGTAATCCGAGGCACGGAGGAGGAACGCCCGCATCGCCTCGCCCATCGGCGCCGCATCCAAGACCCGCGTCACGGGCCGGACCTTGGCAAGGTCATAGCCGCCCTCGCCAGCGCCCCAGACCACGCCCGTCACCCGGCGCGGCCCCAAGGGCACCTCGACGAAGGCGCCGAGGAAACAGCCCCCCTCCGGCGCGCGGTAGTCGAGCGCACGGCCCAGGGGTTCGGTCGTCAGGACCGAGACCAGCGCGCCCTCGTCGAAAAACTCAAGCGCGGGCACGGGTGCCCCCTTTCGCGGGTTCCCGGAGGCGCATGTTTGCGCTAATACCGCGACCGACAGCTTCTTTCAGCGACAGGACCCGCCCCATGAAATTCTTCGTCGATACCGCCGACGTCGCCGCCATCAAGGAACTCAACGACCTCGGCATGGTCGATGGCGTCACGACCAACCCCTCGCTGATCCTGAAATCGGGGCGCGACATCCTCGAGGTGACGAAAGAGATTTGCGACATGGTCTCCGGCCCGGTCTCGGCCGAGGTCGTGGCCACCGAGGCCAAGGCGATGATCGCGGAAGGACTGAAGCTGGCCAAGATCGCCCCCAACATCGCGATCAAGGTGCCCCTGACCTGGGACGGGCTGACCGCCTGCAAGGCTTTCGCATCCGAGGGCCACATGGTCAATGTCACGCTCTGCTTCTCGGCCGCGCAGGCGATCCTTGCCGCCAAGGCCGGCGCCAGCTTCATCTCGCCCTTCATCGGCCGGCTCGACGACAACAACATCGACGGGATCGAGCTGATCGCGGATATCCGCACGATCTACGACAACTACGATTTCAAGACCGAGATCCTCGCCGCCTCGATCCGCTCGGTGAACCACATCACCGACTGCGCGAAGATCGGCGCCGACGTCATCACCGCCCCGCCCGCGGTCATCAAGGCGATGGCCAGCCATGTGCTGACCGACAGGGGCCTTGACCAGTTCCTGAAGGACTGGGCGAAGACCGGCCAGTCCATCATCTGAGGGCGCGCCCCTGAGCGGGCAGTGCGAAAGCGCAACGCTTTGTCGCGCCGCGGCTCGCGCGGCCGAAAAAGTTGCGGAAGTCCCGTCCGGTCGCTGCTAAGGTCCGGCCAAATCGAAAAGAGACGGGCAGGACAACGCACGATGAAGACCGCCGAATCCGCGACGATCGCGCAGGATATCCGGGACAGACTGATCGCCGAACCCGAGGTCATCCTCGAGGACCGCGACCTGATGAAGGCGCTGATCGCCGCGAACGAGCGCGCGATGGGCACCAACATCGTGGACCTTCGCGGCATCGCGATGGAACGGCTCGAGGCGCGGCTCGACCGGCTTGAGGATACGCACCGCTCGGTGATCGCCGCGGCCTACGAGAATCTTGCCGGCACCAACCAGGTGCACCGCGCGATCCTCAGGATGCTCGATCCGGTCGGATTCGAGGATTTCGTGAAGAACCTCGCCGGCGAGGTCGCCGAGATCCTGCGTGTCGATTGCGTGCGCCTTGTCCTCGAGACCGTGCAGCCGGGCCATGATACGACGCTTGACCGGTTGGGCGAGGTGCTGTGCGTGGCCGAGCCGGGGTTCGTCGATACCTACATGACCGGCGGGCGGCTGGTGCAGACGCGCCCCGTCGTGCTGCGCCAGACCCTGCCGGACACCGACTCGATCTACGGCGATTCCGGCGACTGGATCCGCTCCGAGGCGGCGCTCAGGCTCGATCTCGGGCGTGGGCGGCTGCCGGGGATGCTCGCGCTCGGCGCCGAGGACCCGCATCATTTCCGCGCCAACCAGGGCACCGACCTTCTGACCTTCTTCGGCGGCGTCTTCGAGCGGGCGATGCGGCGCTGGCTGGCCTGAGGGCGGGCGATGAGCCTCGCCCTCTCTGCCGCCCTGCGCACGGCCCTCTCGGACTGGCTGGACCGGCTTGTCGCGCTGGACGGGGCGGCTGCGAACACGGTGAAGGCGTATCGCACCGACGTGACCGGTTTCCTCGCCTTCCTTGCGACGCATCGCGGCGAGGAGATCGGACCAGCCCGGCTTGCCCGGGTGACGCAAAGCGAGATGCGCGCCTGGATGGCGCATGAACGCGGGCGCGGCACCTCGGCGCGCTCGCTCGCACGGGCGCTCTCGGCTGTGAAGGGCTTCGCGCGGTCGATCGCCGAACGCGACGGATCCGAGCCGACGGCGATCCTCGCCGCCCGCAGCCCCAAGTTCCAGCGCAAGCTGCCGCGCCCTCTGACCGAAGGCGCCGCGCGCGAGGTGATCGGCACGATGGGCAGCCAGCCGCGCGAGGACTGGATCGCGGCGCGCGATGCCGCCGTCGCGACGCTGCTTTACGGCTGCGGCCTGCGGATTTCCGAGGCGCTGGGTCTGACGGGCCGCGAAAGCCCGCTGCCCGAGGTCCTGCGGATTCGCGGCAAGGGCGGGAAAGAGCGGATCGTGCCGGTCCTGCCCGCCGCCCGCAGCGCGGTTGCGGCCTATGCCCGGCTCTGCCCCTTCCCCGTCGCGGACGAGCCGCAGGCGCCGCTTTTCCGGGGCGCCCGGGGCGGCCCGCTGAATCCGCGCCTCATCGCGAAGGCCATGGAGCAGGCGCGCCTCGCGCTCGGCCTGCCGGCGACCGCCACGCCGCACGCCATGCGCCACAGCTTCGCGACGCATCTTCTGTCGGCGGGCGGCGACCTTAGGGCGATTCAGGAGCTCCTCGGCCACGCCTCGCTTTCGACGACCCAGGCTTATACGGCGGTCGATACGACCCGCCTGATGGAGGTCTACGAGAAGGCCCACCCGCGGTCACGCGCCGGGGCGGGCACATGAGCGCGGACCCCGGCGAGGTTCTCTGGGCGGCGATGTGCGAGGGCGATCTGGCCGCGCTGGAACGGCTGAAGGTGCAAATCCCTGACCTGATCGGACGCGGCGACTGCCCCGGTTTCCTTGAAGCCATCGCCCTTTGCCCGATCGAGACGATCCGGTGGCTCCTCGACAACGGCGCTGACCCGAACGCTCCTTCGGACTGCGGATTCCCGTCGCTTCACACCGCCATTGATCGCATGAAGCCGGACCGGGCCGAGGTGATCGCGCTCCTCCTCGACTACGGAGCGGAGGTGAACCAGCGGGGCATGAACGACTGGACAGCGCTGCATCGGGCCGCCTGCGCGACGCCCGCCCGCCGCGACCTCATCGCGCTTCTGCTCGACCGGGGTGCCGACCGCGCAGCGCGCACCCGGATCGACAGCTACGCGACCGCAGAGGAAGAGGCGCGCCTTCTCGGACATGTTGCGGCGGCGGACTTCATCCGCGACTATCGGCGCAGGCAACCCGGCGCCGGGACATGACGCACCCGGCACGGTTGCGCGGCGCCACCATTTCCGTCATGACGCTGGCATGAGTGCACGTATCAAGGCCCTACTCGTCCATCTTTTCACCGCCACCGGCGCGGTCCTCGCGATGCTCGCCATGCTGGCGGCGGTCGAGGAAAAGTGGAGCCTGATGTTCCTCTGGCTGGTCGTCGCGCTGATCGTCGACGGCATCGACGGTCCGCTCGCGCGGCACTTCCACGTCAAAACCTACTGGCCGACCTATGACGGGGTGCTGCTCGACCTCATCATCGACTACCTGACCTATGTGTTCATCCCGGCCTTCGCGCTGTTCCAGTCCGGCCTCCTGCCCGGCTGGACGGGATGGTGCGCGATCATCGTCATCACCTATGCCAGCGTCATCTACTTCGTCGACACGCGGATGAAGACCAAGGACAACTCCTTTGCGGGGTTCCCGGCCTGCTGGAACATGGTGGTGCTGGTGCTCTTCGCGATCGAGCCGAATTTCTACCTGATGCTCGCCGTCATCGTGGCACTGGCGGCGACGATGTTCACCAACCTCAAGTTCGTGCATCCGGTCCGGACCGACCGCTGGCGCTGGATCACGCTGCCTGTGGCGCTTCTCTGGGTGGGGTTCGCCGCGCGCTCCGCCTGGGTCGATTTCGCCGCAGGAGAGCTTGCGCACTGGGGCCTCGCGGCGACCTCGGTCTATCTTCTCGTTGCAGGGGTGGCGCAGCAGCTCTTCCCGGAACGTGGCCACGCCGCCTGAGCCGGATCTTCTCGGATCAGGCGCCTTTGGTCAGATGCGGGTCAGCGCCACGCCGCCCGCGATCATCGCAACCGAGACCGCCTTGCCTGCGGTCATCTTCTCGCCAAAGCCGAGCCAGCCGATCAGTACCGCAAAAAGGATCGAGGTTTCCCGCAGGGCCGCGACCAGCGCGATCGGCGCAAGCGTCATCGCCCAGACCGCGATGGCATAGGAACCATAGGACGCCGCGGCGCCAAGGCTGCCGAGTGCCCAGACGCGTGGTGCGGAGGGCACCGCGGACCGCCCCCTGAGCGCCAGCATCGCCGCGGCAAAGATCACGCCGTCGATGACGAAAAGCCAGCCGACGAACTGTGTGGCGTTCCCCGCGACCCGTGCGCCAAGGCCGTCCACCAGCGTGTATCCCGCCGTGGCGCAGGCCGACCCGAAGGCGAAGGGCAGCATCCGGCGCGATTCCCCACCGGTCCAGACGCCCCGCGCGAGGAGGAGGATGCCGAGCCCGAGGAGGAGGATCCCCGCGACCTCGGTCCCCGACGCAGCCTCGGAGAGCCAGAGTACACCGACAAGCAGCGTGATCATCGGGGCGGTCCCGCGCGCGAGCGGATAGACGCGGCTGAGGTCGCCGTGCTCGTAGGCGTAGGTGAGCAAGATCTTGTAGGCGGAATGGATCGCGCCGGAGGCGAGAAGCCAGGGCCAGACCTTGGCTTCGGGCAGGGGCTGGGTCGCGACGACGGCAAGGCCGATCAGGCCCTGCACGCCCGACAGCACCATCATCGTGCCGATGCGGCTGGCGCCGATCCGCACAAGCGCGTTCCAGCTCGCATGAAGAAGGGCGGCGCCCAGCACGGCAAGGAAGACGGTGAGCGACATGGCGGACCTCCGGTGCCAGCGTTACGGACGCGCCGCCGCAACCGCAAGCCGGGCGCAGGGGTGCGGCGCTTTAGAATCGTTCCAAACCTTGACTTCGCAGGGGCCGGGGCGCATATCGGGGTCCGCTATGGAGGCGCGCCCATGTTCATCCAGACCGAATCCACGCCGAACCCCGCCACGCTGAAATTCCTGCCCGGCCTTGCCGTCCTTGACGTGGGCACGGCGGACTTTCCGGCGCCCGACACTGCGGCGAAATCGCCCCTCGCCCGCCGCATCTTCGCGGTGGACGGCGTCACGGGCGTCTTCTTCGGCAGCGATTTCGTCACCGTGACCAAGGCCGAGGGCGTCCTTTGGGAACACATCAAACCGGCGATCCTTGGCGCGATCATGGAGCATTTCCAGTCCGGCGCCCCGGTGATCGAGGGCGAGGCCCCGAAGGCCGATGCCCATGCGGGCGAGGACGGGCCGGATGGCGACATCGTCAAGCAGATCAAGGAACTCCTGGACACCCGCGTGCGCCCGGCAGTCGCGCAGGATGGCGGCGACATCACGTTCCACGGCTTCGACAGGGGGGTCGTATACCTTCACATGCAGGGCGCCTGCGCCGGATGCCCCTCCTCGACGCTCACGCTGAAGATGGGGATCGAGAACCTTCTGCGTCACTACATCCCCGAAGTGACCGAAGTGCGTCCCGTCGCCGCCTGAGCGATGACGGCCCCGCTGATCCTGGCCTTCGATACATCGGCCGCGCATTGCGCGGCCGCTTTGCTGTCGGGCGATGTCCTGCTTGCAGCGCGCAGCGAGGAGATGGGCCGGGGCCAGGCCGAGCGCCTGATGCCGATGCTCGAGGAGGTGCTTGCCGAGGCCGGCGCGGGCTGGCGCGACCTTGCCGCACTCGGTGTCGGTATCGGCCCGGGGAACTTCACCGGCGTTCGCATCGCGGTCGCGGCCGCGCGCGGCCTTGCGCTCGGCCTTGCGGTGCCGGCCATCGGTGTCACCGGATTCGAGGCGCGTGCGTTCGCCGGCCCGCGGCCTCTCTGGGTCGCGATCGAGGCGCCGCGCGCTCAGGCCTATCTCCAGCGGTTCGGCCCGGACACCGCGCCAGAGCTGCTTCCCGCCACCGCCGTGGAGGCGCTCGATGCGCCGGTGCTCTGGCTCTCCGACCTTTCGGGCGCAGAGATGGCGGGCAACATCGCGCGGATTGCCTCGGAACGCCGGGGGAACGCCCTTTCGCGCCCCGCCCCCCTCTACCTGCGTCCGGCCGATGCCGCGCCGATGCGCGAGGCGCCACCGGTGATCCTGCCGTGACGCCCGAGCTCGCGGCGCTGGCGGCACTTCATGCGCGCTGCTTCGAGACTCCAAGGCCCTGGAGCGCGGAAGAGATCGCGGCGACCCTCGCGGCGCCCGGCGCCTTTCTTCTGACCGAAGATGCCGGCTTCCTGATCGGACGGGCCATCGCCGGCGAGGCGGAGCTTCTGACGCTCGCCGTCGATCCCGGCCGCCGCCGCGCCGGGACGGGCCGCCGGCTTCTTGCCCGCTTTTTGGAGGAGACGCGCGCGCGCGGGGCCGGGACCGCGTTCCTCGAGGTCGCTTCGGACAATGCCGGCGCCATCGCGCTTTACCTCGAGGGCGGCTTTGAACCCGCCGGCCGGCGAAGGGGTTACTACGCCCGTCCGGGGGCAGCACCTCTCGACGCCGTGGTCATGCGACAGGCTGATCGCAAGGCGCCTTGACCGGCCGGTCAAACTTCGCGGCACGTGCCCTGAAATAGCTATTGACCGCCCCGCGCGGTTTCGCCCTAATCTTCCTCAATCCGCGCAGTGACGGCCACCCCGGCGGATGGCCCGGGACGTGGATCAACACAGGTTACCAACCGGGAGTTTTCCATGAGTATGATGCATAAGTTCCTCGGCGCGGCCGCGAGCCTTGCGCTGATGTCTGGCGCGGCGCTGGCCGATCCGGCGATCATCTTCGACCTTGGCGGCAAGTTCGACAAGTCGTTCAACGAGGCCGCCTTCAACGGCGCCGAGAAGTGGGCGAAGGAAACCGGCGGCACCTACAAGGAGCTGGAGATGCAGTCCGAGGCCCAGCGCGAACAGGCGCTGCGCCGTCTGGCCGAGGCGGGCGCCAACCCTGTCGTGATGACCGGCTTTGCCTTCGGCGATGTCCTCAATACCGTCGCGCCGGACTTTCCGGACACCAAGTTCGCGATCATCGACATGGTGGTCGAGCAGCCGAACGTGAAATCGGTGGTCTTCAACGAGCATGAGGGTTCCTACCTTGTCGGCATGATGGCGGCGATGGCGTCGAAATCCGGCACCGTCGGCTTCATTGGCGGCATGGACATTCCGCTCATTCGCAAGTTCGCCTGCGGCTATGCCGAGGGCGTGAAGGCGGTGAAGCCGGATGCGACCGTCGTCATCAACATGACCGGCACCACGCCTGCGGCCTGGAACGACCCTGTGAAGGGCGCGGAACTCGCGAAGGCGCAAAAGAGCCAGGGCGCTGACGTGATCTATGCCGCCGCAGGCGGCACCGGGATCGGCGTCCTGCAGGCCGCCGCCGACGAGGGCATCCTGTCGATCGGCGTCGACAGCAACCAGAACTACCTGCATCCCGGCCAGGTCCTGACCTCGATGCTGAAGCGCGTCGACAACGCGGTCTACGAGGCCTTCAAGGAAGGTGCCGACCTCAAGCCCGGCATCAACGTGATGGGTCTTGCGAACGATGGGGTCGGCTATGCGCTCGACGACAACAATGCCAGCCTCGTCACTGACGACATGAAGGCGGCGGTCGATGCCGCGGCCGGCAAGATCAAGGCGGGCGAGCTGACGGTCCACGACTACATGACCGACAATACCTGCCCCGCCGCGACCTTCTGATGGCTGCGGGCAAGGATACGGGGCGGCCGGAAACGGCCGCCCCCTTTGCCATAGAGCTGAAGGGCATCTCCAAGGCCTTCGGCCCGGTGCAGGCGAACAAGGATATCTCGATCCAGGTCGCCAAGGGCACGATCCACGGCATCATCGGCGAGAACGGCGCGGGAAAGTCCACGCTGATGTCGATCCTCTACGGCTTCTACAAGGCCGACTCGGGCGAGATCCTGATCGGCGGCAAGCCGACACAGATTCCCGACAGTCAGGCCGCGATCCGCGCCGGCATCGGCATGGTCTTCCAGCATTTCAAGCTGGTGCAGAATTTCACCGTCCTCGAGAACGTGATCCTCGGCGCCGAGGACGGCGCGCTGCTTCGTCCCTCGCTCGCCAAAGCCCGCAAGGTGCTGGGCGAGCTGGCGCAGGAATACGAACTGGACGTCGACCCCGAAGAGGTGATCGAGGAACTCAGCGTCGGCCACCAGCAGCGGGTGGAGATCCTGAAGGCGCTTTACCGGCAGGCCGACATCCTGATCCTCGACGAGCCCACCGGGGTCCTGACCCCGGACGAGGCCGACCACCTCTTCCGCATCCTCCGGGGCCTGAAGGAGCAGGGCAAGACAGTCATCCTCATCACCCACAAGCTGCNNTGCGCGAGATCATGGAGATCACCGATACGGTCTCGGTCATGCGGCGCGGCGAGATGACGGCGACGGTCAAGACCAAGGACACCAGCCCCGAGGAGCTGGCCGAACTGATGGTCGGCCGCAAGGTGCTGCTCGATGTCGCCAAGGGGCCGGCGCAGCTTGGCAAGGTGGTGCTGGAGGTCGAGAACCTGCGCGTGGTGGACGAGGACAAGGTCGAGCGCGTCAAGGGCATCTCGTTCCAGATCCGCGCGGGCGAGATTCTCGGCATCGCCGGGGTCGCCGGCAACGGCCAGTCCGAGCTTCTGGAAGTCCTCGGCGGCTTCGGCCGCGCCACCGGCACCGTGCGTCTGAATGGCGAGGAACTCGACCTGACGGGCACGAAATCCGACGGCCAGTCGCGCCGCGAAAAAGGCATCGCCCATGTGCCCGAGGATCGCCAGCATCTCGGCATGATCATGGATTTCGCCGCCTGGGAAAACGTGGCCTTCGGCTATCACAACGATCCGGCCTATCAGAAGAATTCGCTTCTGATGGACAACGACGCGATCCTTGAGGACACCAAGGGCAAGATGGAACGCTTCGACGTCCGCCCGCCGATCCCGACCCTCGCCGCGAAAAGCTTTTCCGGCGGCAACCAGCAGAAGATCATCCTCGCGCGCGAGATCGAGCGGAACCCCGAATTGTTGCTCGTCGGCCAGCCCACGCGCGGCGTCGATATCGGCGCCATCGAGTTCATCCACAAGCGCATCGTGGAGCTGCGCGACGCCGGCAAGGCCGTGCTGCTGGTCAGCGTGGAACTGGACGAGATCATGAGCCTCTCCGACCGCATCGCCGTCATGTTCGACGGCCGCATCATGGGCGAACGCGATCCGGACAAGACCAATGAACGCGAGCTTGGCCTACTCATGGCCGGGGTGACGGGGAAGGACGCGGCATGACCAAACTTCCCCGCTGGGCCGATGTCGTCCTCGTCCCGCTCATCAGCCTCCTCCTCGCCGGGATCATCTCGGCGCTCGTGATTCTCGCCATCGGGCAAAGCCCGAGCGAGGCGCTGAAGGTCATGGTGGATGGCGCGGTCGGGTCGCCCTACGGCTGGGGCTACACGCTTTACTACGCGACCAGCTTCATCTTCACCGGCCTTGCGGTCACAGTCGCGTTCCATGCGAGCCTCTTCAACATCGGCGGCGAGGGGCAGGCCCAGCTTGGCGGGCTTGGCGTGGCGCTCGTCTGCCTTGCCCTGCCCTGGCCGCACTGGACGCTCGCGCTGCCCGCCGCGATGATCGGCGGCGCGCTCTTCGGGGCGGCCTGGGCGGCAATCCCGGCCTATCTTCAGGCCAAACGCGGCAGCCATATCGTCATCACGACGATCATGTTCAACTACATCGCCGCCGCGCTTCTGATCTACATTCTCGTCGAACACCTGCGCCCCCCAAGCAGCATGGACCCGGCCAGCGCCCGGTTCGGCGCCGGCACCGACCTACCGACGCTGCACGAGATCCCCGGCCTCAGCCTGATCTTCACCAAGCAGGTGCCGGCCAACGTGACGCTCTTCGTGGCACTCCTCGCCTGCTGGCTGGTCTGGCTCCTCCTCTGGCGCACGAGGCTCGGCTACGAGATCCGCGCCTTCGGCAAGTCCGAACCGGCGGCGCTTTACGCCGGGATCAAGCCGGTGCGCGTGACGATGATCGCGATGCTGATCTCGGGCGCGCTCGCGGGGCTCATGTCGATCAACAACGTCATGGGGGAAAGCGGGCGTCTTCTGCAGAACTCCTCGGAAGGTGCGGGCTTCATCGGCATCGCCGTCGCGCTGATGGGCCGCAACCACCCGCTTGGCGTCTTCCTCGCCGCGATCCTCTTCGGGTTTCTCTATCAGGGCGGGGCGGAGCTTGGCCTCTGGACCTCGATCCCCATCGAACTCAGGACCGTCGTGCAGGGCCTCGTGATCCTCTTCACCGGCGCGCTCGACCACATGGTGCGGATGATGCTCGGCCTCTTCTTCCGGCCGAAAGCGAGGGCCGCGTGATGGATTACGCAACGCTCCTCCAGATCCTCGACTCAACCATGCGGCTCGCCACACCGCTCCTCCTCGCCTGCCTCGCCGGGCTCTACTCCGAACGCTCCGGCATCTTCGACATCGGGCTCGAGGGCAAGATGCTGGCGGCCGCGATGTGTACGGGTGCCGTCGCCGCCCTGACCGGGAACGTCTGGATCGGCCTGCTGGCGGGCATTGCCGGGTCCATGGTCTTCGCAGTGATCCACGGCGTAGCCTCGATCACCTTCCGGGGCAACCAGCTGATCTCCGGCGTCGCGCTGAACTTCGTCGCCTCGGGCATCACGGTGCTGGCGGCGCAATCGCTTTTCAAGCAGGGCGGGCGGACGCCGCCCCTCTCCGGCACCGCCCGATTCAACCCCATCGAGCTGCCCTTCGCCGAGGCGCTTTCCGGCATTCCGATCCTCGGCCCCTTTTACAGGGAAGTCCTCTCGGGCCACGGCGCGCTTGTCTATGTCGCGTTGCTGGCCGTGCCGGTGACCTGGTGGGTGCTCTACCGGACCCGCTTTGGCCTGCGGCTGCGGGCCGTCGGGGAAAACCCCGCCTCGGTCGACACCGCCGGCATCTCGGTCGTGCGGCTGCGCTACACCGCCGTAATGATCACGGGGCTTCTTTGCGGCATCGCCGGCGCCTACATGGCGGCCGGGCTTCAGGCGGGCTTCGGGAAAGAGATGACGGCGGGCCGGGGCTACATCGCTCTCGCCGCGCTCATCTTCGCCAAGTGGCGGCCGTGGTATGCACTGATGGCGACGCTCCTCTTCGGCTTCTTCCAGGCCCTCGCGCTCCGCCCCGATGTCATCAAGAAGAGTATCGGCATCGACGTGCCGGTGCCGATGCTGGATGCGCTCCCGTATATCCTGACCGTCGTCGTCCTCGCCGGCTTCATCGGCCGCGCGATCCCGCCCCGCGCGGGGGGGGAGCCCTATGTCAAGGAGCGCTGAGCTCGCCGCCCTGATCCGCGCCCGCACAGGCGATGCGCCGGTCAGCCACGGGCTCATCCTCGGCTCCGGCCTTGGCCATATCGCGGGCGAGGTCGAGGGCGTGCAGATCGACTATGCCGACCTGCCCGGCTTTCCCCATGCCGGGGTGTCGGGCCACACCCCCAAGCTCGCCATCGGAACGCTGGAAGGCGCGCGGGTCGCGGTCTTCGGGGGGCGCGCCCACTATTACGAGAGCGGCAAGGGGGACGCGATGCGCCTTTCCTTGGAGGTGCTGAAGGCCCTTGGCGCCGAGAAGCTGATCGTCACCAACGCCGCCGGGTCCCTGCGCCCCGAGACGCCGCCCGGATCGCTCATGATGCTCTCGGACCATATCAACTTTTCCGGCCTCAATCCGCTGATCGGAGAGGCGTCCGATGCCCGGTTCGTGCCGATGACGGACGCCCATGATCCAGCGATACGCGCAGCCCTGCGGGACGCCGCAAAGGCCGAAGGCGTGGACCTCGCCGAGGGCGTCTATGCCTGGTATTCCGGCCCATCCTTCGAGACCCCGGCCGAGATCCGCGCCATCAGGATCCTCGGCGGCGATGCCGTCGGCATGTCCACCGTCCCGGAGGTGATCCTTGCGCGGTTCCTTGGCCTGAAGGTCGCCGCGATCTCGGTCATCACCAACATGGCCGCCGGCATGAGCGAGGAAAAAATCAGCCACGAACATACAAAGGCGATGGCCCCGCTTGGCGCGGCCAAGCTGGAACGGGTGCTCCGACGATATCTGCGGGACGCGGGCTGAGGCGCCCGTTTGACAGCGCCGCCCCATGGGGGCAAGACTGGGCCAGGCGCCCGAATTCAGCGGAAACAGCACGACGATGCAGATCTACCTGCCCATCGCGGAGGTTTCGGTCAACGCCTTCGCTCTTCTGGGAATCGGTGGTCTTGTCGGTGTGCTGTCCGGGCTTTTCGGGGTCGGCGGGGGCTTTCTCATCACGCCGCTCTTGTTCTTCATCGGCGTGCCGCCAACCGTCGCCGTGGCCACGGGCGCAAACCAGGTCGTGGCATCCTCGGTTTCGGGGGTGCTGGCGCATCTGAAGCGCAGGACCGTCGATATCCGCATGGGTCTGGTGCTGCTTGTCGGCGGCCTCATCGGATCGGGTATGGGTGTCTGGGTGTTCAACCAGCTCTCGCGGCTGGGCCAGATCGACCTGGTCGTCCAGCTGTCCTATGTGCTCTTCCTCGGGCTCGTCGGGCTGCTGATGCTGCAGGAAAGCCTGCGGGCGCTGAACCGGGACCGGAAGGGCATCCCGGTCTCGACAAAGCGGCACCAGCACCTCTGGCTGCACAACCTGCCCTTCAAGATGAAGTTCCGGGCCTCGGGCCTCTATATCTCGGTCGTGCCGCCGCTTCTTGTCGGCGTCTTCGTCGGTGTGCTCGCCGCGATCATGGGGGTCGGCGGCGGCTTCATCATGGTGCCGGCGATGATCTACCTTCTCGGCATGCCGACCAAGGTCGTGATCGGGACATCGCTCTTTCAGATCATCTTCGTCACCGGCTTCACCACCTTCATGCATGCGTGGACGAACCAGTCGGTGGACCTGATGCTGGCGCTTCTGCTGATCCTCGGCGGCGTCGTCGGCGCGCAGATCGGTACGCGGCTCGGGGCAAAGCTGAAGGCCGAGCAGCTGCGGGTCCTCCTGGCACTCCTCGTTCTTTCGGTCTGCTTCAAGATCGCGCTCGACCTTCTCCTCATGCCGTCCGAGCTTTACTCGATCACGCCGGTGAAGCGGCCATGAGACACCTTGCCGCTGCCCTTGTTCTTCTGCTTGCCGGCCCCTCGACCGCGGGCGAAGGGGTCGTCGCGGGCCTCAGCCAGGATCGCATCTCGATCACGGCGAATTTCGACGGGTCGGACCTTCTGATCTATGGCGCCGTGAAGCGGGAAGAGGCGATCCCCGTGCATCCGCTCGACGTGATCGTCACCGTCGAGGGACCCTCGACCCCGCTGACCGTGCGCCGCAAGAGCCATGTCTTCGGCATCTGGGCGAATACCGCCGCGGTCGAGGTCGATCATGCACCCAGCTTCTATGCCGTCGCCACGACGCGGCCGCTCTACGAGGCGATGTCCTGGACCGAGGATCTGCGCCACAAGATCTCGGTGCCGCAGATGATCCGCTCCGTCGGGGCCCCGCAAGAGATCTCGGACAGCCCGGCCTTCAGCGAGGCACTGATCCGCATCCGCGAGAACAACGGCCTTTATTCGCTGAAGGAGGGCTCCGTCGATCTGCGCGAAGAGACGCTCTTTTCGACCGAGATCGACCTGCCGGCGAACCTTGTCGAGGGGGAGTACCGGACGCGCATCTTCCTTCTGCGCGACCTCGGCGTGGTCGCCTGGCATGAAACCGTGATCGACGTGCGCAAAGTCGGGCTTGAACGCTGGCTTTACGAACTGGCGACGGGCCAGCCCGCGCTTTACGGCTCGCTCGCGCTCTTTCTGGCCGCGCTTGCGGGATGGGCGGCCTCGACGGCATTCCGCCTTCTGAAGAACGGCTGAGCGTCAGCCGCGTCCGGTGAAGGGCATGTTCGTGGCCATGATCGTCAAGGTCAGCACATTGGAGGTCAGCGGCAGGCTGGCCATATGGAGGACCGCCCCGGCCACCTCGGCCACGTCCATCATCGGCTCGGCCCGGATGCTGCCGTCGGCCTGCGGCACGCCGGTCTCCATCTTCGCGGCCAGCTCGGTCCGCGCGTTGCCGATGTCGATCTGGCCGCAGGCGATGGAAAAGCGTCGCCCGTCGAGCGCCAGTGTCTTCGTGAGCCCGGTAATCGCGTGTTTCGTGGTCGTATAGGCAACCGAGCCGGGGCGCGGCGCGTGGGCCGAGATCGAGCCGTTGTTGATGATCCGCCCGCCTTGCGGGTCCTGCGCGCGCATCTGGCGAAACGCGGCGCGGGCAGAAAGGAACATGCCGTTGAGGTTCACCGAAACCGTGTCGAACCAGTCCTGAAGCGGCAGTTCGTCGATCGGAGCGGCGGGGCGCGAGATGCCGGCGTTGTTAAAGAGCGTGTCGATGCGCCCGAACCTTTGCACCGTGGCGGCAAAGGCGGCATCGACGGCGGCGGGATCGGTCACGTCGCAGGCCAGCGGCAGGGCTGAGGCCTGTCCGGCCGCGATGCCCTGCAACAGATCCCCCCGCCGTGCCAGCATGGCGACATTCCAGCCCTCGGTCAGGAAGCGCTCCGCGACGGCCCGGCCGATCCCCGCGCTGGCGCCGGTGACGACAATCGTGCCTGCCACCTCAGAAGGCCCGGAAGGTCATCGTCGTCAGCGTGCGGCTGATCCCCGGAATGTCGAAAAGCTGTTCGTTCAGCCAGTGACCCACCTCGGCCTCATCGGGCACATAGACCTTGGCGATGAGGTCGTATTCGCCCGAGGTCGAATAAAGCTCGGACACAACCTCGCGGTCGTAGATGGCGTCGGCGACCTCGTAGGTCTTGCCGGGCTGGCAGCGGAACTGGACGAAAACGCAGCGCATCGGGGCCTCCCTTTGTCCGCGAGAGAGTAGCGGGCCGGCCACCCGACGGAAAGCGGCGGATGCGCTCCGCGCGGGAGTATTTGAACCACAATGAAAGGGTCAGTCTTCGGTGCCGAGGCGGAGCGGGGCGTTCGGCGTTGGCAGGTCGTCCGTCGTCAGCGGCAGCGCGGGGCGCGCGAGGCGGTTGCGGACGACCCAGTGAAGCCGCGTTTCGGCGCGGGTGATCGCGACATAGGCGAGGCGTTTCCAGAGCGGCAGGCCCGCCTCGATCCGGCCCATGCGGGCGGCGACGAAAAGGTCGGGGGCGAAGACCTGCACCTCTGGCCATTGCGAGCCTTGCGCCTTGTGGATGGTCACGGCGGCGCCGTGGAGGAAGGCGGCGCCCATGGTGGCGGCGGAGGGGATGAAGGGTTCCTCCTCGTCCGGCAGCTCGATCTTGATGATCGAGGCGGCGGAGACCTGCGGATCCTCGGCGCCAAGGACATGGATCCGCGCGAAGCCCGGTTTCTTGCCGGGGCCGAGATAGATGACCTGAGCGCCCTTGATGAGGCCCCGCGCCTCGAGGTCGATGCGCTTCTTGCGGTGTTTCAGCGGCAGTTCGATCCCGTCACAGATCAAGGGCTCGCCCGGCAGCAGGTCATCGGGCGGGGCGCCATAGGCGGCGCGGAAAGCCTGGATCAGGCGCACCCGCGTCTGGTTGCGCCAGACGAGCGCCGGGGACCTTGCCATGAGGCCCGCGTCCACCCTCTCGGCCCAGACCACACGGTCATCGCGCCGCGCGGCCTCGGCCACCATCGCCTCGAAGGCCTGAAAATCCAGCGCCGGATCGGCCAGCGCATGGGCGAGGTCGAGGATCGGGTTGTCCTCCTCCTGCCGGTGGATGCGGTGGAGAACCAGCTTGCGCGCGTCCGAGAGCCGGTCGAAGACCATCTCGCCAGACTGGCCGACGGGGGCGAGCTGCGCCGGGTCTCCGAACATCACCAGCGTCGGGAAAATCTCGCGCAGGTCGTTGAACTGACGCTCGTCCAGCATCGAGGCCTCGTCGACAAAGCCGATGTCGAGCGGGTCCTCGCGCCGCTTCCAGCCAAGGATGAAGTCCGAACCGCGCAGACCTGCCGCCGCCAGCGCGCCCGGGATCGACTTCACCTGGTCATAGAACGCCTTCGCGCGGTCGAGCGCGGCGTCGGTCAGCCCCTCGACCGTGGGGCGGTCGCCGGTCCCGGCGAGCCATTCGGCGATCTTCTCGTATTCGGGATCGTAAACGGGCGTGTAGAGGATACGGTGGATCGTCGTCGCAGGCACGCCCCGCCCGCGCAGGACGCTCGCCGCCTTGTTCGTGGGCGCGAGGATCGCCAGCGTGCGCCGGTCCTTGCGCCGCCGGCCCTCGTAGTCGCCAGAAATCGTGTCCACGCCGGCCTCGCCCAGGGCCTTTGTCAGCTCGGCCAGCAGCATGGTCTTGCCCGATCCGGCCTTGCCGACCACCGCGACGACACCGCTGCGCCCGGTCGTGTCAGGTCTCAGCGCGCCTTCGAGAAGGTCGATACCGGCGCCTCCCAGGATGTCGGCGATACGGTCCCAGGCCTCGGCCTGATCGTCAGAGAAGGTGAGCGCAGGGACGGCCATGGGCGCGACCCTACAGTCGGGGCCGCGGCGATGCCAGAGGGCTCGGGCTCAGGGCTCGTCGACGCCCTGCCCGGCAAACGCTCGCGCCGTGCCACCGGCGCCGGAAGCGCCACGGGTGCGCGCGATCTCGTGTCCCGCGACGGTCAGTGCGCCGTCGAGGTGCAGTGCGAGATCGGGCATGTCGTTCAGGCGCGCGAAGTCCCGCAGATCGGTCAGAACGTCCTTGATCCAATCATGAGGCATGAGAGGTCCTTCCAGGGGCTCGCCCGCGCACCACAACCACCGCGTGTCATCATTGCCGGGCCGGGGGCGCTTTTCAACCCTGCTGGCCGGAAACGATGCGCCCGCGCCTCGCGGTCTGCGAGACGCGGGCGTTGCTGTGTCGGTCAGGTCAGCCGTTCTGGCCGGCCTCGAGCGCGTCTTCGAAGGTCCTGAGGCCGGTGCGCGGGGCCTGGACGAGGACCGCCATGTTGCCCGGCTTGTGCTCGTTCCTGCGCATCTTCATGTGCGCTGCCGGGATCTCGGCCCAGGGGAAGACCTCGGACATGCAGGGATCGAGCCGGCGTTCCAGCATCAGCTTGTTGGCCGCCGCCGCCTGCTTGAGGTTGGCGAAGTGGCTGCCCTGCACGCGCTTCTGGTGCATCCAGAGGTAGCGCACGTCGAAGGTGCAGTTGAAGCCCGTGGTGCCGGCGCAGATCACGACCATGCCACCGCGCTTCACGACGAGGACCGAGACCGGGAAGGTCGCCTCGCCGGGGTGCTCGAACACCATGTCGACGTTGTTGCCCTTGCCGGTGATCTCCCAGATCGCGGCGCCGAACTTGCGCGCCTCCTTGAACCAGGCGGCGTATTCCGGGGTGCCGACCTTCGGCATCTGTCCCCAGCAGTTGAAGTCCTTGCGGTTGATGACGCCCTTTGCACCAAGGCCCATGACGAAATCGCGCTTGTCCTCTTCCGAGATGATGCCGATCGCGTTCGCACCCGCCGCGTTGATGAGCTGGATCGCGTAGGAACCGAGGCCGCCCGAGGCACCCCAGACCAGCACGTTGTCGCCGGGCTTCAGGATATGCGGCCGGTGACCGAAGAGCATCCGGTAGGCGGTGGCCAGCGTCAGCGTGTAGCAGGCGGCCTCTTCCCAGGTCAGGTGCTTCGGCCGCGGCATCAGCTGCTGCGCCTGCACACGGGTGAACTGCGCGAACGAGCCGTCATGCGTCTCGTAGCCCCAGATCCGCTGGCTGGGCGAGAACATCGGGTCGCCGCCGTTGCACTCCTCGTCGTCGCCGTCGTCCTGGTTGCAGTGGATCACGACCTCGTCGCCGACCTTCCAGCGCTTCACCTTGTCGCCGACCTTCCAGACGATGCCCGAGGCATCGGATCCGGCGATGTGA
Organism: Paracoccaceae bacterium; assembly: GCA_020446905.1. GTDB lineage: Bacteria > Pseudomonadota > Alphaproteobacteria > Rhodobacterales > Rhodobacteraceae > Albidovulum. The sequence continues at coordinate 1,443 of JAGRDU010000121.1, read as the reverse complement.
TAGGGCTGCTTGTGGCCGTCGAAGGGGCTGATCGGCACGCCAAGACCGGCCCAGACGCCGTTGTAGTTGACGCCGGCGGCCATCACGAGCACCAGAACCTCGTGGCTGTCGATCTCCCAGGTGTCGACCACCTCGACCTGGAAGGACTTGTCCGGCTCACCATGACGCTCGCGGCGGATCGCCCAGGCGTACATCTTCTTCGGCACATAGCCGAGGGGCGGCATCTCGCCGATCTCGTAGAGATCCTTTTCCGGGGCGTCGTAAGGGGCGATCTCGGTGTTCACATCCAAAGCCATGGGTGTCTCCTGAAGGCGTTGCCGCAACGCAGAATCAACGCGGGCGCTTTCGATGGAATATGGATGTGACGGTAATATTGCAATAGCGCTAAGGTCGGTTTTTGTAATTTTATGTCTCGGTGAGCGACAATATCGCGCAGGATGCGGCACTGCCGCCCCCGGGATGCCGCACCTGCATAGCCCACTTCCGGCCGTTTTTCGACTCTCTTTGCGCCAGAGGCTCGCCTGCGCTGGCGCCATGCTGCATTTCCGCCTATCACTTGGGGGATGCCGCGTCGCAGCGAGTTGACAGGCTCAGGAAATGTCGCCTATCTGTCGCCTGACGCAATAAAGTTACAAACCCGATTCCGGAGGCCCCGATGACCGAGGTGAAAAAGGACAAGCCCTGGCTCTTCCGCACCTATGCGGGCCATTCCACGGCCGAAAAGTCGAACGCGCTCTATCGCGGCAACCTCGCCAAGGGGCAGACGGGCCTATCGGTCGCCTTCGACCTGCCCACCCAGACGGGCTATGACAGCGACGACCCCCGCTCGAAGGGCGAGGTCGGCAAGGTCGGCGTTCCCGTCTGCCATCTCGGCGACATGCGGGCGCTCTTCGATCAGATCCCGCTCGAACAGATGAACACCTCGATGAC
>JAGRDU010000121.1:0-498 GCA_020446905.1 Paracoccaceae bacterium | reverse complement strand
GATGACGATCAACGCGACCGCGCCGTGGCTCCTGTCGCTCTATATCGCCGTGGCCGAGGAACAGGGCGCGGATGTCTCGCAGCTCCAGGGCACGGTCCAGAACGACCTCGTGAAGGAATACCTCAGCCGCGGGACCTACATCTGCCCGCCGAAGCCATCGCTTGCCATGATCACGGATGTCGCCGCCTACACGCGGGAACATCTGCCGAAATGGAACCCGATGAACGTCTGCTCCTACCACCTGCAAGAGGCCGGCGCGACGCCCGAGCAGGAGCTGGCCTTTGCGCTCGCCACCGGGATCGCGGTGCTGGACGACCTGAAGAACAAGGTGCCCAGCAAGGCCTTCCCCGAGATGGTCGGCCGCATCTCCTTCTTCGTGAACGCCGGCATCCGCTTTGTGACCGAACTGTGCAAGATGCGCGCCTTCACCGAGCTTTGGGACGAGATTTGCCGGGATCGCTACGGCATCGAGGACGAGAAATACCGCCGCTTCCGCTA
>JAGRDU010000120.1:16237-16388 GCA_020446905.1 Paracoccaceae bacterium | reverse complement strand
TCGGCGGGGAACTTGATGTGGCGGTCATGCTGACCTCCTCGATCCGCGATCGCGCGGCGCTGAACGTGGAATCGCTTCTGGTGTCGCCCTACAGGCTGTGGCTGCCGCTTGGGCACCGGCTGGCCGAAGCCGAGGCGATCACGCTTGACGA
>JAGRDU010000120.1:0-16108 GCA_020446905.1 Paracoccaceae bacterium | reverse complement strand
GAGGCCGTGCGGTCGCTGGTCGCCACCGGGGCGGGGGTCGCGCTGCTGCCCTCGCTTGTCTACCGGCCCTGGTCGCTTGAAGGCGACCGGATCGAGATTCGCGACGTTTCGGGCGATCTTCCTTCGGTGCAGGTCGGGCTGGTGTGGCGCAAGGGCGCCCCGCTTTCCCCGGTTGCGCGCCACTTCATACGCGCCGCACAGGGCGCGGTGCCGGAGCGCTAAGATATATCGGTTTTCCCGATATCACGTTTCTTCCTTTTGATATTGCGAATGATCGGGGCGCGGCGCAGTCTGATGCCGACGCGCCGGGGTGCTGCCCCGGGGGGCGGACGCTTGACTGTCCCGCCCCCGGAACCCTCGCGGGGCAGTCGGCCTGCCAACCCAAGACAATGGCCGCGCTTCAAGACAGAACGGCCGCAACACGACAGGAGAGCCACCGATGAAGAAACTGCTCATTTCCACCACGGCGTTGGCAATGGTCGCGACCAATGCCGGCGCTGCCGAAATGCTGGCCGCGCTGGGCGCGCCGGAAGGCCAGGTAAACATCGTCGCCTGGCCCGGCTACATCGAACGCGGCGAGACAGACAAGGCCTATGACTGGGTCACCAAGTTCGAAGAGGCGACAGGTTGCAAGGTCAACATCAAGACCGCCAATACTTCGGATGAAATGGTCGCGCTGATGAACGAGGGCGGCTTCGACCTTGTTACCGCTTCGGGTGACGCCAGCTTGCGCCTTGTCGCGGGTAAGCGGGTTCAGGCGATCAACACCGACCTCATCCCGTCCTGGTCCAAGGTCGACGATCGGCTGAAGGACGCGCCCTGGTTCACGGTGGACGGCACCCATTACGGCGTGCCCTACCAGTGGGGACCGAACGTCCTGATGTACAATACCGAGGTCTTCAAGGAGGCGCCGAAGAGCTGGTCGGTCGTCTTCGAGGAACAGACGCTGCCGGACGGCCAGTCCAACAAGGGCCGCGTCCAGGCCTATGACGGGCCGATCCACATCGCGGATGCGGCGCAGTATCTCATGGCGCACAAGCCTGAGCTTGGCATCACCTCGCCCTACGAGCTGAACGAGGATCAGTACAAGGCGGCGCTCGACCTCCTGCGGCAACAACGCGAACTGGTCGGCCGCTACTGGCACGACGCCTTCATCCAGATGGACGATTTCAAGAACGAGGGCGTCGTTGCGTCGGGCTCGTGGCCGTTCCAGGTGAACCTCCTGAAATCCGAGGGCCTGCCGATCTCCTCGACGATCCCGGAAGAGGGGGCGACGGGCTGGGCCGACACGACGATGATGCATGCCGAGGCGGCGCATCCGAACTGCGCCTACAAATGGATGGAGCACACGCTGTCCTCGAACCTGCAATCCGACCTCTCGGTCTGGTTCGGCTCGAACCCTGTGACGCCGGCCTCCTGCACCGACGGCTCGGGGATGCAGACGGCCGAGGGATGCACCGCGAACGGCATGGACGATTTCGAGAAGATCCGCTTCTGGACCACGCCGGTCGCCAATTGTTCCCAAGGCGAGGGCGCCTGCGTGCCTTACTACCGTTGGGTCTCCGACTACATCGGCGTGATCGGCGGCCGCTGAGCCATAACCGAGCCCCGGGGGCAACCCGGGCTACCATTCACTCCCCCGGCCGCGTGCCGGGGGCATTTCCCGGATATTTCCCCATGATTGCCGCCGTCGAATTCCAGTCCGTCTCGCGTCATTTCGGGGCGGTGAAGGCCGTCGACCAGGTCGACCTGACTATCGCCGAGGGCTCGTTCTTCGCGATGCTCGGCCCGTCCGGATCGGGCAAGACGACCTGCCTGCGCCTCATCTCCGGCTTCGAGATGCCGAGCGAGGGCAGCGTACGCATCTTCGGCGAGGACATGGGGACGGTGCCGCCGAACCGGCGCCACGTGAACACGGTCTTTCAGGACTACGCGCTCTTCCCGCACATGACGGTGCGCGACAATGTCGCCTACGGGCTGATGGTGAAGGGGCAGGACCGGCGCGCGCGCGAGGGCAAGGCCGAGGAGATGCTCTCGCTCGTGAAGCTCGACGGCTTCGGAGACCGCAAGCCTTCGCAGCTTTCGGGCGGGCAGCGGCAGCGCGTGGCGCTCGCCCGCGCGCTGGTGAATGAGCCGCGGGTGCTTCTCCTTGATGAACCTCTGGGCGCGCTGGACCTGAAGCTGAGAGAGGCGATGCAGGACGAGCTCAAGTCCCTCCAGCAACGCCTTGGAATCACGTTCGTCTTCGTCACGCATGACCAGGGCGAGGCACTCAGCATGGCGGACCGCGTCGCGGTCTTCAGCGAGGGCCGCATCGCGCAGCTTGGCACGCCTGAAGACATCTATCAGCGGCCCGCAACGCGCTTTGTCGCCGATTTCGTCGGCTCCTCCAACGTTCTGCCCCCCGAGGTGACGGCGGCCGTCGGCGGTCCCCGGGCCTGGGCGAGCCTTCGGCCCGAGGCGATCCGGGTGGTTCCGCAAGGAAGGCTGCGCGGGACCGTCACCGGCGCGCGCTATCTTGGCGCGGGAACGCGGATCGAGGTCACCGCCGGGGCGCTGCCCCGGACCCCGGAGTATTTCGGCCACACTGAAAACGGGATCGCCGTGCTGGTGCCGGCCGGCCACCAGGTACCCGAGATCGGCAGCGAGGTGGCGCTCGACTGGGACGCGGGCGCGCTCCATGTCATGGAGGGCGAGGCATGACCGGTGCAGCCCATCCCGCGCGAGGGCTGGCGGACCTGCTGACGGGCGTGTTCTGGCGCCGGCCAAAGCTCTTGACCGCGCTCCTCCTCCTGCCGCCGCTTCTCTGGCTGGGCGTCGTCTATGTCGGATCGCTGATCGCGCTTCTGGTGCAAAGCTTCTACTCGATCGACCAGTTCACCGGTCTCGTGGTGCCGGAATTCACGCTGAAGACCTACGGAGAGCTGCTGATCCCGTCGAATTTCGACGTGATCCTGCGGACCGTCGCGATGGCGGCGGCGGTGACGATCGCCTCCGTGGTCGTGGCCTTTCCGGTGGCCTTCTACGCCGCGCGTCATGCCAGGGGGCGGTGGAAAGCGATCTTCTACCTCGGCATCATGCTGCCCCTCTGGTCGAGCTACCTTGTCAAGGTCTACGCCTGGAAGCTGATCCTCGCCAAGGAAGGCATCGTCACCTGGGCCGCCGAGGGGATCGGCGCGGGCAATCTTCTGAACGCGGTCCTCGCCATTCCCGTGATCGGCGGCAACTCGCTTTCCACCAGCTATATCGGGACCTTCCTCGTCTTTCTTTATGTCTGGCTGCCCTACATGATCCTGCCGATGCAGGCCTCTTTGGAGCGGGTGCCGACCTCGATGCTCGAGGCCTCGGCGGACCTTGGCGCGGGAAGCTGGCGGACGTTCCGCAGCGTCATCCTGCCGCTCGCCCTGCCGGGGGTGATCGCCGGGTCGATCTTCACCTTCTCGCTGACGCTCGGTGACTACATCATCCCGCAGATCGTGGGATCGAGCCGGTTCTTCATCGGGCAGGCAGTCTACAGCCTGCAAGGGACCGCCGGGAACATCCCGTTGGCGGCGGCCTTCGCCGTTGTCCCAATTGCCATCATGCTCGTCTATCTGGCGGTGGCGCGGAAGCTGGGGGCCTTCGATGCACTCTGACGGACGCGCCCCCCTCGGCCTGACCCTCGGCGCCATCGCGGGCCTTCTCTTCCTGCACCTGCCGATCCTCCTGATCTTCCTCTATGCCTTCACGACCGAGGACAGGTCCTATCAGTTCCCGCCCCCCGGCCTGACGACGAAATGGTTCGCCGTCGCCTGGAACCGTGAGGACATCTGGCCGCCGCTTTATCTATCGCTGCGTGTCGCCGCGATATCTTCGGCGCTGGCGCTGGTCCTCGGCACGCTCTGCGCCGCCGCGATGGCGCGGGCGAAGTTCTTCGGCCGCGACACCGTCTCGCTCCTGGTCGTGCTGCCAATCGCACTGCCGGGGATCATTACCGGCATGTCGCTGCGCTCGGCCTTCGCGATAGGCGAGATCCCGTTCTCGACCTGGACCATTGTCCTTGGCCACGCGACTTTCTGCATCGTGATCGTCTACAACAACGCGGTGGCCCGTTTCCGCCGCCTTGGTGCCTCGATGCTGGAGGCCTCGGCCGACCTTGGCGCCAATTCCTTCCAGACCTTCCGGCACGTGATCCTGCCAAATCTCGGCTCGGCGCTTCTGGCGGGCGGCATGCTGGCCTTCGCGCTCTCGTTCGACGAGGTGATCGTGACGACCTTCACCGCCGGTCAGCAGTCGACCCTGCCGATCTGGATGCTGAACGAGCTGGTCCGGCCGCGCCAGCGCCCCGTGACCAATGTGGTTGCGATCGTCGTCTTTGCGGCGACTTTCCTGCCGATCCTGGCAGCCTACTACCTCACCCGCGGCGGCGAAGAGACCGCCGGCGGCGGGAAATGAAAGGGAGACCCCGATGACACTTCAATTCGACACCGGCCTACTGATCGGCGGCAGCTTCGAGCCGGGCCAGGAGCCGGGCGAGAAGGTTCTGAACCCGCGCACCGGCGCGCTGATCCTCGACCTGCCCGAGGCCTCGACCGATCAGGTGGATCGCGCGGTCGCCGCGGCGCGCGCCGCGTTCCCGGCGTGGTCGCGGACGACCCCGGGCGAGCGGTCGGCGGCGCTTCTGGCCATCGCGGACCGGATCGAGGCCGAGGCGGACGGGTTTGCGGCGCTCGAAGCCCTGAATTGCGGCAAGCCGATCGGTGCGGCGCGGAATGACGAGATCCCGGCCATCGTCGATTGCTTCCGGTTCTTCGCGGGCGCGGTCCGCTGCCAGACGGGAGCCATCGCGGGTGAATACCTTGCCGGCCACACCTCGATGATCCGCCGCGATGCGGTGGGTGTCGTCGCCTCGGTTGCGCCCTGGAATTATCCCCTCATGATGATGGCCTGGAAGCTGGCGCCCGCCATCGGCGGCGGCAACACGGTGGTCTTCAAGCCGTCGGAACAGACCCCGCTGACGGCGCTGAAGCTTGCGAAGATCCTCGCAGAGGTGCTGCCCGAGGGTGTCGTCAACATCCTGCCGGGGCGGGGCGAGACGGTGGGCAATTACCTGATCCACCATCCCGGCGTCGACATGATCTCGCTGACCGGCGACGTCGCGACGGGCAAGAAGATGCTGGACGCGGCGGCGAAGACGGTGAAGCGGACGCATCTGGAGCTTGGCGGCAAGGCGCCGGTCGTGGTCTTCGACGACGCCGATATCACGGAGGTCGTCGAGGGGCTGAGGGCCTTCGGCTATTACAACGCCGGGCAGGACTGCACCGCGGCCTGCCGCATCTATGCGGGCAAGAAGGTCTATGACAACCTTGTCGCCGATCTGACCGCCGCGGTGTCCACCATCCAGCTTGGCAACGAGGACGACAGCACGAACGAGATCGGGCCGCTGATCTCGCTGCGCCAGCGCGACCGGGTTGCGTCATTCGTGGAACGCGCCCGCGAGCAGAACCATATCGAGGTCACGACGGGTGGCGAGGTCATGGGGAACGGCGGCTTCTACTACAAGCCGACGGTCATCGCCGGCGCGAAGCAGTCCGATGAGATCGTGCGGCGCGAGGTCTTCGGGCCGGTCGTCTCGGTCACCCCCTTCGCGCAGGTCGAGGAGGCCGTGCGTTGGGCGAACGACAGCGACTACGGCCTCGCCTCGTCGGTCTGGACGAAGGATGTCGGCCGGGCCATGGCGACGGCGGCCGAACTTCGCTACGGCTGCACCTGGATCAACACGCATTTCATGCTGGTCAACGAGATGCCGCATGGCGGGCTGAAGCAGTCGGGCTATGGCAAGGACATGAGCGCCTATGCGCTTGAGGACTACACCGTCGTGCGCCACGTGATGGTCAAGCACTAGCCCGCGGCGACGATCGCCCGCGCGATCAGCGCGGGCACCCGGGGATCGGTGCCGAGGGGCGGCAGGCTGTCGCCCCGAAAGCCGGCTGCATGAAGCGCGGCGGGGATGTCGTCCTCGACATGACCCCAGCGGGCGACGAACAGCGGCAGGCAAAGCGCGCGTGGGCCCGCCGCCTCGGCAACCTCGACCAGTTCGGGCGCCTCTTCGATGAAGCCGAGCCGGCTTTCCGCAAAGCGCAGGTGCATGGCGATGTCCGACTGGAGGGCGCGCGCTGCGTCTGCCGGGTAGGGACTGCGGCCCGAGCCGTGGGCGGCCAGGACAAGCGTCGTCTCCTCGGCGCGCCATTCCCGCAAGGACAGCGCCTCGCTCAGGACATCGACCGCGAGCGACGCGGTGCCCGGCAGAAGCCCGAAGGGGGCAAGGATCCTCGCACCCACCGCCCCGGCCTCGGCAAGGCGGCGGGGCAGAAGCGTCCGGATGAACCAGCCGTCCGCCATGAAGAACGGAAAAACGGTCACGTTGTCATGGCCTTGCAAGGCGTTCCTGAGAGCGTCCGGCGCGGCGAGCGTCGCGGAAAGCACTGTCCTGCCCGGAAGGTCCAGCGCGACACGCGCCGCCAGCGCCCGCATCTCCGCCTCCGGCGGCTCGGGGTCTGAGGGTTGGCCATGGGCGACGATGAGGACGGTCATGCGGTGAGCCTAGCCGAACCGGCGGCTTGCGCAATCACTCACGGGCAAGCGCAACGGATTTGACGATGGCGTGGCACCCCGTGCCCTCTTCCAGCCCGAGAGCGGCCACTGATCTTCGGGTGAGGCGGGCGCGAAGCCGCGCCTCACCGCAACGCAGGAGCACGTCTGCCGAGGCGGGGCCGGCGTTCGCGACAGTGTAGACCGTCGCGGGCAGGATATTGAGCGCGCTCAGCCCCTCGGGCCGGTCCCTTGCGATCATCACATCCCGCGCGCGGATGAAAAGGCGCACCGTGCTGCCGGGCGCGCCAATGGTCTCCGGCGTCAGGATCGCACCGCCGGAAAAGGCAAGCTCGGTCAGCCCGTCGCCTGTCTGGCCGACAACGCGGGCGGTGACGAGGCTGCCGGGCTCCCCGCTTTCCTCGGTAGAGACGTCGGCGACGGCCAGAAGCTCGGCGGTCGGCCCGAGGCCTGTGACGCGCCCGGCGCGCAGCGTCAGCATACGGCCGGCAAGCCGCGCGACCTCGGCGGGGGAATGCGTGACATAGAGGATCGGCACCTGAGCCTCGTCCCGCAACCTCTCGATAAACGGAAAGATTTCTGCCCGCCGCGCATGGTCGAGCGCGGCGAGCGGCTCGTCCATCAGGATCAGTCTCGGCCGGGTCAGAAGCGCGCGGGCAAGGGCCACGCGCTGCGCCTCGCCGCCTGAAAGCGTGAGGGGGTTGCGCGCCCCCAGCCCGGTCAGGTCGAACCGTTCGAGCATCGCCGCGACCGTCCCGGATTGCCCGGCCCGGCGCGCGGCATAGGCAAGGTTGCCCTGTACATCGAGATGCGGGAAGAGCGTTGGCGTCTGGAAGACCGTGGCGACGCCCCGCCGGTGCGGTGGCACGAAATGCCGCCCGTCCTCCCAGACCTCATCGCCGTAGGCGACGCACCCTGTACCACGCTCGAATCCCGCTATGATCCGCAGCAGTGTCGATTTTCCGGCCCCGCTTGGTCCGAAGAGGGCAGTTACGCCCGAAATCGGAATGGTCCGGTCGATTTCAAGTGAGAAGCCATCGTGTTGGGACGATATCTTCAAGGAAAGCACGGTCATCGCCCGCCCCCTCTGCGGTCCTTCGCGTTCAGAAGGTAGAGCGCAAGGAGGATCGCGAAGGAGAGCGCCAGCAGCAGGCCCGCGAGGAGATGCGCCCCGCCGTAGTCGAGCGTCTCGACCTTCTCGTAGATCGCGATGGAAATGACGCGGGTCTGGCCGGGGATGTTGCCGCCGACCATCAGGACCACGCCGAACTCGCCCAGCGTATGGGCGAAGGTCAGGACCGCCGCCGTGAGATACCCCCTGAGCGAGAGCGGCAGGGCCACGGTCAGGAAGGCGTCGAGCGGCCGCGCGCCAAGGCTCGCCGCCGTCTCCATCGGTGCCCGGCCGAGCAGCGTGAAGGCGGCCTGCAGCGGCTGCACGGTGAAGGGCAGGGAGTAGATGAGCGAGGCAAGGACGAGGCCTGCGAAGGAAAAGGTGAGCGTCGTGCCGGACAGCGACAGCCAGGCGGCCCCGAGGGCTGCGCCGGGATTGAAGGCGAGAAGAAGATAGAAGCCGAGCACCGTCGGTGGCAGGACCAGCGGCAGCGCCGTCACGGCCTCGACCACCGGCACGATCCGCGAACGGCTCCGCGCGAGCCACCAGGCGAGGGGGGTGGCAAGGACCAGAAGCAACGCCGTCACCAGCGCGGCAAGGCGCAGCGTCAGCCAGAGCGGGGCAAGGTCGGCGCTCACGGGGCCGCCGCGTAGCCGTAGTCTTCGATCACCTGCCGGGCCGCCTCAGACCGCAGGTAGGCAAGAAAGCCGGTCGCGGCGGCGTTGCCGGTGCCGTGGATCAGCAGGATCGCATCCTGCCGGATCGGACTGTGGGCCTCCTGCGGTACGAGCCAGCTTGTCCCGCCGGCACCGACAAGCCCCGAGGCCGCGACGAACCCGATCTCGGCGGCGCCGGAGGCGACGAGGGTCTGTGTCTGGCCGATATTCTCGCCCATGACGAGCTTGGATCCGAGGCCGGAAAGCCCGAGCGTCCCGATGGTCTCCATCGCAGCCTTGCCATAGGGTGCAACCTCTGGATTGGCGATGGCCACGTGTCGCGCGGCGGTCAGCGCCCCGGCCGGGTCCGTCAGGTCCGCGCCCCCCGCTGCGGTCCAGAGCGCGAGACGCCCGGTTGCGTAGGTGAACTGGGTCGCCGGATCGGCCGCCCCTTCGCCGGCAAGGCGGGTCGGGGTCGCGGCATCGGCGGAGAGGAACGCATCAAAGGGCGCCCCGGCGCCGATCTGCTGCGCGAGCTTCGCGGTCGCCCCGGCGGAAATCTCGACCGTGTTCCCGCTTACGGCGGCATAGTTCCCGGCCAGAATTTCGGCGACCGGCCTGAAGTTGGTCGCGACGGCGATGAGCGCGCTGTCGGCAAGGGCAGGGGCCGCGGCAATGAGGAGGGCGGCGGCAAGGGCAAGGCGCATCGGACTCTCCGTTATGTCCTGTCGGAGATAACGGGAGAATTGTGGGGCAGACAAGCGTTATTTCTCGTCGGCGATAACGGACAGCGAGGCCAGCGCCGCGATCTCCTCCTGCAAGGCCGCCGCGCCCTTGTCCTGCATCCGCCGGTAGAGCGCGAGCACCTCGTGCCCGGTCCCGGTCAGTTCCGCCCCGCCATGGCCGGCGCCGCCGCGGCTGGCACGGACAAGCGGCGCGCGGAACATCGCGTTCAACGCCTCGACGAGGCCCCAGGCGCGCTTGTAGCTCATTCCCATGCGGCGACCGGCGGCCGAGATCGAACCAGTCTCGGCGATGCCTTCGAGGAGATCGGCCTTGCCTGGGCCCATCCAGTCGCCGCCATCGACGACGAGGCGCAGCTTGAGGCCGGGGCTGGCGGGGCGAGGGGGCATGCGCTTCCGAATCTCGTGCAGTCCGGGCAGGATAGGCCCCGGGAAGCGGCGGGAAAAGGAAAACGCCCATGCGCAGGGTCACGATCGGCGTCACGCAATTCGCCTGCGGCTGGGATCTGCCCGCCAACCTCGACCGGGCCGAGGCGCTGGTGCGGCGCGCGGCCGGGCAGGGCGCGAACGTGGTCCTTCTGCAGGAGCTCTTCGCCGCCCCCTATTTCTGCATCACCGAGGACCCAAAGTATTTCGCTCTGGCCCAGCCACTTGAGGGGCACCCGGTCGTCGCCCGCTTCGCCGCGCTGGCGAAGGAACTGGGCGTCGTGCTGCCCGTCTCGGTCTTCGAGCGCGCGGGCGAGGCGCATTTCAACACTGTCGCGATGGTGGACGCCGACGGCACCGTGCTTGGTGCTTACCGCAAGAGCCACATCCCGCAGGGGCCGGGCTATGAGGAGAAATACTATTTCACCCCCGGCGATACCGGCTTTCGCGTCTGGGATACCGCCTTCGGCAGGGTCGGCGTCGGCATCTGCTGGGACCAGTGGTTCCCCGAGGCCGCGCGGGCGATGGCGTTGATGGGCGCCGAGATGCTGCTTTACCCGACCGCCATCGGGTCCGAGCCGCCCGCGCCGGATTACGACAGCCAGCCGCACTGGGAAATGGTGATGCGCGGCCATGCGGCGGCCAATATCCTGCCGGTCGCGGCCGCAAACCGAATCGGGCGGGAAGAGCAGGACGGGCGCGAGGTGACCTTCTACGGCACCTCTTTCATCGCGGACCAGACCGGGCAGCTCGGGACGCAGGCGGGCCGCACGGAGGAGGCGGTGCTGACCGCCGGCTTTGACCTCGACGCGATCCGGGACCTGCGCCGCAGCTGGGGCCTCTTCCGCGACCGGCGGCCCGAGCTTTACGGCGCGTTGAAGGGATTTGGCTAGAGCACCGGGGGCCGCCGGTTCGGCCAGTCGGTTGCCTGATGGTAGGCGTGGCCCATGCCGAGGATCGCTGCGTCGCTGCCCGTCGGCCCGAAAATCTGCAGTCCCATCGGCAGGCCGCCGTCCGAAAACCCCGCCGGAAGGGCGAGGCATGGCAGGCCGATCAGGCTGACTGGAACCACGACCTCCATCCAGCGGTGATAGGTATCCATCCGCCGCCCCGAGATTTCCTCGGGCCAGCGCCATTCGACGGGAAAGGGCCAGACTTGCGCCGTGGGAAGCGCGAGCGCGTCGTAGTCCCGGAAAAGCCGCGCCGCGCGCTTGTACCAGCGCGACCGGGTGACGCTCGCGGCATGAACCTCCGCCGCCGTCAGCCCCGCGCCCTGGTCGATTTCCCACAGGCTTTCCGGCTTGGTCAGCGCGCGTTTCGCCGGATCACGCGCAAGCTCCTCCTTCGCCCCGGCGTTCAGCATTGCCCGCAGCGTCACCCAGGACGACCAGAGCGCCTCGGCCGGAAAAGGCGGCGCAACGGGTTCGACGACCGCTCCGAGCCCTTCGAAGACCTTCAGCGCCGCTTCGCAGGTCTCGAGGATCCCCGGCTCTACCGGATAGGCGCCGCCCCAGTCGGCGAGCCAGCCGATCCTCTTGCCTGTCAGCCCGTCGCCGAACCGCGCGCCATAATCCTCGGAAGGGCGCCCGAACGGTACCTCAGGGTTCGGCCCCGCCAGCACCGACAGGAGCAGCGCGAGATCCTCGGGCGAACGCGCCATCGGCCCCTCGGTCGCCATCGTCGCAAGGAACGTGTCCCCGACCGCGTCCTGCGGCACGAGGCCCCAGCTGGGGCGGAACCCGTAGACGTTGCAAAAGCCCGCAGGGTTGCGCAGCGAGCCCATCATGTCCGATCCGTCGGCGAGAGGCACCATCCGCGCCGCCAGCGCCGCCGCTGCCCCGCCCGAGGAGCCGCCGGCGCTTCGGGCGAGGTCATAGGGGTTACGCGTCGCCCCGAAGACCGGGTTGAACGTGTGCGAGCCGTGGCCCCATTCGGGCGTGTTGGTCTTGCCGATGATGATCGCGCCCGCCGCCTTCAGCCGCGCGGCGACAAGGTCGTCCGCAAGGGGCACGTGATCGGCAAAAAGGGGCGAGCCATAGGTGGTGCGCAGGCCCTTGGTCGCCACAAGATCCTTCACCGCGACCGGCACCCCTGCCAGTCGCCCGGACAGCCCGGCACGCTCCATCGCCGCCGCCTCGGCCAGAAGCTCTCCGCGCGGCCGGAGGCTCACGATCGCGTTCACCGCAGGGTTGGCCGCCTCGATCCGGTCGAGGAACGCCGCCACCACCGTGCAGACACCAACCTCCCCCCGGCGCATGAGACCGCAAAGCTCAGTGGCGGATCGGTCGGTCAGGGCTGGGTCCTGCATCTTCTTCTTGGCAAAAATACTCTGGGGGGTCCGGGGGGCTATGCCCCCCGGCGGGTCGGGCGCGCAAGCGCCCGAAACCGGATCACTTCTGCAGCTCGGTCCAGATCGCCGTGTAGTATTCCTGCGCCTTCGGCGAGCAGGTCGGCAGGAAATGGCCCGCCGCCTTGAACTCCTCCGGCACCACGATCTCGGGCGCCGTCTTCATGTCTTCGGGCATGAAGGCGTCCGACCCGCTGATCCCGTTTGCATACCGCGCGAAGGACGAGATCAGTGCCGCGTTCTCCGGCACCATGATGAAGTCGAGGAACTTGTAGGCCTCCTCGACATGGGTCGCGTCCGACAGCAGCATCACCTGGTCCATCCAGAGGGGATAGCCCTCCTTCGGGTAACCGTAGACCACATCGGGGTTGTCGAGCCGGGCGCGGAAGATCGCGCCGTTCCAGTAGACCGAGGCCATGACGTCGTTCGCGGCCATCTTCTCGGTCATGCCGTAGTCCATCGACTGCCACTTCGGCTTGGCCGCCACAAGCGCGTCGCGCACCTTCTTCAAAACCTCGGTATCCTCGGTGCAGGGCTCGCCGCCCTCGTACATGATGGCAAGCGACAGGACGTCGTTCATCTCGGGTGTCACGTTGACCTTGCCGACGAGCTCCTCCGGCGGGTCCATGAAGATGGCCGAGGTGTTGATGTCGCCCGAATAGGCGGTCTTGTTCACTGCGACCCCGGTCGAGCCCCACTGCCACGGCACCGAGAACTTGCGGCCCGGGTCATAGGCCACGTCCATCCATTCCGGCGCGATATTGCCGTGGTTCGCCAGCTTGGAGAGGTCAAGTTCCTGAACGAGGCCCTTCTCGACATAGATCTGCACATAGTTCGCCGATGGCACGACAAGGTCGAACCCGGCGCCGCCGGCCTCGATCTTCGCGAGGGCGGCGTCATTCGAGTCGTAGTCCGTGATCGTCACCTTGATCCCGGTTTCCGCCTCGAACTTCTTGATGAGCTCGGGGTTGGTATAGTCGCCCCAGTTGAAAAGCTGCAATTCGCCCTCGGCGAAGGCCATGCCGGTCGAGCCGAGCAGAAGGCCAAGTGCTGTGAGATGTTTTATCATTTTTTTCTCCCTGTTGGTTGGGTCTAGGACTTCTTCCGCGTCAGAAGGAAGAAGGTGGTGAGCAGCACGACCGTGAGGCAGAGGAGCACGGTCGAGATTGCATTGACCTCTCCGGTCACCTGCCGGCGGATCTGGCCGAGAAGATACGTCGGCAGCGTATCCTGCCCGGCCGATTTGACAAAGAGCGTGATGACCACGTCGTCAAGCGAGGTGACGAAGGCGAGCATCATCCCCGCGACGATCCCCGGCGCCAGAAGCGGCAGCGTCACGTACCGGAAGGTCCGCCAGGGCGTGGCGTAAAGATCGGCGGCGGCGGTTTCGAGCGTCAGGTCCATCCCCTCGAGCCGCGCCCGGATCGGCAGATAGGCGAAGGGGATGCAGAACGCCGTGTGGGCGAGGATCAGGTAGCCAAGGCCCTGATATCCGGTCGTGACCTTGATCGCGGCGAAGAAGATCAGAAGCGCCACGGCGGTCACGATTTCGGGCACCATAAGCGGCTGGTTGATCGCGACATAGACGGCAGTCTGCCCCCGGAACGGCTTCTTCCGCGTCGTCGCCAGCGCCGCCATCGTGGCCGCCGCCGTGGCGATCAGCGCCGCCGTCGTCGCGATGACCAGCGAGCGGACCGTCGCGTCCTTCACGTGGTCGTTTTCCCAGGCCCGCTGGTACCAGCGCATCGAAAACCCGTCGTAGGTCGCAATCGAGTCGCCCGCGTTGAAGGAATAGACGACCAGCATCGCGATTGGCGCGTAAAGCGCGGCGAAGACCAGAAGCGCGATTGTGGTGAAACCCGGCAGGCGGGTGACGGTGAAGCCCCGGTCAGCCATGGCCACCCTCGCGGTTGGCGAACTTGACGTAGATCAGAAGCGCCGCCGTGACGATGATGAGGAGCATGACCGAAAGCGAGGCGCCCAGCGGCCAGTTGCGGCCCTGTCCGAACTGCAGCTCGATGAAGTTGCCGATCATCATGTTGCGCCCGCCGCCCAGGATGCGCGGCGTCACATAGGCGCCGAGCGAGGGGATGAAGACGAGGATCGAGCCGGCGATGATTCCCGGCTTCACGATCGGGAACACGATCCGGCGCAGGACGGCGAGGCGGCTCGCGTAGAGGTCGTAGCCCGCTTCGAGAAGCCGGGTGTCGAACCGGTCGATGGCGGCATAGAGCGGCAGCACCATCAGGGGCAGGTAGACATAGGTCATGCCGATGAAGACGGCGGTGTCGGTGTAAAGCAGGTTCAGGGGAGAGGCGATGATCCCGAGTTTCAGGAGCACCGTGTTCAGCAGCCCCTCGGTCCGGATGATCTGGTTGATCGCGAAAGTGCGGATCAGAAGGTTGGTCCAGAACGGGATGGTGATGAGAAAGAGCCACATCCCCCGCCAGCGCGGGCTGCGCGTCGCGATGAACCAGGCGGTCGGGAAGCCGACGATGAAGGTGAAGACCGTGGTCAGGAACGACAGTTTCACCGACCGCCAGAAGATCGTCAGATGCGCGTCGGCCAGCTTCAGCGTCTCGTCGAAAATGTCGCGGGTAAAAAGGATGCCGCGCCAGGCGTCGAGCGAGAAGATCCATTCCACGTTGCCGTATTTCCCCGGCGTCAGGAACGAATAGACCAGCATGATGAACAGCGGACCGATCGCCCCCACGGCAAGCAGGACGAGAGCCGGGGTGCTGAGCAGCCAGCTGCGGCGGACCTCGGCGGCATCGCGGCGGGCTTCAGCCTCGCTCATCCTCAGTCCTCCAGAACCTGGACGGCGGCGGGTGGAAAGGTCACGCCGACCACCGCCCCGGTCTCGGGTCCCCTGGCGCCGGCCGGATCCGTCTGCTGGCGGGCCACGATCTCGGTACCGTCAAGAAGTTGCAGGTGCAGATAACTGTCGGTTCCGAAATAGACCGAGTTCGTGACGGTCGCCGAGAGGGTTCCCTCCATCCCCTTCGGCAGCACCCGGACATGTTCGGGCCTGACGGCAAGCGTCGCCTGGCCATCGGCGCGCGCGGTGGCGAGAGGGATCTCCACGCCGCCGCCGAGCAAAGCCTTGCCGTCCCGGATGCGGGCGGTCAGGAAGTTCGTCTCGCCGATGAAATCGGCCACGAACCGATTGGTCGGGTGCGCGTAGATCTCGCGCGGGGAGCCGATCTGCAGGATCTTGCCGCCGGACATGACGCCGATCCGGTCGGACATCGTCAGCGCCTCTTCCTGATCGTGCGTGACGAAGATGAAGGTGATGCCTGTCTCCGTCTGCAGGCGCTTCAGCTCGCTCTGCATCTCCTTGCGGAGCTTCAGGTCAAGCGCCGACAGCGGCTCGTCCAGAAGCAGCACCTTCGGAGCCGGGGCAAGCGCGCGCGCCAGTGCCACCCGCTGCTGCTGCCCGCCCGACAGCTGCGAGGTCTTGCGGCCCGCCATGCTTTCAAGCTTCACGAGGCGGATCATCTCCTCGGTCCGGGCGGTTACCTCGGCCTTCGGCTTGCCGAGCATCTGCAGACCGAAGCCGATGTTCTCGGCGACGGTCAGATGCGGGAAGAGCGCATAGGACTGGAAGACCGTGTTGATCGGGCGCTTGTTGGGCGGCAGGCCGGTAATGTCCTCGCCGTGCAGCAGAATCTGTCCCGAGGTCGGACTTTCGAACCCCGCGATCAGGCGCAGGAGCGTGGTCTTGCCGCAGCCCGAGGGGCCGAGAAGCGTGAAGAACTCCCCCTGACGGATGCCGACCGACACATTGTCGAGCGCGCGCACCGCATTCTCGCCCTGCCCGAACTCCTTGATGGCGCCCCGCGCCTCGACGGCCAGTGTCTCGCTCACGCGCCCGGTCTCCTTTCTGGGAGATCGCCGATTTGATCATCTTGCGGTCCGTACCGCCGACTACCCGGATCGTCGGCCACAATGATGTTTGCTGTCAAACGATTCCTCCCTGCTTGGGGGCGACTGCCGCTTCACGAGGCATATGATCAAATCGCCTGCTCGTTCCGGTTGCAGGCTGAAAATCGCGGACGGGGCAGCGGCGCGGAGCGCCGGAGCGGGCCGGCTGCCCTTGCAGCCCCCGGCGCGCGTCACTAAGACAAGGGTAAGGTTCGACGACTAAGCAGGCAACCGGGAACAGCGACAGGCGGACGGCGATGAAAGACCCCTATGATCTTTACATGAATACCCTCGTGCCGATGGTGGTCGA
>JAGRDU010000119.1 GCA_020446905.1 Paracoccaceae bacterium | reverse complement strand
ACCTTGCCCGCCGCCGTCACCTGCCCGGTAAAGAACCGGCCGAAGTTGTTCCCCGCCTCGATCACGGCGCGGTAGCCGGCGATGTTCGCCATGGACGACAGCGCGTCCATCTTCTGCGCACGGCTGATGCGCGGCACCATATCCATCGCGATGACGCTCGCGCCCTGCGCGTTCGCGAGATCAAGAAGCTCTTTGTTCTGAGAGGGATAGAAGAAGGAGATGAGCGTCTGCCCCTTGGATAGCCGCTTCAGCTCCACCGGCTCCGGCGGGCGCACCTTCGCGACGACGTCCACCTCCTTGAAGAGCGCCGCCGCGGTCTTTACCACCGTCACCCCCGCCGCCTCATAGGCCGCGTCCGAGAATCCCGCCGCCGCGCCGGCGCCGCTCTCCACAAAACACGCATGTCCCAGCTTCTGCAGCTGGAGGGCGCTGTCAGGCGTCATCGCGACCCTGTTCTCGCCCTCGAAAATCTCTTTCGGTGCCCCGATCTTCACGGTCTCTCCCTTTCCCCGACGAGAGGTGCCAGCCCCGGCAGTCACCCCTCAGAAATTCCCTTGCGCAAGATTATTACTCTGCATTGCCGCATGGCAGCAATATCCTAATCCTGCCTATTGGTCGCATTGTGCTAAAGCCAGCGGCGCGTACGTTCCATATACTGCAGGTAAGCCTCACCGAATACCCGGCTCAGCCGCGATTCCTCGCCCAGGATGAACCGGCGCTTGATCGTGATCATGAAGACCGCGACCAGTGGCAGCGCAATCAGCGCGTCCCATGCGAGGTAAAGGCCCGCAAGGACGATCGCATCGGCGAGGTAGATCGGGTTGCGGCTGAATCGAAAGACGCCGCTGCGTACCAGTGCTCTGGGGTCGCGGCGCGGAATGACCGAGGTCCGCGCGAGCATCATCTGTACGGCCGCCACGATCATCAGCGTGAGGCCAAGTGCGACGAGGATGGCGCCCAGGATGGAGTTCGCGGGCGTCTCGACAGGGATGAACTGCCCGATGACGCCGCCAATCGCGGCAAATGCCGCGAGCCAGACCGGTGGATAGTCGATTTCCTTGCCCATGCGGCGCCCTGCCCTGATCGGTCGTCGCCGCGACCCTAAGGCTGCGGCAACCGACGTTGCAACCCTGAGCCGGCGCGAGAGGTTCCGAATTCTATGGAGGCATTGCAATCCCGGCACGGGTCGGTCTTCTGTTTCCAACGTCCATCCGACGGACCCCGCCTGAAACCGGCGCTCGCCGGCCGGAATTGCGAAGGAGAAGCGTACCATGACCGCCAACTTTGCCGCCTCGCGCGTTGCGTTCGACCTGCCCGAGGGTGTGATCTATCTCGACGGCAACTCCCTTGGCCCGCTGCCGCGCGCCGCCGTCGCGCGGGTCCAACGGACCCTCCGCGAGGAATGGGGCGACATGCTGATCACCGCGTGGAACCGGGCCGGCTGGATGGAGATGCCGCGCCGCCTCGGCGACCGCATCGGGCGGCTGATCGGCGCCGGGCCGGGGACGGTCGTTCTGGGCGACACGCTTTCGATCAAGGTCTATCAGGCGCTGGCCTCGGCGCTGGAGGCGCGGCCGGACCGCCGGGTGATCCTGTCGGACACCGGCAACTTCCCCTCTGACCTCTACATGGCCGAAGGCCTGGTCCGCACGCTCGGCCGCGGCTACGCCCTTCGCACCGTCGCGCCCGAAGCGGTCGAGGCGGCGATCACACCCGAGGTGGCGGTGCTGATGCTCACCGAGGTCGACTACCGCACCGGCCGCAGGCACGACATGGCGCGGCTGACGGCGAAGGCCCATGCGGTGGGGGCCCTGACGGTCTGGGACCTCGCGCATTCCGCCGGCGCGCTGCCCGTCGATCTGGCCGGGACCGGTACGGATTTCGCCGTCGGCTGCACCTACAAGTACCTCAACGCCGGCCCAGGCGGCCCCGCCTTCATCTACATCGCCCCGCGCCATGCCGACCTCGTGCGCCCCGCCCTTTCGGGATGGCTCGGGCACGAGGCCCCGTTCGCCTTCGATCTCGACTACCGCCCGGGCGCCGGGATCGAGCGGATGCGCGTCGGCACCCCACCAGTCGTGCAGATGACCATGCTGGAGGCGGCGCTCGACATCTGGGACGAAGTCGACCTCGACGATCTTCGCGCCCGTTCCATCGAATTGAGCGAATTGTTCATCGCCGAGGTGGAGAAACAGGCGCCGCAAGTGACGATCGCCAGCCCGCGCGACCCGCAAATTCGCGGCTCGCAGGTCTCGCTGAAATTCGAGCACGGCTATGCCGCAATGCAGGCGCTGATCGCGCGCGGCGTCATCGGCGACTTCCGGGCGCCAGATCTCATCCGCTTCGGCTTCACGCCGCTCTATACGACGGACGCGGACGTGGCAGGCGCCGTCCGTATCCTTGGCGATGTGATGAAGACCCGCGCCTGGGACGATCCCGCCTACCGCCGTCGCTCGGCGGTCACCTGACCCTCAGGCCGAGCGCCGCTGTGGACAGGCCCGCGACGCCCAGGCCCGAACCGCGTCTCCGAACGCCTCGAAGAGCGGTCGCGAGACAGGGTCGCTTGCAGCGTTGTATTCCGGGTGCCACTGCACAGCCAAAGAGAAGCCGGGTGCGCCCTCGATAAAGATCGCCTCGGGCGTGTCGTCCTCGGCCCGGCCGTCGATCACCACGCGTTTTCCGGCCGCCTTGATGCCCTGACCGTGCAGCGTGTTGGTCATCACTTCGGTGGCGCCGAACACTTTCGCAAACGGCCCGCCCGGGCTGATCGTGACCTTGTGGCGCAGGGCAAACTTCTCGTCGAGCGTGCCGTCCGGCGGCATGCGGTGGTTCATCCGGCCCGGCAACTCGCGGATCTCCGGATGAAGCGTGCCGCCCATCGCGACGTTCACCTCCTGAAAGCCGCGGCAGACGCCGAGGAAAGGCTGGCCGCGCTCCACGCAGGCCCGGACGAGCGGCAGGGTGATCGCATCGCGGCAACGGTCGAAGGCGCCATGCGCCTCAGTCGCCTCCTCGCCGTATTCCTCGGGATGAACGTTCGGGCGCCCGCCGGTCAGAAGGAAGCCGTCGCAGACCTCAAGCAGTTCCTCGACCGAGACGAACAGCGGATCGGTCGGGATCAGAAGCGGCATGCAGCCCGAGACCTGCGCGATCGCGGCAGAGTTCATCGTTCCGCCCGCGTGGACCGGATACTGGTCGTTCAGGAAGCTCATGTTCCCGATAATGCCGACAATGGGCCGTGTCATGCCGCGCCGTCCTTTCCCTGGCGCCAAGGATAGGCGGCATGCCCCATCAGGAAAAGCGCGATCCGCGCACAGCCCCTTTCGCATCCCCGCAGGGTTTCCGCCTGCCGGGCGATCGGGCGCGAACGTCGGGATCGTGCAGGATTTCCGGTCAAACGGTCACCGCGCCGCCTTTCTGGCCCGCCTCCGCCGGTGCAGGATCGGCTCGGTATAGCCCGAGGGCTGCGCGCATCCCTCGAACACCAGATCGCAGGCGGCGGCGAAGGCCTCGCCATCGAAACCGGGGGCCATCGGGGCATAGGCCGGATCGCCCGCGTTCTGCCGGTCGACGACGGCCGCCATCTTGCGCATCGCCGTCATGACCTGATCGCGCGAGATGACGCCGTGGCGCAGCCAGTTCGCCAGTGCTTGGCTGGAAATCCGGCAGGTCGCACGATCCTCCATCAGGGCGACATCGTGGATGTCCGGCACCTTGGAACAGCCCACCCCCTGATCGATCCAGCGCACGACATAGCCGAGGATGCCCTGGGCATTGTTCTCAACCTCGGCCGCGATCTCCTCGGCGGACCAGTTGCGCCCCTCGGCCAGCGGGATCGTCAGAAGGTCCTCCAGCCGCGCCGGGCGTTTCATCGCCGCGATCTCGCGCTGCCGGGCAAAGACATCGACCTTGTGGTAATGCGTCGCGTGCAGCGTCGCGGCGGTGGGCGAGGGAACCCACGCGCAGTTCGCCCCCGCCATAGGGTGGCCGATCTTCTGCGCCAGCATATCCGCCATCCGGTCCGGCATCGCCCACANNACATGCCCTTGCCGATCTGCGCCCGACCCGAAAGGCCGCAGGCAAGGCCGATATCGACGTTGCGGTCCTCATAGGCCGAAATCCAGGGGCGCGTTTTCATGTCGCCCTTGCGCACCATCGGCCCCGCTTCCATCGAGGTGTGGATCTCGTCCCCGGTGCGGTCGAGAAAACCGGTGTTGATGAAGGCAACGCGGTGCCTCGCCGCGCGGATGCATTCCTTGAGGTTGACACTCGTCCGCCGCTCCTCGTCCATGATGCCGAGCTTCACGGTATATTGCGGCAACCCGAGCATCGCCTCGACGCGGGTGAACAGCCGGTCCGCAAAGGCAACCTCCTCGGGGCCGTGCATCTTCGGCTTGACCACATAGACCGACCCGGCCGCAGAATTGCATGGGCCTTCGGTCTTCTTCAGGTCGTGCATGGCGATCAGCACGGTCACCACCGCATCCATGATCCCCTCGCCGATCTCGCGCCCCCCGGCGTCGAGGATCGCGGGATTGGTCATCAGGTGCCCGACGTTCCTGACCAGCATCAGCGCCCGGCACTTCACCTCGAAAGGCGTGCCCTCCGGCGCCGTGTAGGTGAAATCGCCATAGAGCTTGCGCGTGAAGGTCTCGCCCCCCTTCGTGACCTCTTCGGCAAGATCGCCCTTCATGAGGCCGAGCCAGTTGGAATAGGCCAGAACCTTATCCTCGGCGTCCACTGCGGCGACGCTGTCCTCGCAGTCCATGATCGCCGAGACGGCAGCCTCGAGGTTGATCCCGGCGATGCCGGCGGGGTCGTCCCTGCCGATCTCGTGCTCGGCATTCATCAGAACTTCGATCTTCAATCCGTTGTTTTCAAAGAGAGCCGCGCGCCAGCCCTCCGGCTCGGCATGTCCGAGATACTGGCCGGGCCGGACAAGGGACACCGGCCCGGCCGCCGTGGTCAGCACCAGATCCCTGCCCGCCGCGATCCCGGTCAGATCGGCCCAGCGTGCACCCTTCAGCGGCACCGCCTCGTCCATGAACGCCTTCGCCCAGGCGATGACCCGCGACCCGCGCGCCGGATCGTATCCCTTGCCCGTCGGCAGATCGCCGAGCGCATCGGTCCCGTAGAGCGCATCGTAAAGCGAGCCCCAGCGCGCGTTCGCGGCGTTCAGGGCGAAACGCGCATTCATGATCGGTACGACAAGTTGCGGGCCGGCGATGGTGGCGAATTCGGGGTCGATGCCAGTGGTCTCGATCGCGAAGTCGGGCCCCTCGGGGACGATGTAGCCGATTTCTTCCAGCAAGGCGCGGTAGGCGGCCGCGTCCTGCGGCTTGCCGGCCCGCGCGCGGTGCCAGTCGTCGATGCGCGCCTGCATCGCCTCTCGCGTCGCCAGCAGCGCGCGGTTCTCGGGGCCAAGCTCCTCCACGATGGCTGCAAGACCTGACCAGAACGCCCGCGGCGAGACCCCGGTGCCAGGAAGCGCCTGCGCCTCCAGAAAGTCGGCCATTGCCGGATCGACCTGCAGCCCGTTCCGATCCACCCGCATGTCGCGTTCCTCCCGTTGCCAAGGTCCCGTTCGCCCAAGGCGTAGCGAAACGACGCGGCCACGGCAATCCGCGCGCGCCGGAGAGAGCCGAAACCCCGCGCCGGACGTCCTGTCAAAAAAGTAAGGCCCCGGACTAACTATTCCTTGCGCGACTCGCAGAAGCAGATTACTTAGGTCCCCAGCTAACTATAGAACGACCGATGATCCTTTCCCCCGGCCAGCTCGACATCCTCTTTCAGGCGCTTGGCGATCCGACCCGCCGGGCGATTCTTGAAAGGCTGGCGCGCGGACCCGCGACCGTGACGGAACTCGCCGCGCCCTTCGACATGGCGCTGCCCTCGTTCCTCGCCCATGTCCGCCGGCTAGAGGCGACGGGCCTCGTGACCACGGACAAGTCGGGGCGCACCCGCACCGTGACACTCGTTCCGGGCGCTTTCACGCCGGTGCGCGGTTGGCTCGACGAGCAGCGCGCGATCTGGGAAGGGCGGCTCGACCGGCTCGACGATTACGTAACCCGCCTGATGAAGGCCCGACTTGAGGAAGACGCGAATGGACCTCGATCCGAAGACTGACCTCAGCTTCACCCGCACGCTGCCGGTTCCGAAGGAACTGGTCTGGGAATGCTGGACAAGTGCGGAACACATGCCGCATTTCTTCGTCCCCCGGCCCCACCGCGTCACCAAGATCGACATCGACGTGCGCGTCGGCGGGCGGTCGAACTCCACCTTCGTCGTCGACGGGCAGGAAATCCCGCAGCGGGGTGTCTATCTGGAGGTTGTCCCGAACCGCCGCCTCGTGTTCACCGACGCCTATAGCGAAGGCTGGAAGCCCAGCCCCAATCCCTTCATGACGGCGATCATCGACCTTGCCGATGCGCCCGGCGGCGGCACGATCTACACCGCCACGGCGCGCCACTGGAAGCCGGAGACGCGCGAGGCGCATGAGAAAATGGGCTTCTACGACGGCTGGGGCACGGTCGTGGACCAACTCGTCGAATATGCGCAAGGGCTGATGAAATGACCGGGGACATGAGCGACCGCACCATGGTCATCTCGCGCGAGATCGCGGCCCCCGTCGCGGCGGTCTGGGGCGCATGGACCGACCCCGGGGCGCTGCCCCTTTGGTGGGGGCCGGACGGGTTTTCCTGCCGCACCCGCCGGATCGACCTGCGCGACGGCGGCGAATGGGTCTTCGACATGATCGGGCCGGACGGGACGGTCTATCCCAACCACCATCAGGGCATCCGCCATTGGCCGATGCGCCGCATCGACTACGCGCTGCTTTGGGGCGAGAACGGCCCGAAACACGCCGATGCCTCGGCGACCTTCGAGGATCTCGGGGGCCGCACGCGCGTCACCCTGTCGATGATCTTCATCACGCCCGAGGAATATCAGACCGCCAAGGGCTTCGGCGCCGTCGAGCTTGGCCTGCAGACGCTCGGCAAGCTGGCGGCGCATATCGGGGCAGCCTGACAGGCCCCGTTGCGGCGGGGGGGCGAAGCGCCTAACCTCTGGCCCGCCGCAACCCGGAGACCCCGATGAAGGACGCCGCCCCGCAGCCGACCCGGCTGGCCGACTATGCCCCCTACCCCTTCCTTGTCACCGGGGTGGAGCTGACGTTCCGGCTGGCGCCGCGCGCGACGCGCGTCATCGCCAGGATCGGCTTTTCACCGAACGCCGAGGCACCAGGCCGCCACGCGCTTCGCCTAGACGGCGAAAAGCTGGTGCTTCTCGGTGCCAGCATCGACGGCACGCCGGTCTCGCCCGAGGTCGACCCCGAGGGCCTGACGGTTCCCGCCCCGGCCCTGCCCGCCGGCCCCTTTACCTGGGAGGCCGAGGTCGAGATCGACCCCGAGGGCAACACCGCCCTCGAAGGGCTCTACATGTCCGGCGGAATGTACTGCACCCAGTGCGAGGCAGAGGGCTTTCGCAAGATCACCTTCTACCCCGACCGGCCCGACGTGATGGCGCCGTTCCGGGTTCGGATCGAAAGCGACCTGCCGGTGCTTCTGTCGAATGGCAACCCCGGCGCCTCGGGCCCCGGCTGGGCGGAATGGACCGACCCCTGGAAAAAGCCCGCCTATCTCTTCGCGCTGGTGGCCGGCGACCTCGTCGCCATGCGCGACCGCTTCACCACCATGTCCGGGCGCAATGTCGACCTCGCGATCTGGGTCCGCAGGGGCGACGAGGACCGCGTCGGTTACGCGATGGACAGCCTGAAGCGGTCGATGCGGTGGGACGAGACCGCCTACGGCCGCGAGTACGACTTGGACGTTTTCAACATTGTCGCCGTCGACGACTTCAACATGGGCGCGATGGAGAACAAGGGCTTGAACATTTTCAACTCCAAGCTTGTTCTCGCCAGTCCCGAGACCGCGACCGATCTCGACTTCGAGCGGATCGAGGGCGTCATCGCCCATGAATACTTCCACAACTG
>JAGRDU010000118.1 GCA_020446905.1 Paracoccaceae bacterium | reverse complement strand
GGGCCGCGTCCTTCTCGACATACTTCCGGTATTCGTCGAGCGTGGTCGCGCCGATGCAGTGAAGCTCTCCGCGCGCGAGCGCCGGCTTTATGAGGTTCGCGGCATCCATTGCGCCGTCCGACTTGCCGGCGCCGACAAGGGTGTGCATCTCGTCGATGAAAAGGATGACTTCGCCCGCGGCGGCCTCGACCTCTTTCAGAACGGCTTTCAGACGCTCCTCGAATTCCCCGCGATATTTCGCGCCCGCGATCAGCGCGCCCATGTCGAGCGCCATGAGCTTCTTGTTGCGAAGGCTCTCGGGCACGTCGCCGTTGACGATGCGGATCGCAAGGCCTTCGGCGATGGCGGTCTTTCCGACGCCGGGGTCACCGATCAGGACGGGGTTGTTCTTGGTGCGCCGCGACAGCACCTGCATGGCGCGGCGAATCTCCTCGTCGCGGCCGATGATCGGGTCGATCTTGCCCTCTTCGGCGGCCTCGGTGAGGTCGCGCGCATATTTCTTCAGGGCTTCCATCGTGTCCTCGGACGAGGCGCTGTCAGCGGTGCGCCCCTTTCGCACGTCATTGATCGCGGCGTTGAGGTTCTGCGCCGTGACCGCGCCGGCATCGAGCGCGTCCTTGGCCTTGGTGTTCACCATGGCCAACGCGGTCAGGATGCGTTCGACAGGCACAAAGCTGTCGCCGGCCTTCTTGGCAACCTTCTCCGCTTCGTCCAGCACGCGGACAAGCGACGTATCGACATAGACCTGCCCGTCGCCGCCCGACACCTTCGCCATCTTGGCGATCATCTGGTCGACGCTTTCCTGCACGCGCTTCGGCTCTCCGCCCGCGCGCTTGATGAGGTTCGCGGCCAGTCCCTGGTCATCGTCCATCAGGGCCTTCAGCAGATGCTCCGGAACCACACGCTGGTGCCCCTCGCGCATCGCTATGGTCTGTGCGGCCTGAAGGAAGCCGCGCGACCGCTCCGTGAACTTTTCCATGTTCATCGGTTCTTCTCCTTTGCTAGCCCCCGGACTCAGGTCGCCCGCCACGCGGCACGACACCTCCCGGGTCTTGGGTCTCAGGTGGCGATCTGGGGCGGCGTTTTCAAGAACGCGGGCTGCGGCGAAATGGCGGAAACCAAATGGAAAGGGGAATCGGGATAGACCGTCCTTAACCTTAACGGAGGACGTCCCATGCACCGCAACGAACCCCAGACCCCCAATGCCCTCGCCCGTGCCGCGGCGCGGTGGCAAAAGGCGACCGTTGTCCTGACCGACGCTCCCTTGCCGCAGCTTGCGGACCTTGCAGCGCGCAGGACGACAGAAGGCCGGCCGCTTCACGCGGTGCCGAGCCCCTTCCGCCCGCGCCGAGCCTGACCGATGCGGATACTCTCGGCCCGGATCCAGCGCGCCCGCCGTATCCGCCTTGACGGCAGGGTCGAGGCACTCGTCGCCCTGACGGTCGACGCGGACGGTGGCGTGATCCACCCCAGAGTCCTTGTTGCGGCGCCCTCCACTGCGCCCGGGGCGCCACCGCTGCGCGAGCGGCTGCTGGCGGCCGCGAAGCTTGCCTTTGCGATGCAGCCCCGAAGCGGGGCACGCGCCCGCGCCGCCTGAGCTGCATGGGTACAGGTATCGGCCGCGGGTTGATCCCCCGGCCCTTGACTTGAACCGCCTTGCGGCGCACATCGGATGGACCCCGGAAAGGACTGTGCCGATGCCCAAGACCGATCGCCCCTTGGCCGACGACCGCCTCATCGTGGCCCTCGACGTTCCGAACGCCCTTGCCGGTCTCGACCTCGCAGAGCGCCTCGGCGACCGGGTCAGCTTCTACAAGATCGGTCTCGGGATGCTGACGGGCGGCGGGCTCGCGCTTGCGAACGAACTGAAGCAGGACCACGGCAAGCGCATCTTCCTCGACATGAAGCTCTTCGATATCGGCGCGACGGTCGAGGCGGCGGTGCGGGGGATCGCGCAGTTCGACCTCGATTTCCTCACGGTCCACGGCGATCCCGATGTCGTGCGCGCCGCCAAGGAGGGCGCGGGTGCAAGTGCCACCAAGATCCTCGCCGTCACCGTCCTCACGTCTCTTGAACGTTCGGACCTCGATGCCGCGATGATCGCCCCGGGAACCGTGGCCGACGTCGTGGTGGAGCGCGCCGCGCGCGCGCTTGCCGCGGGCGCCGACGGCGTGATCGCCAGCCCGCAAGAGGCGCGCCGCATCCGCGCCCTGTCCGAGGCGAAGGGCAAGCTGATCGTCACGCCCGGCGTCCGTCCGTTCGGGGCGGCGCTCGGCGACCAGAAGCGAGTCGCGACACCGGCGCAGGCCGTCGCCGACGGTGCCGATCATGTCGTGGTCGGTCGCCCGATCTGGGCCGTCGCGGATCCGGCAGCGGCGGTCGAGGGAATACTGCGGGAACTGCATTCGCCGCAGGCCATGCGCGCGAATGCCTGAGGGGTTCCACTAGCGCCCGTCGGCCTTGACGTCCTGCATATGGTGAAGTCCCGGCGTCGGCGGAACGGCTCCGACCGGGCGGTCACCGTCCAGAATGACGCGCGCCACCCAGGCCCCGAGCACAAGCCCGATCATCACGGCAAAGACAATCGCGGCCAGGCCCCCCAGCTCGCTCGCAAGCCAGGACAAAGCGCGGCCGCGCCGGGCAGCCGCCGTCTCCTCGCCGTAGAGGTACTGTTCGTAGTCCACGCCTGGCTCCAACCCTCGTGGTTCGTTCGCAGCCTTCTTTCGCTCTGTTTGGCGCAAACATCCATAAGCGGAAATCTTCTCGGCCAGCGGTGGCCGATTGCTGCCCGGAGGCTCTGCGCCTTTCCGCCGAATCAGCAAGTTTTTGTGGAGTGTGTCTTGTGAGCCTCAGAATGTGGGAGGCGTGCAGGCAGAAACTACCACACATTCGCCCGGGCCGGGGTTCTGGAAGCGGTGCGGCGTGCGGCTGTTGAAGAGGTAGGCATCACCCGCCTCGAGAAGAAGCGTCTCCTCTCCCACCGTCACGCGTACCCGGCCGGCGATCACGAATCCCGCCTCCTCCGCATCGTGGCTGTAAAGCTCAGGCCCCGTGTCTGCCCCGGCCGGATAGGTCTCGTGCAGCATCTGGATCGCGCTCGCACCGGGCCGGCCGATCTGCCGGAAGACCGCGCCCGCCGATGCCTCGCCGCCCGCCGGGGGCGTTACCTCGCGCAGCTCGCCCGCGCGAAAGCACCATTTCGCCGACTCCTCGCTGCCATCGGCGAAGAACTCGCCCAGCGAAATGCCAAGACCGGACAGGATCTTCTTCAGCGTCGCGACCGAGGGGCTTGTCCGGTTCTGCTCGATCAGGGAAATCATGCTGCTCGCGACCCCGGTCGCGCCCGCCAGCTGCCGCTGCGAAAGGCGCCGCCGTTCGCGTTCTTCCCTCAGCCGTGCCCCCGTGTCGAAGTCCATGACGGTACCTCCTGCCGGAGCATGATAAATTTATTGAGCGCCATCCTCAATATTGAACGATGCGCCGTGGCGCGGTATCGTTTGATCAAACCTTTCCTGGAGAGTCGCCATGAAGAACGCCGAGATTGAAACCCGCCGTCAGGCCGCCATGTCGCGCGGCGTCGGCGTCATGACACAGATCTACGCCGACCGCGCCGAGAATGCCGAGATCTGGGACAAGGAAGGCAACCGCTACATCGACTTCGCAAGCGGTATCGCGGTCCTGAACACCGGCCACCGGCACCCCAAGGTGATCGCCGCCGTCAAGGACCAGATCGACCATTTCACCCATACCTGCCATCAGGTCGTTCCCTATGAGAACTATGTCCGCCTCGCCGAGCGGCTGAACGGCATGGTCCCGGCCAAGGGCGATAAGAAGTCGATCTTCGTCACCACCGNNCGGTGGAGAACGCGATCAAGATCGCGCGGGCTGCGACCGGGCGTCAGGCTGTCGTCGCCTTCACCGGCGGTTTCCATGGCCGGACTTTCATGGGCATGGCGCTGACCGGCAAGGTTGTCCCCTACAAGGTCGGTTTCGGCGCGATGCCGGCCGACGTCTTCCATGTCCCCTTCCCGGTGGCGCTGCACGGCATGACGACGGAGAAATCCATCGACGCGCTCCACTACCTCTTCAAGGCCGACGTCGATCCCAAGCGCGTCGCGGCCATCATCCTTGAGCCGGTCCAGGGCGAAGGCGGATTTTACGAGGCGCCGCGCGACTTCATGACCAAGCTGCGCGGCATCTGTGACGAACATGGCATTCTTCTGATCGCCGACGAGGTGCAGACCGGCTTCGCGCGGACCGGCAAGATGTTCGCGATGGAGCATCACGAGGTGCAGCCGGACATCACCACCATGGCGAAGTCGCTGGCCGGAGGATTCCCGCTCGCCGCCGTCACGGGGCGCGCCGAGATCATGGACGCGCCGGCGCCGGGCGGGCTTGGCGGCACCTATGGCGGGAGCCCCCTCGGGATTGCGGCGGCCAATGCTGTGCTCGACGTGATCGAGGAGGAGGGGCTCTGCGACCGGGCAAACCTCCTCGGCGGGCGGCTGAAGCAGCACCTTGCCTCGCTGCGGGATGACGTGCCCGAAATCGTCGACGTGCGCGGACCCGGCTTCATGAATGCGGTGGAGTTCAACGTGGGTGGCAAGCCCTCGGCGGATTTCACGAACAAGGTCCGGACCGAAGCGCTGAAGCGCGGCCTGCTCCTTCTGACCTGCGGGGTCTATGGCAACGTGGTGCGGTTCCTCTCGCCGATCACGATCCAGGACGCGGTGTTCAGCGAGGCGCTCGGCAAGCTGGAAGAGTCGATCCGCGCCGCCCGCAAGGGCTGAGCGCTGATCAGATTTGCGACGAAAGGCCCGCCCTGGCGGGCCTTTTCATTTCAGGCGGCGCAGGATTTCGAGGCTCGCATAGCCGTCCGGGATCATCCCGGCCGAGCGCTGAAAGGCGCGGATCGCGGAAATGGTGTTCGGGCCGATCTTGCCGTCGACGCCTTGCGTGTCGAACCCGGCCCGCGTCAGGCGTTCCTGCAGCTCTTTCCTTTCGGCGAAGAGCAGGGCGCGATCATCGCGCGGCCAACTGGCGCGGATCGGCCCGCCTCCTTTCAGCCGGTCGGACAGGTGCCCGACCGCAATCACATAGGCATCGGCGGTGTTGTAGCGCTCGATGACATGGAAGTTCGGAAAGATCATGAAGGCCGCCCCCCTCGCCCCGGCGGGCAGAAGGATCGAGGCGGGCCCATGATCGCCGATCTTGCGCCCCCCGGTGTCGCGGATGCCGAGCGCGGCCCATTCGGCGGCGCTTTTCTTCACCCTCTCGCCGGTCAAGGAAACGTCGAAGGTGCGCGGCAGCACCACCTCGATCCCCCAGGGCTGCCCTTGCCGCCAGCCAAACCGCGCAAGGTAGGCGGCGGTCGAGGCGAGGGCGTCGGTCGGATCGTCCGACCAGATGTCGCGCTTGCCGTCGCCGGTGAAATCGACCGCATAGGCGAGGTAAGAGGTGGGGATGAACTGGGTGTGCCCCATCGCCCCCGCCCAGCTTCCGGTCATCCGGCGGGGATCGACATCGCCGGCCTGTACGATTTTCAATGCGGCGATCAGCTGGCTTTCAAAGAAGCTGCCGCGCCGCCCGTCATAGGCCAGCGTCGCCAGCGCCTCGATCAGCGGGATATCGCCGCGGTGGGTGCCATAGGAACTTTCGAGGCCCCAGACTGCGACGACGACCTCCTTGTCGACACCGTAGTGGGCCTCGATCCGGTCAAGGAGGCGGCCGTATTTCTTCAGCGCGGCACGCCCGTTCTTGACGCGGCTGTCAGAGACCGCACTGTCGAGATAGTCCCAGATCGTCTTGGTGAACTCGCTCTGGTTGCGATCCTTCTCGATCGCATAGGTGTTGTACTCCACCCCCTGGAAGGCCCGCTCGAAGGTGCCCGCCGAGATGCCGTTCGCAAGCGCCCGCGCGCGGAACCCCGCGATCCAGCGATCAAAGCCGAGATTCGCCGCGACGGGCACGATCTCTTCTGGTCCGGTCACGACTGTGCCCTCCTCGGCCGCGGGCACAGGCGTTCCGGCGGCGACAGCAGCGCCCGGTATCATGGCCGAAAATGCGACGATTACTGCTGCCCGTTTCATGCCTTGCCTGCCCTTCATTCTTGTTTTGCCGACAAGTCTAGCGCGGAGAGACCGGCACGAAAAGCCGCGCGCGGAGCGTCGGCGAAGATCGGCGACTACTTCCGACGACGAAGAACCTTGCGGGACTTCACGCCCCTTGCCTTCGCCGCGCCGGCCTTGCGCCCCAACGGCCGGCCGCGTTTTGCCGAGGCGCCTGCGGGCATTCCCCTGCCCTCGATCTCCAGCAGCTCAAGCATCAGTCCGCCTGTCACCGGAACCGCCTCGGCCAGCCTTACCGTCACGCGCTGGCCCATGCCGATGACCGTGCCGGTATCGGCGCCCATCAGTGTTTCGGTCTTCGGATCGTAGTGGAAGAACTCGCGCCCCACCGAGCGGATTGGAATCAGGCCGTCGGCGCCGGTCTCGACCAGCTTCACGAAGACGCCGAACCGCGTGACGCCGCTGATCCGCCCGGCGAACTCCGCGCCCACACGGTCAGAAAGATAGGACGCAAGGTAGCGGTCGGTCGTGTCACGCTCGGCCGCCATTGACCGGCGCTCGGTTTCCGAGATGTGCTCGGCCGTTTCCTCAAGCTGGTCGATGTCGGCCTGCGAAAGCCCGTCCTTGCCCCAGCCGTGGCCGGAGATAAGAGCGCGGTGCACGATCAGGTCGGAATAGCGCCGGATCGGCGAGGTAAAATGCGCGTAGGCCTTCAGCGCAAGGCCGAAGTGCCCGAAGTTCTCGGGCGTGTAGTAGGCCTGCGTCATGGACCGAAGCGTCGTGATGTTGAGCAGTTCGTCGAAATCCGTGCCCTCGGCCTGCGCCAGAAGCCGGTTGAGATGCTCGGTCTTCAGCACCTGCCCCTTGGCGAGCGAGAAACCCGAGGCCTCGGCGACCTCGCGGAGCGCGTCGAGTTTCAGGGGCGAGGGCTCTTCGTGCACGCGGAAGAGGAGCGGGCGGCGCAGGCGGATCAGCTCCTCGGCGGCGGCGACGTTGGCGAGGATCATGAATTCCTCGATCAGCCGGTGCGCGTCGAACCGGTCACGGAAGGCGACCGATGTCACCTTCCCGTCCTCACTCAGCTCGATCCTGCGCTCGGGCAGATCTAGGTCCAGCGGTTGGCGCATTGCGCGGGCGGTCTTCGTCGCCTCGTAGGCGGCGTAGAGCGGCGCGAT
>JAGRDU010000117.1 GCA_020446905.1 Paracoccaceae bacterium | reverse complement strand
TTCATCGCCTCGGGCGCCTTCCACATCGCCAAGCCCTCGGACCTTTTGCCCGAACTTCAGGGACGCCTGCCGATCCGGGTCGAGCTGCGCGCGCTGACCGAGGAGGATTTCGTGCGCATCCTGACCGAGACGGACAATGCGCTGACCTTGCAGTATACCGCGCTCATGGGCACCGAGGAGGTGACCGTGAGTTTCACCGCGGACGGGATCGCGGCGCTGGCCCGGATCGCCGCCGAGGTCAACCGCAGCGTCGAGAATATCGGGGCGCGGCGCCTTTACACAGTGATGGAGCGGGTCTTCGAGGAGCTTTCGTTCACCGCACCGGACCGCGCCGGGGAAAGCGTCACCGTCGACGCCGCCTTTGTCGAGACGCAACTTGGCGATCTGTCGCGGTCTGCCGATCTCAGCCGCTACGTGCTCTGACCCCGTGGCACAACTTTTCCGCGTGCGTTAAGCTTTCCTGGCAGAGGCCGGGGTGGTCGGGATGGGTCGGGTTTCGTTTGCATTCGTGTTGAGCCTGGCCCTTGCGGCCTGCACACCGCGTGGCACGCTTGTCGTCGATCCGGCGGCCGCGTCGGTCGGCACCGTCGAAAGCGTCTTTATCGGCACGACGCGCGGCATCGATCCGAAAAGCGGCGACGATTTCGGACGCGAGCGGCGTCACAGCGCGCGGTATACGCGGCTTGACGTCTCGATCCCGCCGGAGCGCGAACCCGGTGAGATCCATTGGCCATCGCCGCACCGCACGGCCGATCCGGCACGGGATTTCGTGTCGACCAGCGCGATGCTATACCCTGGCGCGCCGGCCTTTCGCGCCGATCTGGCCCGGGAACTGGCCAAGGCGCCGCGGGGCCGGCGTGAGGCGACAATCTTCGTGCACGGGTTCAACACCACCTATGCCGAAGGCGCCTATCGTCTTGCGCAGCTTGGCCACGACCTCGACCTGCCGGGCGTACTCGTCAACTACTCCTGGCCATCTCGCGGCCACGCGCTTGCCTATGGCTATGACCGGGACAGCGCGCTGTTTGCCCGCGACGGGCTTGAGGATCTGTTGCGCCAGGTCGATGCGGCTGGCGCAGGCGGCGTCCTGCTCGTCGGACATTCCATGGGCGCCGCCCTGACCATGGAGGCATTGAGGCAGATCGCCATCCGCGGAGATCGCCGGCTGCTTCGCAAGATCGAGGCCGTCGTCCTGATCTCTCCCGATATCGACGTCGATGTCTTCCGCGCCCAGGCCACCGTCCTGACCGATCTGCGCAACCCGATCTTCGTCTTCACCTCGCGCAAGGACCGTGCGCTCCGACTCTCCGCGCGGCTTTCCGGAGAAGCGAGCCGGCTTGGCAACGTGTCCGACGTGTCCGAACTCGGCGATGTGCGCGTGACGCTTCTCGATACCACCGCGTTCGCTACCGGATCGGGCCATTTCAACGTGGGCAACTCTCCGATGCTGCTGACCATCCTCAGCCGCATCAAGGATGTCGACGACGTCCTCGCGGCCGATCAATCGACACGCACCGGCCTTCTGCCCGGCGCGGTCCTGACCGTGCAAAGCGCCACGCAGATCGTGCTGTCGCCGGTGACCGCGATCTCGGGCCTGCAGAACTAGCGGGGCCGCCGCAGGTAGACATAGAACGCGCCGCCGCCGCCGTGCCGGTAGTGCGCCGGCGTGACCTGCAGCACGATCCCCCGGAGCGGCGCCTGCGACAGCCAGTGCGGCAATTGATGCCGCAAGACGCCGACGCGCCGCGGGATCGGGCCTTCGTCGTCGCGCTCCTTGCCCTTGCCGGTGATGACAAGCACCAGCCGCTTGCCCGCGCCGTGGGCGGACAGGACGAAGCGGACAAGTTCGGGATGCGCCTCGCCCAGAGTCATGCCGTGCAGGTCGATCCGCGACTCGGGCACCAGTTTGCCGCGGGTCATCTGCTGGTGCATCCGCTTGTCGATCCGCAGCGGCTGTGACGCGAGCTGATCGGCGATCGAGGGAAGAAGGTCGTGGCCGGGATTCGTCTGCCGCGCCCGCTCGCCCAGCGCGAAGGGCGGCGGCGACCAGGGCGCTGTTTTGGGCTTCGGCTTTTCACCCGGCGCCGCACCGGTTGCGGGACGGTTCGGAAGCATCGGCCGGGCCGAGGCAGCGACGCGTTGCCAGAGTTCGGCTTCCTCAGGCGTCAGCTTGCGGCGCCTGCTCATGTCGCGCCCCGTTGCGCGGCGCGGGGCAGAAGCGGCGTCAGAACGGCGTCCAGCCGCATCCGGCCGGCGCTCTCGCCCGCCGCATCGCCGCTGCCGCAGAAGAGGTCGGCGCGGCCCGGTCCCGTTATGGCGCTGCCGGTATCCTGCGCGACCGTCAGACGGCCTTCGCCGTTGGTGCAAGTCCAGACCGGCGCGCCGAGCGGGACGACGGACGGATCCACGGCTAGGCTGCGCATCGCCGTGACGGGGCGGCCCATCGCACCCGGCGGGCCGCTCTCGTCGGGAAGATCAAGCGGTCTGAAGAAGACGAACGACGGGTTGCTGCGCAGAAGGCCGGAAACCTCGTCCGGATGTCGGTCGCACCAGACGCGGATAGCCTGCGCGGACATTGCCGCGGCCGGTATCGCACCGCGCGCGATCAGCTCGGCGCCGATCGAGCGATACGGGTGGCCGTTGCGCGCGGCAAAGCCGAAGCGCCGGATGCGGCCATCCGGCAGGCGGACCCGGAACGAGCCCTGCACCTGCGCAAGGAAGGCCTCGATCGCGCTGGCAAGCCAGATCAGCTCGCGGCCCGCAAGGCGCGCGCCGTCCTCGATCTCGGCGCGGGTGAGCCAAGGCTCTTCCGCAGGAAGGTCCGGCGGCGCGGCATAGACCGGATGGCGGAACGCCGCGTCCTCCGCCTCGGCCGCATCAACCTCGGGTTCGTAGTAGCCGGTCAGGAGCACCGGACGCGGACCCGCGAGACGGAAGCGGCGCTCAAAGAACGCACGGGGATCCTCTCCGGCGTACCGGGGCCAGTCGGGCGACAGAAGGTCCTCGGTCCGCCGATAGGCCGCAAGTGCGGCGGCGTGATCGTCCGCGGCCCAGCCGGCCAGCCCGGCGACCCCTGCGCGCCGGGCGGACTGCATCACTCGCCGGTGGCGACGAGCTGCCAGTTGGGATCGTTCGATCCCATCTTGCGGGCGAAGGTCCACAGATCGCGCTGGCGGCGAACCTCCTTGGCGCTGCCTTCGACGACCTCGCCCTCGGCATTGCGGATCGCGGTGATCATCTCGCTTGCAAAGCGCACCGTTACCTCGCCCTCGCGGGTGCGGGCGTCGAATTCCGCGCCGCTGACCGCAAGCTCGCGAATGCCGAGGAATTCGGTCGAGACGGTCAGTCCGCGGGCCTTGCGTGCGGCAACCACCTCGTTGAAGGCCTCGTAGACATCTTCGGACAGGAACGGCTTCACCGAGGTGAGGTCGCCCTTCTCGAAGGCGGTCAGGATCATCTCGTAGGCGCCGCGCGCGCCGCCGAGGAAGCCTGACAGGCTGAACGAGGGCTCGGCCTTCTTCATCTCGGCCAGCGCGCGGGCGGCGTCGCTGCCTTCGGCAACATGGTCCGTGATATCCCGGTCCGACCCGCCCTCGATGACCTCGAACTTGCCCTTGCGGGCATCGGGCAGGGGCGCCGGGACGGGGGGCTTTTCAAAACCCTCGCGCGTGCCAAGGACGCTGCGCAGCCGCAGGATCAGGAAGATCGCGATCCCGGCAAGGACCAGCAGCTGGATCAGAACGTTCGACATCGGCGGGCCTTTCATGCGCGCTGCGCGGCAGGGTTGGCATAAATCACGGACCCCACTTATGTATGTTACGGGTGGGGTCAAGTCCACATCACCACCCGAAAAGGGGGAAGCCCATGTGGTTGCTGATCGCGTTCATCGCGGTGCCATTGATCGAGATCGGCCTTTTCATCCAGGTCGGCGGCCTTATCGGGCTCTGGCCGACCCTCGGAATCGTGCTGCTGACCGCGATTGCAGGCACCTGGCTGGTGCGGATGCAGGGCGCGCAGGCGCTGGCCCAGCTGCGCGGATCGCTGAACGACCTCAGCGATCCGACCGAGCCCATCGCCCATGGCGCGTTGATCCTTCTGGCTGGCGCGCTGCTTCTCACGCCGGGGTTCTTCACCGATGCCTGTGGGATCCTCTTGCTGATCCCGCCGGTGCGGTCGGCGGTCCTGGCCTATCTTGCCAGGCGGGTCCGGGTCGAACGCTTCACAGTCGGCGGAGGATACCGGCGCGATCCGCATCGCCCCGATGTGATCGACGGTGAATTCTACGAGATGCCCGAGGATGACGGGCGGCCGCGACCACCCTCTGGCTGGACACGCCATTGAGGCGCCCTGCCCAAGGTGCTACACCCCGCGGCGACCAAGAATTATCCGGGAGCGAGTAGAATGGCCGAACACGAAAACGGCGCCGCCAAGACCGAACAGCCGCAGCTGCGGATGCAGGTGCTTGGACAGTTCATCCGCGACATGTCGTTCGAGAACGTCGTCGCACAGAAAGGCATCACCAACGCCGATGTGCAGCCGGACATTCAGGTGCAGGTGAGCCTCGATGCCCGCAAGCGCGGGGTCGAAAACCAGTACGAGGTCATCAACAAGTTCAAGGTCACCTCGATCAACAAGACCGACAAGACGCCGCTTTTCCTTCTCGAGCTCGACTATGGCGCGATCTTCCATATCGAGGGCGTGCCCGAGGATCAGCTGCATCCGTTCCTTCTTATCGAATGCCCGCGCATGGTCTTCCCGTTC
Source organism: Paracoccaceae bacterium (assembly GCA_020446905.1). Lineage (GTDB taxonomy): Bacteria > Pseudomonadota > Alphaproteobacteria > Rhodobacterales > Rhodobacteraceae > Albidovulum. The sequence goes on along the minus strand of JAGRDU010000117.1, from coordinate 22,214 downwards.
ATCCGCCGGATCATCTCTGACGTGACGCGCGATGGCGGCTTCCCGCCGCTCAACATCGACACGGTCGACTACCTGTCGCTGTACCGCCAGGAAATCGCGCGCCGCACCGCCGCGCAGGCGCAGCCCGCGCCGCAGGTGTCGTGACGGCCGCCGGGGCCCTTATCCCGACCTGGATCGACGGGGCGCTGGTCCCTTTCGACAAGATCGGGGCGCATCTCGCCGGACATCGCCACAAGGCGGTGTCCGTTTTCGTACTGGACGGCCCGCGCGTCCTTCTCCAGCGGCGGGCGCTGGGCAAGTACCATACCCCCGGCCTCTGGGCGAACAGCTGCTGCACCCATCCCCGCTGGGGCGAAACCGCCGAGGACTGCGCCCGCCGGCGGCTTCGCGAAGAGCTGGGCATCGAGGCGGCCGGGTTGCGGCATGCCGGCACCGTCGAATACCGCGCCGAGGTCGGCGGCGGCATGACAGAGCACGAAGTGGTCGAGATCTTTACCTTCGCGGGGTCGGCTGACATGCCGCTTTCGCCCGACCCGGCCGAGGTGATGGAGACCGGCTGGATGTCCCTTTCGGACCTCCGCGACGCAATCCGGAAGATGCCGGAGCGGTTCACGCCGTGGCTCAGGATCTATCTTGCCGAACACGGCGAGATGATCTTTTCCGGCTGATGCAACTGTCCGCCTTCACGACACTACACGAAACCTTCATTTCTCCGCCGATCCAACGGGCTGACTCTGGCCAACCGGACGCAAGGCTGCGAAACATGAGGGGTTCCGGTTCATGAGGGAGGGCGCGCAGGTGTGGAACGCAGCGAGGGCGAGACTCGGTGCATTGACGCTCGCTCTCGCGCTTTCGGCGGCGCCCGCCCATGCGCTCGACCGGCTGGTCTTCGCGGCGCCGGGTGCGGACAAGGATCTTCTCGACCGCCTGCGCTCGGCCTCGCTGCTCGTCAGCGCCGAGCGCGACAAGACGACGGACAGCCAGACCGTCTTCGCCTCTGCCCGCGCCGATTATGGCCGGCTTCTGGGGGCGCTTTATGCGGCGGGCTATTATTCCGGTGTCGTCCACATCGACATCGACGGGCGCGAGGCCGCAGGAATCGCACCGCTCGACGCACCCGGCACGATTGGCGAGGTTCGTGTGAAGGTCGAGCCGGGGCCGCTTTTCCACTTCGCCAAGGCGCGGATGAAGCCCTATGCGCGGGGCACGAAACTGCCGCCCGACTACCGCGACACCCGACCCGCCTATTCCACCGCCATCGTCGATGCCGCCGAGGCCGGCGTCGCCGGATGGCGCGCCATCGGCCATGCCAAGGCGGCGGTCTCCGGCCAGTCCGTCGTGGCCGACCACCGGAGCGCCACCATCGCCTCCGAGATCGAGCTTGCGCCCGGCCCGCGGGTGCGGTTCGGGGCGTTGCACGTGTCGGGCTACGAGCGGATGCGGCTGCAGCGCATTCTCAAGATCGCGGGCTATCCGGAAGGCGAGGTCTTCGATCCCGAGATGCTCGACAAGGTGGCGGCACGCCTGCGCCGGACCGGCGTTTTTCGCACCGTCGCTGTGACCGAGGCCGAAACGCTTGGACCGACGGGCACCCTCGACATCGACCTTGTCCTGGCCGAGGAGAAGAAGCGCCGGTTCGGCGTCGGCGCCGAGGTGTCCACGACCGAGGGGCTGAACCTCAACGGATACTGGATGCATCGAAATCTCTTTGGCGGGGCAGAGCGGCTTCGGGTCGACGCCGCTGCCGAGCAGATCGGCGGGGCGTCCGGCGATGTCGCCTACAGTCTGGGCGTGCGCATCGACCGGCCCGCGACGCCCGTCACCGACGCCACGGCCTTCATCGAAACCGAGGTGAGCCGGGAAAAGGTGCTCGACCTGACGCTCGACACGTTCGGCTTCGGTTTCGGCCTCTCGCGTCCCTTTGGAGATCATTTCACCGCCGAAGCCGGCATTTCCTATGTCAACGAGACGGCGCGTTTCAGCGGCGCGAAGTTCAGCTACGAGGTGCTGGCGCTTCCGGTCGCGCTGACCTGGGACAGGCGCGATAGCGCGCTCGACGCGCACGACGGGTTCTATCTGAAGGCGGACCTGACCCCCTTCTGGGGGTTCGGCACCAGCGATTCCGGCGGCCAGATCAAGGCCGACGCGCGCATCTACCGCAGCTTCGGACAGGACGACCGGTTCGTGCTTGCCGGTCGCGCGCAGCTCGGGACGGTGGCCGGGGGCACTCTGCTCGGCACGCCGCCGAGCTACCTTTTCTGGTCGGGCGGCGGCGGCACGGTGCGCGGGCAGCCCTACCAGTCGCTCGGCGTCAGTTTCGCGCGGCAACCGGGACTGACCTACCAGACCGGAGGCCTGAGCTTCGCGGCGCTTTCGGGCGAGCTGCGCGCGCAAATCACGGAAAAGATCGGCGCCGTCGCCTTCTATGACGCGGGTTATATCAGTACCGGCGATTTCTTCGGCGGTATCGGCGAATGGCACTCCGGCGCCGGGGTGGGCATGCGTTACAATACCGGGATCGGGCCGATCCGGGTCGATGTCGGCCTGCCGGTTTCGGGCCGGACCGGCGACGGCGTTCAGTTCTACGTCGGCATCGGGCAGGCCTTCTGATGCGGCGGATCGCCCTTGCCCTGACCCTGGTCGCGCTTCCGCTTAGCGCCATCGCGCAGGATGCCGAGACGACGGAACGCGACCGCGATTTCCTGACGGGATTTCTCGAGGACAACCTGTCGTCGCTTGGCCGGACGGTGCGGATTGACGGGTTCAAGGGTGCGTTGTCGTCCCGCGCAACCTTCGACCAGCTTTCCATCGCCGACGGGGACGGCGTGTGGTTGACGATCAAGGGCGGTGCGATCGGCTGGAACCGCTCGGCACTTCTGTCCGGCCGCGTCGAGATCAGCGAGATGAGCGCGGCCGAGATCGACCTGCCGCGCCGGCCCGTCGGCGGCGGAGCGGGGGCTGAGGCCTCGGGCTTCAGCCTGCCCGAACTGCCGGTTTCGGTCGATATCGGGAAACTCAGCGCGGGCCGGGTCGTGCTTGGCGAGGCGCTGTTCGGCGCCGCGGCCGAGGTCAGCCTGCAAGGGACCATGCATCTTGAGGGCGGCGAGGGAACGACCGACCTCACGGTGGACCGGATCGACGGGAAGGAGGGCCGCGTCGCGCTGACCGGCAGCTATGCCAACGCGACCCGCAAGGCGACGCTCGATCTGCTCGTCGCTGAGGGCAAGGACGGCATCGCCGCCAACATGCTCGGCCTTCCCGGAACGCCCTCGATCGAGCTTGCGGTCCACGGCGACGGCGTCATCGACGACTTCCAGACCGATATCGTCCTGCAGACCGACGGCGCGCCGCGTTTGACCGGGCAGGTGACGCTTGTCGCGGTTCCGACCGAGGGCGCGACGCCTGAGCGGCAGTTCCGCGCAAGGCTTTCGGGTGACATCGCGCCGCTTCTGCAAGCCGACTACCGCGCCTTCATCGGCTCGAACGTCGCGCTCGAGGCGGACGGGCGCAGATTGCCGTCCGGCCGTCTCGATCTCAGCCGGCTCGTGCTCTCCTCGCGCGGGTTCGACCTCACCGGGCGCGTCAGTCTCGATCCGGCGGGGCTGCCGCTTCAGGCCGCCCTGACCGCCCGGCTTGGCCTAGGGGATGCCGGCGAGGTCCTGCTGCCGATTCCGGGACCGCGCACCTTTGTGCGCGCCGGCGATCTTCGGCTGCGCTACGACCAGACACGCGGTCAGGGCTGGTCGCTGGACGGGACGCTTCATGGCTTCCGGCGCGCCGATCTGAGGATTGGCGCCGTCGCGCTTGACGGATCGGGGCGCATCGCGGTGCCGGGTCAGGGCGGGGTCAAAGTCGCACGTGCCGGTGGAACCGTGACCTTCGACGCACAGGGAATTGAACCTGCCGCCGCCGCGCTCGCGCAGGCGATCGGGCCGTCGCTCGCAGGCAAGGCGATCTTCGACTGGACGCAGGATGGGCCGCTGCGGCTGCCATCCTTCGATGTCGCGGGTCAGGGATACGGCGCCAGCGGCACCGCAACTGTCAAGGCACCCGTCGACGGAAGCGGGATCGAAGGGCGCGTCACCGCCGAGGTGGCCGACCTTTCCCGCTTCTCGGCTCTTGCCGGTCGCGATCTTGGTGGGTCCGGGACGGTTGAGGTCTCGGGCTCCGGCGGGCTTCTCTCGGGCCTCTTCGACGGCGAGGCGCGGATCACCGGGCGCGACCTGACCGCCGGGCAGGCCGAACTGGACCGCCTTCTGAAGGGCGAATCCCGGCTCGAGGCGTCGCTTCTGCGCGACACCACCGGGATAACGATCCGCAGGCTCAATGTCACCGCTTCGACGCTGTCCGCGCAGGCGACCGGAAAGATCGGACAGGACAGCGCCATCGACGCGACGCTCGATTTCACCGACCTGTCGGTTCTTGGGCAGGGCTATCGCGGCAGGCTGACCGGAAGCGGATCGCTCCGCGAAGCAGATGGCGTGCGCCGCTACGTCCTTGACGGAGAGGGGCGCGGGCTTGGCATCGGGCAGGCCGAGATCGACCGCGTCCTTTCCGGCACGTCGACGCTGCATGTAGAGGCGAACGAGGCCGAGGGGCGCGTCAGGCTCGACAAGCTTGTCCTGACGAACCCGCAGCTTCGCACCGAAGCGCAGGGCCGCCTCGCGGGAGGGGAGCGGCGGATCGACCTCTCGGCGCGGCTGGCCGACATGGCGCTGCTGGTGCCGGGGTTCGGCGGGCCGCTGTCTGCCGAGGGAACGGTGCGCGAGGGGGCCAGCGGGTATGTCGTCGATCTGGCGGGCACCGGTCCCGGCGCGACCTCGGCGCGGATCACCGGCGAGGTAGCAGCGGACGGGAAGACCGCCAGCCTTGCACTGACGGGGACGGGGCAGTCCGCCATCGTGAACCCGTTCATCGAGCCGAGGAGCGTGCAGGGGCCGGTCAGCTTCGACCTGAAGCTCGATGGGCCGCTTGGCCTTGCCTCTCTGACCGGCCAGGCCTCCCTTGACGGAGGCCGCTTCGTCGCGCCCACGTTCGGGATCGAACTCGACGGGGTGTCCGTCGTTGCGGCTCTGGCCGGCGGACGCGCTATGCTGTCCGGCTCAGCGGGTGTGAAGGGCGGAGGCGCGGTTTCCATCTCGGGTCCTGTCTCGCTGACGGCACCCTATGACGGTTCTCTGGCGGTCGAGCTGAAAGGCGCGCGGCTGCGTGACCCCGACCTTTACGACACGACGGTTTCCGGCACCGTGCGCCTTGAGGGGCCGGTGACCGGCGGCGCGCTGATCGCCGGCGCCGTGGCGCTCGGGCCGACGGAGATTCGCGTGCCGTCAAGCGGCTATGGCACGGCGCCGGTTCTTGACGGGCTGACCCATGTGAACGAGGGCCCGCAGTCCCGCGAGACGCGCGCGCGGGCCGGCCTCTTGCAGGATCGCGGTAACGCCGGCCCGCGCGGTCCGGCCTATGCGCTCGACCTGACGATTTCCGCCCCGGAGCGTCTGTTCGTGCGGGGCCGCGGGCTTGATGCCGAGATGGGCGGCACGCTCGTGATCGGGGGGACCACCGACAACGTCATCCCCTCGGGCAGTTTCAAGCTGATCCGGGGCCGGCTCGACCTTCTCGGCAAGCGCTTCACGATCGACGAGGGCATCGTCGAACTGCAGGGCGCCCTCACGCCCTATATCCGCTTTGCTGCCGTCACCGAGAGCGATGGCATCACCGCGACGATCCTGATCGAAGGCGCCGCCACAGAACCCCAGATCCGGTTCGAAAGCTCGCCCGAGCTCCCGGAGGAAGAGGTGATCGCGCAGATCCTCTTTGGCCGGAACCTGACGGAGCTTTCGCCCTTGCAGGCAGCACAGCTTGCTTCAGCGGTCGCGACGCTCGCCGGCAAGGGCGGCGAGGGCATCATCGGGAATCTGCGCAAGACCTTCGGGCTCGATGACTTCGACGTTACGACAGGAGAAGACGGCAACGCTGCGCTGCGGGTCGGCAAGTATCTTTCGGACAAGGTCTACACCGATGTCACGGTCGGATCGGACGGCAAGAGCGAGATCAACCTCAATCTCGACGTGAACAAGAGCCTCACGGCGCGCGGCACGCTTGGTTCGGACGGCTCGACCGGCGTCGGGGTCTATTGGGAACGCGATTATTGAGGCTGTCGCATCCGCGCCCTTTCCGCGTTCAGAACTGCGCCGAAAAGAAGAATGTAGGCCGAGATGTAAAGCCACGTCAGCAGGGCGATGATCGCGCCGATGGAGCCGTAGATGCGGTTATAGGCCCCGAAATAGGTCAGGTAGACCGAGAAGGCGATCGAGGCCGCGATCCAGAGCAGCGCTGCAACGAAGGCCCCCGGGGACGCCCATGAGTGCCTCAGATCGCGGCTCTCGGATGTCGGGCCCCAGCGGTAGAAGAGGCCGAGCAGGATGAAGAGTGCGAGGAAGAGGACGACCCAGGGCAGGTAGACGAGAACGAAGGCACCGTAGTGTCCAAGGTGCATGAAGTTCAGAATCAACGGCACGAAGACCACGGTCGCCAGGGCCGCGAGGCCAAGCCCGAGAACCGCCAGCGTCAGAAGCAGCGAGGCGGCGACGCGCAGCATCCCGACCCGGTGTCCGCGCGCATGGATCGCGTTCAGTCCGTTGACCAGCGAGGCCACCGCGCCGTGCACCGAGTAAAGCGCGACGCCGAGCGAGGCATAGGTCGTCCAGCCGATGCTGCCGGTATTGGCGGCGATAAGGGCATCGAGTTGATCCTTGAGCACACCGTAGGCGGCATCCGGAATCACGCCGTGGATCTGTTCGAGATAGTCGTGCATCACCGAAGGGTCGCCGAACACGCCCCAGATCGCGATGGTGGCCGCCATGCCGGGAAAGATCGCGAACATGGTGTAAAAGGCGACGCCGGCCGCGATCAGGCCCATGTGGCGTTCGTCCATGGCGTTCCAGACCTGCATCGCAAGGCGCCAGGTATCTCCGGCGGCAGAGTGTTTCGCGGTGTCATCGGTGTTCATGTCCGTCATGTTCGCCCTTGCTGCGGCCGCGCGCAATGCCAGTCCGCCTTGGGTCAATGCGCAACCCCGATTGCCGTTCCCTTCCGTTTGTGTCAGCGCTATCAATTGCGGCGGGAGGATGTGTCATGCACCGTGCTGCGTTGGTCTTGCTGTGGGCCGCCCCTGCATTCGCCGAGATTCCGGGGCCGGTGAGCGACGCGGACTACCGGCCGGTGTCGATGGACGCAGCGCGGCTGGGGCAACTTCTGTTCTACGATCCGATCCTCTCCGGCAATCGCAACATCTCCTGCGCGACGTGCCATCATCCGAAATTCGCGACCTCGGACGGGCTGTCGCTGGGCATGGGCGAGGGGGGCATCGGACTTGGTCCTTCCCGCAAGCCCGACCCCGCGGACCTGCCAGAGCAGCGCATCCCCCGCAACGCGCCGGCGCTGTTCAACCTCGGCGCGCTGGACTTTACCGTGATGTTCCATGACGGGCGGATCGAGGTCGATCCCTCGCGCCCCTCGGGCCTGCGCACGCCGCTTGAGGACGAGATGATCATGGGGTTCGATTCGCTTCTTTCGGCGCAGACGATGTTCCCCGTGCTTTCGCCGGACGAGATGGCCGGGCATTATCAGGAGAACGATGTCTCGAAAGCGGTGCGCGAGGGGATCATCACGGGACCGGGCGGTGCCTGGGACATCTTGTCGAAGCGCATTGCGTCGATTCCGCAGTATCAGCGCCTGTTCCCGGTCGCCTACCCCGAGATTGCGGACGGCCGTCCCATCGCCTTCACCGACATCTCGAACGCGATTGCCGCCTTCGTCGCCTTCGAATGGCGAGCGGACAACTCTGCCTTCGATGCGATGCTGCGAGGCGGACCGGCGCTGCCCGCCGAGGCGCAGGCGGGCATGGATCTCTTCTATGGTGCTGCTGGCTGTTCCGGCTGCCATTCCGGCAAGTTCCAGACCGACCAGAGTTTTCACGCCATGGGCGAGCCGCAGATCGGACCCGGCAAGGCCGAACGGTTCGAGAGCCATTCGCGCGACGTCGGGCGCATGCGCGTGACCAACCGCCCCGAGGATGCCTATGCCTTCCGGACCCCCTCGCTGCGCAACGTCACGGCGACGGGCCCCTGGGGTCACGCCGGAGCATGGTCAGACCTTGGCGCATTCCTCGGCCATCACGCGGATCCCTCACAGGGCCTCTCGCGCTATGACCGGGCGATGGCTGTGTTGCCGCCGGAGGAGTTGAAGAAGGACGACTGGGCGATTCTCGACGATGTCGCCGAGGTTGCTGCGATCGAGAAGGTTGCGGTCAGCGGCAAGACGCTGACCGAAGCGGAGATCGCGGCGATGATCGCCTTTCTCGAAACCCTGAAGGATCAGGGCGCGATCGACGGGCGCCTCGGCGTACCAGGCGCTGTACCAAGCGGACTGCCGGTCGAGCGCTAGAGGCCGAGGCGGAGCGACAGCCCATCGGGCCGCACTTCGGTCACGCGGTCCACGGGGACGGGCGTCCAGTCCGATACTGTACCGTCCGGCCAGGTCACGCGCACTTCGGCGGCAGTCTCGGCGCCGAGACCGAAGTGCACCGGGCCGGATTGGCCGCCGGCGTGACCACCGCCGACGGTCACCTCGCGGGCCGTCACCCGGTCACCGGCCCGCAGTTCGATCCAGGCACCGACCGCTTGCGTGTTGCCGTCCAGATGCGGCTCTATCCCGGCCCAATGCCCGGTTCCGGGCGTCGCATTCTGCCACAGTTCAAGCGGCGCACGCCGGTTCACGACGACAAGGTCCAGCCGCCCGTCGCCATCGAAGTCCGCGAGCGCAGCCCCACGGGACCGGTCGGTGGTGGCAATCCCGGCGACATCCGCCTTTTCGACGAACGTGCCGTCCGGCTGCTGCATAAGCAAGTTGTTCGGGTCGTGGATCGCATTCGAGGGCATCTGGTCGACGTTGCCCTTGGCGATGAAAAGATCCACGCGGCCGTCATTGTCGACATCGCCGAATTCGGCATGCCACCCGGTCGAGGGGCGCCCGTCATCGCCGACGAAGGGATGCTGGGCGTAAGTGCCCATCGAAAAGGGCGCGTTCTCGAACCGGTCGCGGCGATTGAACTGCAGAAGCTGGTCGCCCATCGAGGTCATCATCACCTCGGGCAAGCCGTCGCCGTTCAGGTCCTGGCTGGCGATGCCCATGCCCCAGAGCGAGACTTGCGGCCAGTCCTCCGTCCGCTCCTCAAGCGGGTTCAGGCGGAACATCTGCTCGTATCCACCACGAACGTAGTAGTGGCGGTCGTTCGAGACGCGCAGCTCGGGCTCTCCCTTCCGACGCCAGTCGGTGATGAGCATCGAGAGGGTGCAAAATCCGGGCGCGATGGTCTCGGCGTCAACATAACGGCGCGCCTCCGGGCGATAGAGGTCCGACGTATCGCAGGCCTCGAACGGCCCCTTTGGGTCGGCGCGGTCGACATAATGGCCAAAGGCGAGCGTCGGCCAGTCCCGGCCCTTTTCCCAGGTCGCGCTGAACGCGGTCGTCCAGGCATCGCGCGGCGCAAAGCCCCAGTCCTGCGAGGCGTCGGTGAAGCTGCAATCCAGCCCGCCCTTCAGAAAAAGATCCGGCCCGACACGCAGGATCGCGAGGTCAAGATGCCCGTCGCCGTCCACGTCCAGCGGATAGGCGCCCGTGACATGGGTGATCCCGGGCAGCGTGCCGAGGCTGAACTCAAGCGCATCGCCGGGGCCCTTTGTCTGATTGACGAAGAGGTGCGCGGGGTTTTCGCCGCCTGCGGCAAGGAAATCGGGCTGTGCATCGCCATTGCAGTCCATCACCGCCACTCCGCCGCCGACGAAATGTTCCCACCCGCCGGCGTAGACGTGTTCTAGCGGCAGCCCCGCGCGGCGATCCACGAAAACAGGGTCTGCACTGGCCTGAGTCGCGAGGATCAGGCCAAGGAGGATCCCCCGGTTCATTGTGCCGCCATCTCCCGGATCGGCGACAGGAGGCCCTCGGTCACTTCGGACAGGGCCAGGGCCGCCGCGCCATGCGCCCAAAGCAGGTCGCCCCAGGCATGAATCTCGATCTTCGGCGCGGGACGGCCGGTGTTGAGGGCCAGCGCCTTGATCTCCGCCAGTGTCTCGTTGGCGTAGAGGTAGTCGTAGCGCATCCTGTTCCCAGAGAGGATGATGAGCTCGGGGTCAAAGAGGTTCACGACATTCGCGAGGCCCAGCGCAAGGTACCGGCCAGCGCGATGGAAGATCGAGCGCGCGGCGGCGTTGCCTGCCTTGGCGTGATCGAAGAGGCTTTCGAGCAGCATGTTGACCGATTGGGACTCGCGGGTGGACCAGTTCAGCGCTGTCGTCGCCTCGCGCACGAGGGCGTAGTCGGCCACGTAGGCCTCAAGGCACCCGCGCTGGCCGCAACGGCAGAGCGCACCATCGAGCTGCACCTTGGTGTGGCCAAGCTCCATGCCAAGGCCCTGACCGCCGCGATAGATGCGGTGGTTCATCACAAAGCCCATGCCGACTCCATGTTCGATGGTGAGAACCGCGAAGTCCGACAGGCCGCGCCCGGCGCCGAACCAAAGTTCGGCGAGCGTGACGAGGTTGGCATCGTTGTCGATGTGGACCGGAACGCCGATCCGCTCGGACACGGCAAGGGCCAGAGACACATGCCGTCGCGAGAGAACCGGAGACCAATGCACGATGCCCGAGAGCGAATCGACAAAGCCGGGAACGCCGAGACCTACCGCACTCAGTTGATGGATATTGATGCCGGCGCGGGCGCAAAGGCCTGCCAGAAGGCTTTCCGTGACCTGGACAAGATCGGAGAGTTCCATACTGCCCGGCTCGCGCGGCAACGCCTCGTCGGCAACGAGGTTTCCCGCGAAATCCACGATGACGGCCGTGTGCTCGCGGTCTGACAGTTTTATACCGGCGACGAGACGCGCATCGGCGCGCACGCCCAGTGCGACCGCCGGTCGGCCACGGCCGCTATCTGCGGTATCGCGCTGGGCCGAGACCTCTTCGAGCAGACCCATCTCGATCAGCTCCGAGGTGAGAGTGGTCACCGAGGCCGGGCTGATGCCAAGTTCCTTGGCGACCTGCACACGGGGCATGAACCCCGCCGCGCGGACCCGCTCGAATATCTGCTGGCGAAGGGGCCGGGAGGTTTCGGACAGGGACGGGATCAAGGGTCCGCACCCTTGCGACCGCGACTCGATCCGCTGGACCCTGCTGCCTCCTGCCCGGTTCATTTCTTAGCCAGCCTAACTAAAAACCCGTGATATCATGCTTGCCGCGCCGCATATGCTGCCACGCAGCATCAATTTTCAGCACTTCACTGAGCATCTTCAGTTTGGCGAGGCTTTTTTAATTTGACAAGTGAAATTATTGGCGGCAGGATTTTCGCAGATCGGCGAATCCGCCGACAGGGGCCGCAAGCCCACCAACGGGAGGTACTGATGCACAAATCCATTCTGGCGGCCGTCGCGCTGGCGGCCGGCTTTGCCGCAAACGCGTCCTGGGCGCAGACGGTCGGCGTGAGCTGGTCGAACTTCCAGGAAGAGCGCTGGAAGACCGATGAAGCCGCGATGAAGGCCGCGATCGAGGCGGCGGGCGGAACCTATATCTCGGCTGACGCGCAGGCCTCGGCGGCCAAGCAGCTGACCGATGTCGAGGCGCTGATCGCGCAGGGCGCCGAAGCGCTCATCATCCTGGCGATGGACAAGGACGCAATCGGACCGGCCATCGAGAAGGCCGCGGCGGAGGGGATTCCGGTCGTCGGCTATGACCGCCTGATCGAAGACCCGCGCGCCTTCTACCTGACCTTCGACAACAAGGGCGTCGGCAAGATCATCGCCGAGACGGTGAAGGCCGTGAAGCCCGACGGCAACTACGCCATCATCAAGGGCGATCCGGGCGACCCGAACGCCAACTTCCTGCGTGAGGGCATGGAAGAGGTGATCGGAGCCGATGTGGCGGCGGGGACGATCAAGATCGTCGGTGAGAGCTATTCCGACGGCTGGAAGCCCGAAAACGCCCAGGCGAACATGGAGCAGATCCTGACCGCCAACAACAACGCGGTGGACGCGGTTCTGGCCGAGAACGACGGCATGGCCGGCGGCGTCATCGCGGCGCTTCAGGCGCAGGGTCTGACGGTTCCGGTCGGCGGCCAGGATGGCGATCTTGCCGCGCTGAACCGCGTGGCGCGCGGGACCCAGACCGTTTCGGTCTGGAAGGACAGCCGCGCGCTTGGCAAGGCCGCGGGCGAGATCGCCGTCGCGCTTGCCGGCGGCACGGCCATGGATGCCGTCGAGGGTGCCGTGAAGTGGTCCGGCGGCGAAAAGGGCGTCGAGATGAACGCCATCTTCCTGCAGCCCACGCCGATCACCAAGGAAACCCTGAACCTCGTCATCGACGCCGGCCATATCTCGAAAGAGCAGGCCTGCGAGGGTGCCGCAGCGGACGTTGCCGCGTGCCAGTGACCTGAGGATGCGGCCGGCGCCCCTGGTGCCGGTCGCCTTTCCCAGCGCCCGCCCGCGGTCCAGCCGATACGGCGGCGCGCTGCCCCTTTCATCTCCATAGCAGGTTCGGGCATCCCATGACCCAGACTACATCGCACCCGTCCGCCGCTTCGGCCGAATCGGGCCCGATCGGCCGATTCCTGAAGGCGACCGAGATTGATACGCGCCTTGTCGGCATGGTTGGCGCCCTTGTCGCCATCTGGGTGGGCTTCCACCTTTATGGCCTGATCGTGAACGGTACGGGCGTCTTCCTCACGCCGCGCAACCTCTGGAACCTTTCGGTGCAGACAGCGTCGATCGGAATAATGGCCTGCGGGATGGTGCTGGTCATCATCACGCGGCACATTGACCTGTCGGTCGGCTCGGTGCTGGGCTTTACCGCCATGGTGATGGGGATCACCCAGGTCTGGATCCTGCCGCAATGGCTGGGTCTCGGTCACCCGCTGATCTGGCTCATTACCGGGGTTGTCGGGATTGCTGTCGGAACGGCCATCGGCGCCTTCCACGGCTGGCTTGTCGCCTACCGCGGAATTCCAGCCTTCATCGTGACACTCGGCGGCCTGCTTGTCTGGCGCGGCGCGGCCTTCCTCTTGGCGCGGGGCGAGACGATCTCTCCGGTCGATGCCCATTTCGCGCTGATCGGCGGCGGTCCCTACGGGTCGATCGGCGCCATCGGGAGCTGGGTCGTCGGGCTGATCGTCTGTGCGGCGATCGTCTGGCTTCTGGTCGCGGGGCGCAGGCAGCGCAAGAAATTCGAGTTTCCTCTCAGGCCGATGTGGGCGGAGTATACGCTCGGGATCGTCGGTTGCGCCGTCATGATCGGCGCGGTCCTGCTGGTGAACGCCTATCCATGGCCGCGCGGCATCGTTTCACAATATGCCGCCGCGCAGGGAATCGAGGTGCCGGAAGGCGGGCTTTTCATAAGCCACGGCTTTGCGATCCCGGTGCTCGTCCTCGCCTGTGTCGGCGTCGTTATGACCTTCATCATGACACGCACCCGGTTCGGCCGGTACGTCCTGGCAATCGGCGGCAATCCGGACGCGGCCGAGCTTGCCGGCATCGACACGCGCTGGATGACGGTGAAGATCTTCGCGCTGATGGGGTTCCTGACGGGTCTTTCCGCCATCGTCGCCTCTGCGCGCCTCAATTCCGCGACGAACTCGCTGGGGCAACTCGACGAGCTTTACGTGATTGCCGCCGCCGTGATCGGGGGCACCTCGCTCGCCGGCGGGGTCGGCACCATCTACGGCGCGATCATCGGCGCGCTGGTGATGCAGAGCCTGAAGACCGGCATGGTCCTGATCGGTTTCGATGCCGCCATGCAGGACATCGTCGTCGGTGTGGTTCTGGTTCTCGCCGTCTATGTCGACAAGCTCTACCGCAGCCGCGCAAAGTGAGGGGACGCACATGACCACCACAGAAAAGCCCCGCACGCCGCTGGTCGAGATGCGCGACATCTCGATCGCCTTCGGCGGCATCAAGGCCGTCGACCACGTGACGATCGACCTCTACCCCGGCGAGGTCGTCGGCCTTCTCGGCCACAACGGCGCCGGCAAGTCGACGCTCATCAAGTGCCTTTCGGGCGCCTATCAGGCCGACGGAGGAGATATCTTTATCGATGGCAAGAAGGCGACCATCACGAACCCGCGCGACGCGCGCCACTACAATATCGAGACGATCTACCAGACGCTGGCGCTCGCCGACAATCTGGACGCGGCCTCGAACCTTTTTCTGGGGCGCGAACTGGTGACGGCGGCCGGCCTTGTCGACGATGTGCGGATGGAGGCCGAGACGCGGAAGATCATGGGGCGGCTGAACCCCAACTTCCGCAAGTTCAATGTTCCGGTCTCTGCGCTCTCCGGTGGCCAGCGGCAGTCGGTGGCCATTGCGCGCGCCGTCTACTTCAACGCCAGGATCCTCATCATGGACGAGCCGACCGCCGCGCTTGGTCCGCACGAGACGCAGATGGTCGCCGAGCTGATCGAGGAGCTGAAGGCGCAGGGCCTTGGCATCTTTCTGATCGAACATGACATTCACAACGTGATGAAGCTCTGCGACCGGGCGAGCGTGATGAAGAACGGTCAGCTTGTCGGCACGGTGAACGTCAAGGACGTCACCGACGAGGATATCCTTGGCATGATCATCCTGGGTAAGAAGCCGGGACAGGCGGCCTAGGCCATGTATCTCGGGCTGGATCTCGGCACTTCGGGGCTGAAAGGCGTTCTCATCGACGATGCGCAGCGGGTGGTTGCCGAGGCGACCGCGCCGCTGACGGTGACGCGGCCAAACGACGGCTGGTCCGAGCAAGCGCCTGCGGACTGGATCGGCGCGGCCGACGCGGTGATCGGCGCGCTTCCCGCAGACGCGCGGGCGGCGCTGCGCGGCATCGGTCTTTCGGGGCAGATGCACGGGGCGACGCTGCTTGATGCGGCGGACAACGTGCTGCGGCCCTGCATCCTCTGGAACGACACGCGCGCCCATGCCGAGGCGGCCTCGCTCGATGCCGATCCGCGCTTCCGGGCACTGACCGGCAACATCGTCTTTCCCGGCTTCACGGCGCCCAAGCTCGTCTGGCTGAAACGGAACGAGCCGCAGGTCTTCGCGCGCGTGGCAAAAGTGCTTCTGCCGAAGGACTATCTGCGTCTCTGGCTGACTGGCGACCAAGTCGCCGAGATGTCGGATGCCGCCGGGACAAGCTGGCTCGATACCGGCAGGCGGGTGTGGTCAGAAGAGCTTCTCGCCGCGACCGGCCTCGGTCTGTCCGCGATGCCGCGTCTTGTAGAAGGCTTGGCCGCATCAGGTCAGGTCCGCCCCGAGATCGCGGCGCGCTTCGGGCTGCCGCCCGGCGTCATCGTCGCGGGCGGAGCCGGCGACAACGCGGCCGCCGGGATAGGGGTCGGAGTGGTCAGAGCCGGACAGGCTTTCGTCTCGCTCGGTACGTCGGGGGTGCTTTTCGCGGCAAACGACGGTTACCAGCCGGATCCCGCGACCGCCGTTCACACCTTCTGCCATGCCCTGCCCGCGACCTGGCACCAGATGGGCGTAATCCTGGCCGCGACCGATGCGCTGAACTGGTTCGCCGGGATTGCGGGGGCCGATGCGGGTTCTCTGACATCCGCGCTCGGCGCGCTTCGGGCGCCGGGAAAGACGCGGTTCCTGCCTTATCTCGGCGGCGAGCGCACGCCGCTTAACGATGCGGCGATCCGGGGAGCCTTCATCGGCCTCGAACATGCGACGGACCGGGATGCGGCGGTGCGCGCCGTTCTCGAAGGCGTGACCTTTGCGTTCAGGGACTGCCGTGATGCGCTGGCCGCGACGGGCACGCGGATCGAGCGTCTGATCGCGGTCGGCGGCGGGTCGAGGTCGGACTACTGGCTTTCCGCCATCGCAACCGCGCTTGGCACGCCCGTCGCTGTGCCGGTCGCCGGTGATTACGGTGGCGCATTCGGCGCGGCGCGGCTGGCCATCATGGCCGCGACCGGCGCGGGCGCCGAGATCGCGACCGCTCCGGCCACGGCGCGCGTCTTCGACCCGGTGCCAGACCTCATCCCGGCCTTCGACGAGGGCCATGCCCGCTACCGGGCCGCACAATCCGCCATCAAGGGACTGACATGACCGATTTCTTCAAGGGTATCCCCGCCATCCGCTACGAGGGGCCGGAGAGCGCCAACGAATTCGCCTTTCGCCACTACAACGCGGACGAGATGGTCATGGGCAAGCGGATGGAGGATCATCTCCGCTTTGCCGTCGCCTATTGGCACTCCTTCGCCTGGCCCGGCGGCGACCCCTTCGGCGGGCAGACGTTCGATCGGCCCTGGTTCGGCGACACGATGGACCTTGCCCGGCTGAAGGCGGATGTCGCGTTCGAGATGTTCGACATTCTCGGCGCACCGTTTTTCTGCTTCCACGACGCCGACGTGCGGCCCGAGGGCGCGAGCTTTGCCGAAAGCCTGAAGAACTTCGAGGGGATCGTCGATTACTTCGGCGAGAAGATGACCTCGCACAAGACCCGCCTTCTCTGGGGCACGGCGAACCTCTTCTCCCACCGCCGCTTCATGGCCGGCGCCGCCACCAACCCCGACCCCGAGGTCTTTGCCTGGTCCGCCGCGACGGTGAAGGCCTGTTTGGATGCGACCCACAAGCTCGGCGGGCAGAACTATGTCCTCTGGGGCGGGCGCGAAGGATATGAGACGCTGCTCAACACCGATCTTGTCCGAGAACGGCGGCAGGCCGGGCGATTCCTGCAGATGGTCGTCGACTACAAGCACAAGATCGGTTTTCCCGGCGCAATCCTGATCGAGCCGAAGCCGCAGGAGCCGTCGAAGCACCAGTACGACTACGACGTCGCGACGGTCTACGGGTTCCTCAAGGACTTCGGGCTTGAGGGCGAGGTGAAGGTGAACATCGAACAGGGCCACGCGATCCTTGCCGGCCATTCGTTCGAGCATGAGCTGGCACTGGCCGCCTCGCTTGGCATCTTCGGGTCGATCGACATGAACCGCAACGANNAACGATTACCAGTCGGGCTGGGACACCGACCAGTTCCCCGACAGCGTCCCCGAGATGGCGCGCGCCTACTATGAAGTGCTGCGCGCCGGTGGTTTCACGACGGGCGGAACCAACTTCGATGCCAAGCTGCGACGCCAGAGCCTTGAGCCCGCAGACCTGATCCTCGCCCATGTCGGCGCAATGGATGTCTGCGCCCGGGCGCTGAAGGCCGCCGCCGCGCTTCTTGAGGACGGATCGCTCGAACGCGCCCGGCAGGATCGCTATGCGGGCTGGGACCGGCCCGAGAACCGCGCGATGCTGGAGACCGGGACGCTCGACGCCATCGCCGCGCGGGTGGCATCGTCCGGGATTAACCCGGAACCCCGCTCGGGTCGGCAGGAGCGCCTCGAGAATCTCTGGAATCGATTCGTATGAGGCGGTGCTGGTGCACAAACGATTGTTGCCGATGTCGCACCGATGCCGTTAAGCCGCCCAAGAATCGAGCGAATCTTCGGAGACACCGATTTCTGGCGGGATGCAAGAACCACCTTCTGGCCTGTCTGGTAATGTTTCTGCGCGGGAACTTGCCATTTCCGGACGAGTATCACTGTTAAGGACTAGCTAACCAATCTCGGTCAGTTAGAAATCAACTTGAAGTTTAGCAACCGTCCGGATTGTGGGGATTCGGCAGATGCAGGTAGGGAGCACCCGCATGTCTGTCCCCATTTTTGAATTCCGCGCCAGCAATGTCCGTACGGCGCCGCATCCGTCCTATCACCGGATCGGCAAGCGTGTTCTCGATCTTTCGATCCTTGTTCTTGCGGCGCCGGTCGTGGTGCCCCTGATCGCACTGCTGGCGCTGTTCACGGCGCTTGGCGGCGGTTCGCCCTTCTACGCGCAGCGCCGGATTGGCGTAGGCGGCGAAGAATTCAGGTGCTGGAAGATCCGCACCATGGTGCGGGACGCCGAAAACGCGCTGCCGCGTCTGCTGGCTGCCGATCCGGTTCTGGCGGAAGAATGGGACCGGACCCAGAAGCTTGCGCGCGATCCCCGGGTCACGCGGCTTGGCGCGCTTCTGCGCAAGACCAGCCTCGACGAGATGCCGCAGCTCTGGAACGTGCTGACCGGCAGCATGAGCCTTGTCGGCCCGCGTCCCTTCATGCCGGAGCAGGCGGTGCTCTATCGTGGCGGGCGAACCGATGCGGAGTATTACCGGATGCGTCCTGGTCTCACCGGGCTTTGGCAGGTAAGCCGGCGCAACAGCGGGTCTTTTGCGGAGCGGACGATCTATGACGGGCAATACTGGGCGAGGATGAGCCTCTGGACGGACCTGTCGATCCTTGTCCGGACGGTTGGTGTTGTCCTCAGGGGGACCGGCGTCTGATCAGCCGAAGCGGCGCCAGATCGCCGCCTCTCCCAGACCCTCGACGAAGGCGGCGTGAGCCGCCTTTTCCTTTTCCGTGATCCTTGGCGGCAGCGCGTCGGGGCGAGGGCGGGGGCGCCAGTCGCTGCCCCCGGCTGCGCCGGCGGTGCCGGAGGGTCCCACCGACAGGACAAGATCGGGTTGCCGTCCGCCGATCAATTCGAGATAGACCTCGGCCAGCAGCTCGCTGTCGAGCAGCGCGCCATGCTTTTCCCGCGCCGAGTTGTCGATCCCGAAGCGCCGGCAAAGCGCGTCGAGCGAGGCGGGAGAGCCGGGAAACTTGCGGCGGGCGAGCGCGACGGTGTCGAGGGCGCGGTCCATCGGGATGGGCGAGAGGTTCACCCAGCCCAGCTCCGCGTTGAGGAATTTCATGTCGAAGGCGGCGTTGTGAATCACAAGCCGCGAGTCTGTGCCGATGAACTCGGCAAAGGCGGCGGCGATCTCGGCGAACTTGGGTTTGTCGCGCAGGAAATCATCGCCAAGCCCGTGCACTTCGAACGCCTCTTTCGGCATCGACCGTTCGGGGTTGATGTACTGATGGTAACTGCGGCCGGTGGGCATGTGGTTGAAAAGCTCGATGGCACCGATCTCGACGATGCGGTGACCCTCGGCGGGCTCAAAGCCCGTCGTCTCGGTGTCGAGGACGATTTCCCGCATCAGGCGCCTCCGTAAAGCTGGATGAGCGCGCGCACCTGATCGCGCGCGCCGTCGAGGGTGAGAGTCTCGATCACATGGCTGGCGCGGGCGCGCTTTTCGGCGTCCGGCATCTGCCGGGCGAGGATCGTCTGAAACTGCGCCTCGGTCATGCCGGCGCGGGCGAGAACGCGGGCGCGCTGGATGTCCTCGGGAACGCTGGCGACGAGGGTGGCGTCCATCATCGCGTCCGCGCCGGTTTCGAAAAGAAGCGGTATGTCGAGAAGGACGATTTTCGCGCCCTCGTCCCGGGCCCTCGCGATGAACGCGGCGCGGTCGGCGGCAACGAGTGGGTGGATGGCAGCCTCGATCCGCGCCAGGGCGCTTGTGTCCGCCGCGATCCAGTCCTTGAGGCGCGCGCGGTCGACGGCGCCGTCCACGACTGCCTCGGGCCGGATTTCCGCGATCGCGGCCGTCCCGGCGCCGGCCCGAGCATAGAGCCGGTGCACGGCGGCATCCGCATCCCAGACCGGGACACCTTCGTCCGCGAACATCCGGGCGGTCGTCGACTTGCCCATGCCGATGGAGCCGGTGAGGCCAAGAAGCAGCGGGCGGGTCATCCGTTCAGGACCGCGGCGCGGACCTCCTCATCGACCTCGGGTCGCGTGCCGAACCAGCGCTCGAAGGCGGGCGCGGCCTGATGGATCAGCATCCCGAGCCCGTCGACGGCGGCGCAGCCTATGGAGGCCGCCTCTTCCAGCAGTCTGGTCCGCAGGGGCGCGTAGACGAGGTCGCTGACCACTGCCTTCGGCGAAAGGCCGTCGAGCGGCACGCGGAAGTCGGACTTGCCGGTCATGCCGAGCGAGGTCGTGTTCACCACCGTTGCGGCACCGTCGATCATGGTGCCGGCCTGGACCCAGTCGTAGACGACGACCTTGGCCCCGAATTCCTGCCGCAGCGCCTCGGCCCGCGTGCGGGTGCGGTTCGCGATCCGGATCTCGGGAACCCCGACCTCGATCAGCGAGGCGAGAACCGCGCGCGCGGCGCCGCCGGCCCCGAGGACGGCTGCGGGGCCTGCGGCCGGGTCCCAGGACGGCGCGTTCTGGCGGAGGTTGGCGATAAAGCCGTAGCCGTCGGTATTGTCGGCGTGAATGCGTCCATCCTTGCGGAAGATGAGTGTGTTCGCCGCACCGATCAGCGCCGCGCGGTCGGTGACGACATCGGCGAGCGCGAGGACCTTTTCCTTGTGCGGGATCGTGACGTTGACGCCCACGAAGCCGGCCTTGGGCAGCGCGCGGATCACATCCTTCAACGCATCCTGCGCGACGTCCATGGGAATGTAATATCCGGCGATTCCATAACGTTTCAGCCAATGGCCATGCAGCCGCGGCGACGCGGAATGGGCGATCGGGGAACCAATGACACCGGCAAGGGGGATACGGGAATGTTCGGTCATGTCGCGATGTCGCCCCGAATGCCAAGCCAGGTCAAGAGTTCGATCAGGGGAAGGCCGAGAATGGTGAAGTAGTCGCCCTCGATCCTGGAAAAGAGCCGCACACCTTCCTCCTCGAGCTTGTAGGCGCCCACGCTGTGGCGGATGCTCTCCCAGTTTCGCGCGACATAGTCAGGCAGGTAGGACTCAGAAATGCGGCGCATGGTCAGCCGCACCTCGCCGACGTGGCGCCAGAGCGGCTCTCCGTCCTTGAGGACGACGGCGGCCGAGAGAAGCCGGTGCGTGCGGTCGGACAGCGCACGGAGCTGCGATTCCGCCTGATCCGGGGTTTCGGGCTTGGCGAAGATCGTGCCTCTGCAGTCGAGAACCTGATCGCAGCCGAGCACAAGCTTCCCTGGATAGCGGTCGCTGATCCGGCGGGCCTTCATCTCGGCCAGGGTGTCCGCGACATCGCGGGGGGTTGCCTCCTCGGCCGTGAGAGCGCGGCGGACCGCCTCTTCGTCCACGCGCGCCGTGGCCGTCTCGATGACAAGGCCGGCGTTGCGCAGGAGCCGGGCGCGCACTTCCGAGCTGGACGCGAGGATGAGTGTCGAGGTCATGGAGGACTCTGTGGGTAAGCCGCAGGAGCGAGGTGTGGAACGCGTCCCTGAAGATGTGCCATGGCGACGCGCTGGGGACAACCGAAGCCGTCGTCCCGGGCTTCGCGCAACTTCTCCGCATGTGGAGAGGAGACTGGCCGCGGTGTGGGCAACCGGCGTGCCCCGACGGGCCCGGGTCAGTCCATCAACAGGCTACGGTTCGTCTGAAATCTTTCAATCTGTTGATTTATATTGTTTTCTTTTCTTGGGACGAAAGGCGGTTCGACTTGTCCATGATCTGCCCACAGGGTTGCACCTCTGGGGAAGGATGTCGGGACCATCGTGTAATCCACACTGCCCACAGGGCCAAAGACATCATCATCTTTCTTCTTCTATCTAATATTTATAGAAGGTCGGGCGCATGAGAGCGGAGATTGCGGCGTGTTGGGCGACTTTCTGGCGAGCGTCTATCCCTGGACGAAGGCCTTGCACGTGGTCTCGGTGATTTCGTGGATGGCAGGGCTCTTCTATCTGCCTCGCCTTTTCGTCTATCACGCCGAACAAATAGAACCGGGCAGTGAAACCGACGCGCTGTTCCAGGTGATGGAGCGGAAGCTTCTTCGGCTCATCATGAACCCGGCCATGACGGCGGCATGGGTCTTTGGCCTTGCTCTCGTCTTTACGCCGGGGATCGTCGACTGGTCGGAGGTCTGGCCCTGGACGAAGGCGGCCGCGGTCCTGGCCATGACCTGGTTCCATCACTGGCTTGGATATCGTCGGAAGGAATTCGCGTCCGGAATCAACAGCCGCAGCGGGCGTACTTACCGGTTGATGAACGAGGTGCCGACCGTCCTTATGCTGGTCATTGTCTTTTCGGTGATCGTGAAATTCTGAGCCTTCGGTTGACTCGTGCTGAGGCGCGGGTGTATTGGCCGGCCAAAGCCCCACCGTCCGGATCGGGGTATTTCCCCTGAAGAACCATCGCGCCGGCCCAAGAGGTCCGCGCCCCATCGTGAGTGTTTCCGATGACGCAAGAGCGGCTGAACCTGTCCGACCTCAAGGCCAAGAGCCCGGCCGACCTTCTGTCCATGGCTGAGGAGCTGGAGATCGAGAACGCCTCGA
>JAGRDU010000116.1:2061-22210 GCA_020446905.1 Paracoccaceae bacterium | reverse complement strand
AGGCACGCGGCGCGAAGATCTATGCCGAGGTCCTGGGCTACGGCCTGTCCGGCGACGCCTATCACATCACCGCGCCCTCCGAGGATGGCGACGGCGCGTTCCGCTGCATGACGGCGGCGCTGAAGCGGGCGGGGATCGAGCCCTCAGAGGTCGATTACATCAACGCCCATGGCACTTCGACCATGGCGGACACGATCGAGCTTGGCGCGGTTGAGCGGCTGATGGGCAACGCGGCGGCGAAGGCGACGATGTCGTCGACCAAGTCCTCCATCGGCCACCTTCTGGGCGCTGCCGGCGCGGTCGAGGCGATCTTCTGCACGCTCGCGATCCGCGACCAGATCGCGCCACCGACGATCAACCTCGACAATCCGGCGGTGACGCCGAAGCTCGACCTTGCCGCCAACAAGGCAGTGAAGCGGGACATCAACGTGGCGCTGTCGAACAGCTTCGGTTTCGGCGGCACCAACGCCTCGCTCGTCCTCGGCCGGGTTCCGGGCTGATGTGGCGCAACATCGCCTCCAATTTCCTGACGATCGCGATCCTGATCCTGATCGTGGCGGCGGGCATGGTGGCCTGGGCGCAAAAGCAGTACACCGGCCCGGGGCCCCTGGCCGAGGCCGTCTGCGCGAAGGTCAAGAAAGGTTCCAATTTCCGCGTCCTTGCCGATGATCTTGCGAGCCGGGGGGCAATCTCGAGCGGCTACATCTTCCGCGTCGGGGCCGACTACGCCGACAAGACGGGGCAGTTGAAGGCCGGGTCCTATCTCCTGCGGCCCGGTGCCTCGATGGCCGAGATCGTGGATATCGTTACCGGACGGGGCGTCTCGACCTGCGGCGCCGAGGTGAACTTCCGCATCGGGATCGCCGGGAATGACGTGATCGTCAGCGACCTTGACCCGACGACCGAGAGCCTGAAGGAAGTGGTGAAGTTCAACCCGGCCGAAGGCCCCGTGCCGCCGGAATACACCAGTGCGATGGAGGAGGGCGACGCCCGTCTGAACGTCACGGTGATCGAGGGCGCGACCAGCTGGCAGGTGGTCGAGGGGCTGAAGCAGGCGGGGTTCCTGTCGGGCGATCCCGGTGAGGTACCGGCCGAAGGCACGCTTGCGCCGCAGCGCTACGAGGTGGAGCGGGATGCCGACCGCGCGGCGCTTCTCGGCCGGATGCGCGACTTGCAGTCCGCGACGCTGACCGAACTTTGGCAGACGCGCGCGGAGGGGCTGC
Source organism: Paracoccaceae bacterium (assembly GCA_020446905.1). Taxonomy (GTDB): domain Bacteria; phylum Pseudomonadota; class Alphaproteobacteria; order Rhodobacterales; family Rhodobacteraceae; genus Albidovulum. The sequence goes on along the minus strand of JAGRDU010000116.1, from coordinate 20,987 downwards.
CCTATGCGACGCCGGAAGACGCGCTCATCATGGCCTCGATCGTCGAGAAGGAGACGGGCGTGGCCGAAGAGCGGCCGCTGGTCGCGAGCGTGTTCCTGAACCGCCTTGCGCAGGGGATGAAGCTGCAGACCGATCCGACCGTGATCTACGGGCTGACCAAGGGGCAGGGCATCCTTGGCCGGGGGCTGCGGCAGAGCGAGCTGCGTGGACGCACCCCCTACAACACCTATGTGATCGACGGCCTGCCGCCCACCCCCATCGCCAACCCTGGCCGCGACGCCATCGCGGCCGCGCTGCAGCCGGCGACAAGCGATTTCCTCTTCTTCGTTGCGGACGGCACCGGGGGGCATGTCTTTGCCAAGACGCTCGCCGAGCATAACGACAACGTCGCGAAGTGGCGCGCGATCGAGGCGCAGCAGCAGGGCGGAACGGGGAACTGACCCTCCCTATTCTCAGCGCAGGGCACGGAAGCCGATGGCGGCGAGCGCCAGTGTGACGCCGCAGACCACCGTCCGGATCGTGTTGTAGACCTGCCAGCGTGGCGAATAATCGGCCCAGATGGCGCGGGCGGCGGCAATGTCGTCTGGAACCGGCGTTTGGCCGAGAGCCTCGTTCATCGGGACGTTGACGGTCATGGTCAGTAGCATGCCGCCGGCGCTGTAGAGAACGCCACCGGCAAGGAACCAGAGCGCCGCGCGCCGCTGCCCGGCGCCAAGCGCGAGGCCGGCGGTCAGCAGGAGCATCGGCCCTGTACCGAAGAAGGCCGGAGCGAAGACGGCGTTTCGGACAGAGCCGTTCATCGCCTGCATCGCGGCGATGGCGGTGCGGGGGTCCGCAGCGTCGAGGCCCCACATGGTCGAGCAGACCCAGGCGTAGAAGAAGCCGAAGATCGCCCCGGAGAGGAGGATCGAGAGAAGGCCGAGGGGGAGGAGGATGCGGGGCATGGTATATCCGTAATTTGAGTTACGCCTTTCCATTTCCGTAATATCAATTACGGTATCCGTCAAGCCGGAGGTGAGGATGCGCGACGAAGCCCGATTGAAGCGCCGCGAAGAGATCGAGAATGCCGCCTGCCGCCTCCTGGAGCGGGAGGGCTACGCGGGCGCCTCGATGCTGGCCGTCGCGAAGGCGGTCGGCGCCTCGAACGAAACGCTGTACCGCTGGTATGGCGACAAGAAGGGCCTCTTCCGCGCGGTCGCGGAAGCCAATGCGGGGGCGGTCCGGGTGCGGCTTGACGCGGAGATTGCGGGCGGGGGCGACCCGGTCGCGACCCTCGCGGAGATTGCCGCACCGCTTCTGGCCATGGTGACGGGCGAGCGCGCGGTGGCGCTGAACCGGGCGGCGGCGGGCGATCCCTCGGGCGAGCTGGGTGCCGCCATCGCGGAGGGCGGGCGCGAGGCGGTGATGCCCCGGATCGAGGCGCTGGTCGCGGCGGCGATGGCGGCGGGGCAGGTCCGGGTGCGCTCGGCGGGCGAGGGGGCGGACCTCTACCTGCGGCTTCTGGTCGGGGACTGGCAAATCCGCCGGGTGATCGGAGCGATGGAGGCGCCGGGCCTGATCGCGACGCAAACCCGCGCAAAGGAGGCGATGGCGGCGTTCCTGAAACTGTGCGGATGAGCGAACGGTCCATTAACTAACTGAAAACACTATTTTTCTTGACTTTCCGGACGGTCAGATGTATTCCTTCGGGCAAGCTGGAAGAAGTGGGCGAGCGGTCGGGGGGAGGACCCCATGGGCCGCTTTTTCATTTCTCTCGTGCGGAGAGGGCATGAGAGGCAGGCAATAGCTGAATGACGGAAGACAAAGCGGCCAGAGAGCCGTCGCCCCTGTCCCAGGTGGATCAGGCCATGGGGCTTTTGGGAGAGGTCGTCGTGGAGATCACCACCGCGATGGACCGGATGAAACGGGGCGAGTTCGACGATGTGAAAGATGCCGTACGGTCCTACCGCGACCTTCGGCAGGCGCTTCAGATCGTGTTCGAGGAAAGGACGCGCATTGCAAAGCTCGACAAGCAGGAGGCCGGAATCGCCTACGACTACGCGCTCGACCTTGGCGCCGCGCGCGCTGAGATCGGCCGCCGCCTGTCTTGCCTCCGCATCGCCGGAGACGGTTGACGAGTTTCTATCGGGCCTGTCGGACGAGGCGCTCATGGCGCTGCCCTGGCTCTTCGAGTTCTGGGCGCTGCCGCACCAGTTGCCGCCGGAAGGCGCGTGGAAAAGCTGGGTCATCATGGGCGGGCGCGGCGCGGGCAAGACCCGCGCCGGGGCCGAATGGGTGCGGGCGCAGGTCGAGGGCGCGCGGCCCCTCGATCCCGGCCGGGCGCGGCGCGTGGCGCTGGTCGGCGAGACGATCGACCAGGTGCGGGAGGTGATGATCTTTGGCGCGAGCGGGATCATGGCCTGTTCGCCCCCCGACCGGATGCCGGTCTGGGAGGCCTCGCGCAAGCGGCTTTTGTGGCCGAACGGGGCCGTGGCCGAGGTCTACTCGGCCTTCAGCCCCGAGGCGCTGCGCGGCCCTCAATTTGATGCCGCCTGGGCGGACGAGCTGGCAAAATGGTCGAAGGCCGAGGAGGCCTGGGACATGCTTCAGTTCGCGTTGCGGCTGGGGGAGCATCCACAGCAGGTGGTGACGACGACGCCGAAGAATGTGCCGGTGTTGAAGGCGATCCTGCAGAACCCCTCGACGGTGGTGACGCAGGCGCCGACCGAGGCGAACAAGGCCTATCTCGCGGCGTCGTTCATCGAGGAGGTGCGGGCGCGCTATGCCGGCACAAGGATCGGGCGGCAGGAGCTGGACGGGGTGCTTCTGGAGGATACGGAAGGCGCGCTCTGGACGACCGCGATGATCGAGGCGTCGCGCGCCCCTGTGCCGAAGGCGTTCAGCCGGGTCGTCGTGGCGGTGGACCCGCCGGTGACCGGGCACGAGGGATCGGACGAGTGCGGCATCGTCGTGGTTGGGGCTTTGACGGAGGGTCCGCCTTCGGACTGGCGCGCCTGGGTGCTGGAGGATGCCTCGCTGAGCGCGGCGAGCCCGGACGCCTGGGCGCGGGCGGCGGTTGCGGCGATGGGCCGCCACGGGGCCGACCGGCTGGTGGCCGAGGTCAACCAGGGCGGGGCACTGGTGGAAAGCGTTGTGCGGCAGGTCGATGCGACGGTGCCTTACCGGGCGGTGCATGCCGCGCGCGGCAAGGCGGCGCGCGCTGAGCCGGTGGCGGCGCTTTACGAGCAGGGCCGGGTGCATCACGCGCGGGGGCTCGGGGTTCTTGAGGACCAGATGTGCCGGATGACGGTGCGCGGGTTCGACGGCAAGGGATCGCCCGACCGGGTGGATGCGCTCGTCTGGGCTCTGACGGAACTGATCGTGGAGCCGGCGGCGAAGTGGCGCCGGCCGCAGGTGCGGAGCCTGTAGCGGAGGCAGAGGGGGCTGTCTGTCCCCGCGCGGGGGGCCCCGCGCGCCCCCAGAGAGTATTTGGACCACAATGAAATGAGGCGCTTGGGCGTCCCTGTGGCCATGGCGGAATGAGGAGAAATGGGATGGCGTGGAACATCTTCCGGCGTGCCGAGGCGGCGGTGCCGGAGCAGAAGGCCTCGGCCACGGGGCGGGTCGTTGCCTGGGGATCCTCGGGCCGCGTGATCTGGTCGCCCCGCGATACGGTCAGCCTGACGCGCACCGGGTTCACGGGCAATCCGGTGGGGTTCCGGGCTGTCAAGCTGGTGGCCGAGGCGGCGGCGGCGCTGCCGCTTGTCTGTCAGGACGAGAAGCGGCGCTATGACGTCCATCCGGTGATCGACTTGATGCGCCGGCCGAACCCAGGGCAGGGCCGGGCCGAGCTGTTCGAGGCGCTCTTTGGCCAGCTTCTGCTCAGCGGTAACGGCTATGTCGAGGCTGTGGGCGGCGCGGGGCTGCCAGCGGAACTGCATGTATTGCGGTCTGACCGGATGAGTCTTGTACCCGGCGCGGACGGTTGGCCGGTCGCATATGATTATGCCGTGGGTGGAAGGAAGCACCGGTTCGACATGAGCGGTCCGGTCGATCCGGTCTGCCATATCAAATCGTTTCACCCACAGGACGATCACTACGGCCTCAGCCCGATGCAGGCGGCGGCGGTGGCGGTGGACGTGCATAATTCGGCGTCCGCCTGGTCAAAGGCGCTGCTCGACAACGCCGCCCGGCCCTCGGGCGCGATTGTCTACAAGGGGGCGGACGGGCAGGGGGCACTCTCTTCGGACCAGTACGACCGGCTGATCCACGAGATGGAGATGCATCATCAAGGCGCGCGCAATGCCGGGCGGCCGATGCTGCTCGAAGGCGGGCTCGACTGGAAGCCCATGGGGTTCAGCCCCTCGGACATGGAGTTTCAGAAGACCAAGGAGGCGGCGGCGCGGGAGATTGCGACGGCCTTCGGGGTGCCGCCGATGCTGCTCGGCATTCCCGGCGACGCGACCTATGCCAACTATCAGGAGGCGAACCGGGCGTTCTACCGGTTGACGGTGCTGCCGCTGGCGACGCGGGTCACGGCGGCGGTAAGCTACTGGCTCTCCACCCATCTCGGACAGCAGGTCGAGCTGAAGCCCGACCTTGACCAGGTGCCGGCGCTGGCGGTCGAGCGCGACCAGCAATGGGCGCGCGTCGGCGCCGCGAGCTTCCTGACCGAGGGCGAGAAGCGGGCGCTCCTCGGGCTGCCGAAGCTGCCGGACGACGTATGAGGATGGCCGGGTCGCGCTACCTCAAGGAGCCGTTCGAATGTGCACATGAGCACCGGTTCGAGGCGGCGGAAAAGATCATGGAGCTCCAGTTCGAGACGGTTGAGAAGCGGCTGGAGCGGATCGAGCGGATGATCGGCGGGGTCGAGAAGCGGCTGTGGATGACGGTCTTCGGCGTGGTCGGGGTGATGCTGAGCCAGGCTGTGCAGTCGATTGTCGAGTTCGGGCCGAGATAGGAGGCAAGATGCTGAACGAATACGGGCTGGAGACCAAGTTCTGCCGGCTGGGCGAGGAGATCACCCTGACGGACGGCAGCCGGATCGAGGGCTATGCATCGTTTTTCGGGATGACCGATCAGGGCGGGGACGTCGTGATGCCGGGCGCCTACGGCAAGTCGCTGTCGCGGCTGAAGGCCGAGGGCCGGGCGGTGCGGATGCTGTGGCAGCACGATGCCACCCAGCCGATCGGCGTCTGGGACGAAATCGCCGAGGACGGGCGGGGGTTGCGTGTGAAGGGTCGCATCCTGACCGAGGTCGCGAAGGGCCGCGAGGCGGCGGCTTTGGTCGCTGCGGGGGCCATCGACGGGCTGTCGATCGGTTACCGCACGGTTACGGCGGAGAAGGATGCGAAGGGGCAACGGCTCCTCCGCGAGGTGGAGCTTTGGGAGGTGTCGCTTGTCACCTTCCCGATGCTCGCCGAGGCGCGCGTCGGGGCCAAGGGCGACACGCCCGGCGGCGCCGAGCTGCGCGCGCTGGCGGCGCTTTTCGACGAGGCGCGCCGGACACTGGCGGGGCGCTGAGGCCCGCCTGACGCAATCCCAGACGTGAGGTGATGGGTATGAAGACGACCGAGACGAAGGCTCGGGCCGGGGTAGGCGTGCCCGGTGCACCGGCCGAGGAAGTGAAGTCCGCTCTTCAGGGGTTCCTGAACGAGTTCAAGGGCTTTCAGGACGAAATGACTTCGAAGCTTCAACAACAGGAAGAGCGACTGACCATGCTGGATCGCAAATCTCTCACCGCCGGGCGTCCGGTGCTGTCTACCGCCGTCGACGATGGCGCCCCGCACAAGAAGGCCTTCGGCGCCTACCTGCGGTCGGGCGACGACGACGGGCTGCGCGGCCTTGTCCTTGAGGGCAAGGCGCTGAACACGCAAGTGAACGCCGATGGCGGGTTCCTTGTCGATCCGGAAACCTCGGACCGCATCCGCGGCGTCCTGCGGGCGACCTCCTCGCTCCGCTCGATCGCCAATGTCGTTCAGGTCGAGGCGACCTCGTTCGATGTTCTCGTCGATCACACCGAGCTTGGCTCGGGCTGGGCGACCGAAACGGCGGCGCTGACCGAGACCTCGACGCCGCAGATCGACCGCATCTCGATCCCGCTCCATGAGCTCGCCGCGATGCCGACGGCCTCGCAGCGCCTTCTCGATGACAGCGCCTTCGACGTCGAGGGCTGGCTGGCCGAGCGCATCGCCGACAAGTTCAGCCGTGCCGAGGCGCAGGCCTTCGTGAGCGGCAACGGCATCGACAAGCCGACCGGCTTCCTGACCCACACCGCCGTCGCCAATGCGACCTGGGCGTGGGGCTCGCTCGGTTATGTGCCGACCGGCGCGGCGGGCGATTTCGCCGCCACCAATGCTTCGGATGCGATCATCGACCTCGTCTACGCTCTGAACGCCGAATACCGTGCCAATGCGACTTTCGTGATGAACTCGAAGACCGCCGGGACAGTGCGCAAGATGAAGGACGCGGACGGCCGCTTCCTCTGGTCCGACGGCCTTGCGGCCGGCGAGCCGGCGCGTCTCATGGGCTACCCGGTGCTGGTGGCCGAGGATATGCCGGACATCGCGGCGGGCACCCATGCCATCGCCTTCGGCGACTTCCACAACGGCTACACCATCGCCGAACGCCCGGACCTGCGGGTCCTGCGCGATCCCTTCTCGGCCAAGCCGCATGTCCTCTTCTACGCCTCCAAGCGCGTGGGCGGCGACGTCAGCGACTTTGCCGCGATCAAGCTTCTGAAGTTCGCCGTCTCGTAAAGGCGGTGGGCCGGGCGGGGCCTTCGGGCCCCGGCCGACCGGGCGCGGGCCGCCTTTACCCCTCGTATTGTCCAGCTGCTCCCTCCGTTCGAGCAATGCGGGGCTGGCCCGCGCCCGACCTTCGGGGGGCGCGACTTTCGGAGATACCCATGATGCTGAGCGAAGTGACGGCGGTGCCGCAGGCGGTCTTGCCGGTGGCAGAATTCAAGGACCATCTGCGGCTTGGCACGGGCTTTGCCGACGACGGGGCGCAGGATGCGCTGACCGAGAGCTACCTGCGCGCCGCGATCGCGGCGATCGAGGGGCGGATCGGCAAGGCGCTGGTGGCGCGGGACTTCCGCTGGGTGCTGAACGACTGGCGCTGGCCGGACGCGCAGGCCTTTCCGGTGGCGCCGGTCTCGGCGGTCCTTTCGGTGACGACGAAGGACCGGAACGGCGTGGTCGATCTCATCGACCCCGCGCGATACCGGCTGGAACAGGATGTCCATCGGCCGCGACTGATGGCGACCGGCGCGCTGTTGCCGGGGATCCCGGTCGGCGGCACGGTCGAGGTGGTCTTCACTGGTGGCTTTGGCCCGGCCTGGGCCGACGTGCCGGTCGATCTGGCGCAGGCGGTGTTCCTTCTGGCGGCGGAGTACCACGAGAACCGCCACGAAAACGGCTCGGGAAGGGCGATGCCCTTCGGCGTCATGGCGCTGATCGAGCGCTGGCGGACCGTGCGCGTCCTTGGCGGAGGCAAGATATGAGCGCGCCAAGGCTGAATCGCAAGCTGGTGCTGGAAGAGGCACAGAGGGTGCCGGATGGGGCGGGAGGCTATGCCCTGACCTGGGTGGCGCTTGGCGTCCACTGGGCGCGGATCGACCCCGGCACGGGGCGTGAGCGCGCGGGCGAGTTCGTCACCGTCTCGCAGGTGCCCTACAAGATCACGGTGCGCGGGGCGGTGCAGGGCGCGCCCTCGCGGCCAAAGCCCGAGCAGCGTTTCCGGGACGGCGCGCGGATCTTCCGCATCACCGCCGTGACCGAAGAGGACCTCGAAGGGCATTACCTGACCTGCTTCGCGCAGGAGGAGGTTCTGGCATGAGCTATGGCATGGCGGCCGCGCTTCAGGCGGCGGTCTATCAGCATCTGGCGGCGGACGTTGCGCTGGCCGGTCTGGTCGGGACGGCGATCCACGATTCCGTGCCGCCGGGGACGACGACGGGCACCTATGTCTCGCTTGGCCCCGAGGATGTCACCGATGCCTCTGACCAACTCTTTCAGGGGGCGTTCCAAGAGTTCGTCGTCTCGGTCGTGACCGATCAGGCGGGGTTCCAGAGTGCCAAGGCAGTCGCGGCGGCGGTATCGGATGCCCTGACGGGGGCGGCGCTGACGCTGTCTCGCGGGCATCTGGTCGGGCTTTGGTTCGTCAAGGCCCGTGCGCGGCGTGTCGAGAAGGCGGACATCCGCCGCATCGACCTGACCTTCCGGGCACGCGTCGAGGATCAGGCCAGTCCCGCATGATTGCAGAATTCGAACAATTTCTGGGCGCTTCTAGGAACAGACTCGCCCATAGACAGCACATATCGGAGAACGGACATGGCGGCCCAGAACGGTAAGGACCTTCTCATCAAGCTCGACCTCACCGGGGGCGGGCAATTCACCACGATCGCGGGGCTGCGGGCCACGCGGATCAGTTTCAACGCCGAGAGCGTCGATGTCACCAGCCTCGAAAGCCAGGGCGGCTGGCGGGAGCTTCTGGGCGGTGCCGGCGTGCGCTCGGCCAATGTCTCGGGCTCGGGCGTCTTCGTGGACAGCGCCACGGACGACCGCGCGCGGCAGATCTTCTTCGGCGCGACGGTGGAGCAGTTCCAGGTGATCATCCCCGATTTCGGCATCGTCGAGGGGCCGTTCCAGATCACCTCGATCGAATACGCCGGCAGTTACAACGGCGAAGCGACCTATGAGCTGTCGCTGGCTTCGGCGGGCGCGCTGACCTTCACGGCGATCTGATGGCGAACCCCTGGACGGGCGAGGTGGCCCTGACGCTCGACGGGGTGCCGCATGTCGCGAAGCTGACGCTTGGCGCGCTGGCCGAGCTGGAGGCGGGCCTTGGCACGGGCACGCTGGTCGAGTTGGTCGAACGCTTTGAAAGTGGGCGGTTTTCGACACGCGATGTGCTGATGCTGATCGTCGCCGGCCTTCGGGGCGGCGGCTGGAAGGGCACGGCGGCCGACCTCATGAGCGTCGAGATCGGTGGCGGGCCGGTCGAAGCGGCGCGGCTCGCGGGCGAACTTCTGGCGCGGGCCTTTACGGTGCCGGGCGCGGGATGAGCACGCTCGACTGGCCGGGGCTGATGCGGGCCGGGCTGGGGCGGCTGGGCCTGACCCCGAAGGAGTTCTGGCGGCTGACGCCGGCGGAACTCCTTCTCATGCTGGGCGATCCAAATGCGGCGACGCCCCTCAGCCGGGCGCGGCTGACAGAGCTGGCACGGGCCTGGCCGGACAAGGTGGAGCGGGAAAGGAACGACTGACATGGCGGTCACGGACGGGTTGGACAACGCGGACGGCATCTCGGGCCTCGCCCAGCAGGCTGCGGCGCTGGAGACGAGCCTTGGCGGGGCGCAGCAGATGGCGGCGGCCTTCGATGCGGAACTGGGCCGGATGCGCGAAAGCATGGTCTTCACGGGCCGCGAGGTCGGCACGCTGTCGCGGAGCATCGGCGGGGGCCTCAGGCGCGCCTTCGACGGGCTGGTGTTCGACGGGCTGAAGCTGTCGGACGCGCTGAAGCAGGTCGCGCAGACGATGGTGGACAGCGTCTACAACGTCGCGATGCGGCCCATCCAGAATGCGGTGGGCGGGGCGGTCGCGAACGGGCTGAACGGCCTTCTGAGCGGGCTTTTCCCATTCGAGAAGGGCGGCAGTTTCACCCAAGGGCGGGTGATGCCCTTTGCGACCGGGGGAATCGTCAGTAGCCCCACGATGTTCCCGATGCGGAACGGGCGCGGCCTCATGGGCGAAGCCGGGCCGGAGGCAATCATGCCGCTGACGCGGGGCAGCGACGGGCGGCTCGGCGTTCAGGCGCAGGGCGGCGGGCGGCCCGTGAATATCGTGATGAATGTGACGACGCCGGATGTGCAGGGCTTTGCTCGCAGCCAGAGCCAGATTGCCGCGCAAATGGCCCGCGCTTTGTCGCGCGGCGACCGCAACCGCTGAGGGGGACGACATGGCATTTCACAAGGTGCGATTTCCCGCGAACTTGGGCTTCGGTTCGGTCGGCGGGCCCGAACGTCGGACCGAGGTCGTCGCGCTGACGAACGGGTATGAGGAACGCAACACCCCCTGGGCGCAGGCGCGGAGGCGGTATGACGCAGGGATCGGGCTGCGGAGCCTTGATGACATCGCGGACCTGATCGCCTTTTTCGAGGCGCGGCAGGGGCAGCTTTTCGGATTCCGGTGGAAGGACTGGTCCGACTTCAAGTCCTGCAAGCCGTCAGCGGACGTCGGGTTCGGCGACCAGATTGTCGGCTTTGGCGATGGGATCACGACGGAGTTCCAACTGCTCAAGACCTATGCCTCGGGTGCGGCCGCGCAGGCACGCGCGATCACCAAGCCGGTCGCCGGCACGGTGCGCGTCGGCCTTCAGGGCGACGAGTTGCAGGAGGGTGTGCATTACTCGGTCGACGCCGCCAGCGGCATCGTCAGCTTCGCCAGTCCGCCAGCGGTCGCGGAGCAGATCACGGCCGGATTCGAGTTCGACGTGCCGGTGCGCTTCGACACCGACCGCATTCAGGTCTCGGTCGCCTCGTTCCAGGCGGGCGACGTGCCGCAGGTGCCGGTCGTGGAGGTGCGGCTGTGACCTATTCGCAGGCGATGAAGGATCACCTCGCGACCGGGACCACTACTGTCGCGCGCTGCTTCGCGGTGACGCGGAAGGACGGGGTGGTGATGGGGTTCACCGATCACGACCGGGACTTGAGCTTTGATGGCGTGACGTTCCGGGCGGGCAGCGGCCTGACGGCGAAGGCGATCCAGCAGGCGACGGGCCTGTCGGTGGACAATACCGAGGCGTTTGGGGCGCTCAGGTCGGACGCAATCACCGAGGCGGACATTCTGGCGGGGCGCTACGACGGCGCCGAGGTGCAAGGCTGGCTGGTCAACTGGGCGGATGTGTCCGTTCGGGTGCTCCAGTTCTCCGGCACTCTGGGTGAGGTCGTGCGCCGGGCTGGCGGGTTCAATGCCGAGCTTCGCGGGCTTTCCGAGGGGCTGAACCAGACGCAGGGGCTGATCTACCACGCGCGGTGTTCGGCGGTGCTGGGCGACGGGCGGTGCGAGTTCGATCTGGATCAGCCTGGGTATTCCGAAGAGCGCGCGGTCGAAACGGTGGCGGCGGCGCGGGTGTTCCGTTTTTCCGGGATGACCGGCTATAACGACCGCTGGTTCGAGAAGGGCCGGTTCAGGGTGCTGACCGGGGCGGCGGCGGGGCTGATCGGCGCGGTCAAGAATGACCGGCTGCGCGCCGGCGACGTCCGCGAGGTAGAGCTCTGGCAGGAATTGGGGGCCGCGCCTGTCGCCGGAGACCTCGTGCGGATCGAGGCGGGGTGCGACAAGCGTTCAGACACATGTCGCCTGAAGTTTAGCAACTTCAATGCGTTTCGTGGTTTTCCTGATATTCCTGGTGAGGATTGGCTTATGTCCTATCCGGCCAGTTCCGGCGCCAATGACGGCGGGAGCCTACGCGGATGAGCGCGTCCGGAGACCGGGCAGTTGCGATCGCGCGGGGTTGGATCGGGACGCCCTATCTGCATCAGGCCTCGACCAAGGGTGCGGGCACGGATTGCCTCGGCCTTTTGCGCGGCGTCTGGCGCGAACTTTACGGGGCCGAACCGGAGCCGGTGCCGCCCTATACGCAGGACTGGTCCGAGCCTGAAGGCGCGGAGCGGCTGTGGCAGGCGGCGCGCCGGCACCTGGTGCCTGCGGCGCCGGGATCGCAGATCGTGCCGGGGCAGGTGCTCCTTTTCCGGATGCGGGCGGGGGCGGTCGCGAAACATCTGGGGCTGGCCGCGGGCCGCGACGGTCAACCGACGTTCATCCATGCCTATTCCGGGCATGAGGTTGTGGAGAGCCCGCTTTCCGCCCCCTGGGCGCGCCGTGTCGTGGCGCGGTTCGAATTTCCCTGAAGGAGGGTCCGCATGGCCACCATTCTGCTTTCGGCCGCCGGCGCCTCGATCGGCGTGGGATTCGGCGGGTCATTCCTGGGCCTGTCGGGAGCGGTCATCGGCCGCGCAGTGGGCGCGACCCTGGGCCGCGTCATCGACCAGCGGCTGATGGGATCGGGGTCGCAATCCGTCGAGACGGGCCGGATCGACCGCTTCCGCCTGACGGGGGCCTCGGAAGGGGCTCCGGTGGGTCAGGTCTGGGGGCGGATGCGCGTCTCGGGCCAGGTCATCTGGGCCTCGCGGTTCAAGGAGACGGTACGCACCTCGGGCGGTGGCAAGGGCGCGCCGTCGCAGCCCGAGGTGCGGGAATACTCTTATTCGGTGAGCGTGGCCGTCGCGCTTTGCGAGGGGGAGATCACGCGGGTCGGCCGGATCTGGGCGGACGGCGTGGAAATCTCGCCGGGCGACGTGACGATGCGCGTCTATACGGGCGCCGAGGACCAGGTGCCGGACCCCAAGATGGAGGCCATAGAGGGGGCGGGGATGGTCCCGGCCTATCGCGGGGTCGCCTATGTGGTCTTCGAGGATCTCTCGTTGTCTCCTTATGGCAACCGTGTACCGCAGTTTTCCTTCGAGGTGTTCCGCCCGGCGCAAGGCGCGCTGATCGACACGGTGCCGGATCTGACGCGCGGCGTTCAGGGCGTCGCGCTGATCCCCGGAACGGGCGAATACGCGCTGGCGACAACGCCGGTCCATTATTCCTACGGCGTGGGTGAGAACACTTCTGCAAACATCCACACGCCCCTTGGCAAGACTGATTTTGCGGTTTCTCTCGATGCGCTCGGCGAGGAACTGCCCGGCTGCGGGTCGGTGTCGCTGGTCGTCTCGTGGTTCGGCGATGACCTGCGCTGTGGCCAGTGCACGCTGAAGCCCAAGGTAGAGAGCACGGCTTTCGACGGGGTCGGGATGCCCTGGACGGCGGGCGGGATCGGCCGCGGGGGCGCCGAGGAAGTGGTGCGGGATGCAGGCCGGCCGGTCTATGGCGGCACGCCGGCGGACGCCTCGGTTATCGAGGCGATCGCGGCTTTGAGGGCGGACGGGAAATCGGTCGTCTTCTATCCGTTCATCCTGATGGAGCAGCTTGCGGCGAACGGGTTGACCGACCCGTGGTCGGGTGCTTCGGATCAGCCGGTTCTGCCCTGGCGCGGGCGGATCACCCTGTCGGCGGCGCCGGGGCAGGCGGGAACGCCCGACCGGACGGCGGCGGCGGACGGAGAGGTCTCGGCGTTCTTTGGCACGGCGCAGGTATCGGACTTCGCGGTGAGCGGCACATCGGTCACCTACTCTGGCCCCGCCGAGTGGTCCTACCGCCGCTTCATCCTGCACTATGCGCATCTCTGTGCCGCTGCGGGCGGGGTCGATGCCTTTTGCATCGGCTCCGAGATGCGCGGGCTGACGCAGATCCGGGGCGCGGGGGATGCCTTCCCCGCCGTCGCCGCGCTGAGTGCGCTGGCGGCCGAGGTGCGGGCGATTCTGGGGCCCTCCGTCAAGATCGGCTATGCCGCCGACTGGTCGGAATATTTCGGCTACCAGACGCCGGAGGGCGATCTGCGCTATCACCTCGATCCGCTCTGGTCGGATGCGGAGATCGACTTCATCGGTATCGACAATTACATGCCGCTGTCTGACTGGCGGGATGGGCAGACCCATGCCGATGCCGGTTGGGGCGCGATCTACAACCTCGAATACCTCAAGGCCAATATCGAGGGCGGGGAGGGGTATGCATGGTATTACTCCAGCCAGGCGCACCGCGATGCGCAGATCCGCACGCCGATCACCGATGGCGCTTTTGGCGAGGACTGGGTCTGGCGCGTGAAGGACATCCGGTCCTGGTGGGAAAACCCGCATCATGACCGGATCGGCGGGGTGAAGGGGGCGCAGAGCCCCTGGGTGCCGCAGTCCAAGCCCGTCTGGTTTACCGAATTCGGCTGCGCCGCCATCGACAAGGGCACGAACGAGCCGAACAAGTTCCTTGACCCGAAATCATCCGAGTCCGTTCTGCCGAACTACTCGAACGGCCGTCGCGACGATTTGATCCAGATGCAATACCTGCGGGCGATGACCGACTATTGGGGCGATCCGGCGAAGAACCCGGTCTCCGTTGAATATGGCGGGCCGATGATCGATATGTCCCGCGCCCATGTCTGGGCCTGGGACGCACGGCCCTTCCCGCAGTTTCCCGCGAATTCCGACATCTGGGCGGACGGCGGCAACTATGCCCGGGGGCATTGGCTGACAGGCCGGGTGTCGGCGCAGCCGCTGTCGAGCGTGGTCGCAGAGATCTGCGACCGTTCGGGCGTGGACCGGATCGACGTGAGCGGGCTTTACGGGTTGGTACGCGGCTATTCGGTCGCTGACACCGGTACAGGGCGCGCGGCGTTGCAGCCCTTGATGCTCGGCTACGGCTTCGAGGCGGTGGAGCGGGACGGGGTCCTGAGCTTCCGGATGCGCGATGGTCTGGCCACCGCGACGGTCGGGCCGGATCAGCTTGCGGTCGGGGAAGACACCGACGGCTGGGTGGAAACTGCACGGGCGACCGAGGCGGAACTCGCGGGCCGGGTGCGGCTGAACTATGTCGAAGCCGAAGGGGACTATGAGGCTCGTGCGGTCGAGGCCATCTTCCCCGACGGGGCGACGAAGGGCGTGGCCCAATCGGAGCTTTCACTCGCTCTGACGCGGTCGGAAGGCCAGCGCATCGTCGAGCGTTGGCTGGCCGAGGCGCGGGTGGTGCGGGACGGGGCGCGGTTCGCCCTGCCGCCATCGCTCGCGCATCTGGGCGCGGGGGATGTGGTGGACCTTGGAACTGGGCGCTACCGAATCGACCGGGTTGAACAGGCGGGCGCCATCGCCATGGAGGCGGTGCGGGTGGAGCCGGCGGTCTATGAGCCGTCGGACGAGGCCGAGGAACGGGTCACGCCCCGCAGCTTCGCCGCGCCGGTGCCGGTCTTCCCGCTCTTTCTCGACCTGCCGCTCATGAGCGGACAAGAAGTGCCGCACCAGCCGCATATCGCCGTGACGGCGACGCCCTGGCCGGGGTCGGCGGCGGTCTATGCCTCGGACAGTGATGCGGGTTACACCCTGAACACACTCGTGACCGGGCGTTCGGTGATCGGCGTCACGCAGACCGCCTTGCCGTCCGCGGCGCCAGGGCTTTGGGACCGCGGATCAGCACTTCGGGTGCGCGTGAGCGGAGGCGCCCTTTCGTCGGTCGGCGCGGCCCAGCTTCTGAACGGCGCGAACCTGATGGCAATCGGGGACGGCAGCTCGGGAAACTGGGAATTGTTCCAGTTTGCCGATGCCGAGCTTGTGGCGCCGGGGGTTTACGATCTTTCAACGCGGCTCAGGGGCCAGGCAGGGACCGACGCAACCTTGCCGGCAAGCTGGCCCGTCGGGAGCCATGTTGTCTTGATGAACGGGACGTCCAAGCAGATTGCGCTGTCCCTGGCAGAGCGTGACCTCGCGCGACACTACCGGATCGGACCCTCGAAGCGGGGCTATAACGATCCGTCCTATCTGCACCGAGTCGAGGCGTTTTCGGGGATCGGCCTGAGGCCGCTGTCGCCGGCGCATCTGGCGGTCGGGCGCGGTTCGGCGGGCGACCTCGACCTGACTTGGATCCGGCGTACGCGTATCGACGGCGACAGCTGGTCCGGAATCGACGTGCCTCTGGGAGAGGCAAGCGAGTCCTATCTCGTCCGGATCGTGGAGGGGGCGTCGGTGCGCCGCGAGGTGACGGTCGCCGCGCCGCAATGGACATATCCGGCGGGGATGCAGGCGGCGGACGGTGTCGCGCTGCCTTTCGAGATTCATGTGGCCCAGTTCTCGGCGAGTTTCGGGCCCGGGCCTTTCAGGAGGATTGTGATCAATGTCTGACACCACCCAGCTTGGCCTGCCGCTGGTCCAGCCCGCGCAGGCACAGAAACATGTGACCGTCAACGCCGGCCTTGCGCGGCTCGACGGTCTTGTCCAGCTCACACTCGTCTCGCGTTCGGTCGCGACACCGCCGGCTGCGGCGGCAGACGGCATCTGCTACGGCGTGCCGGTGGGCGCGGTGAACGAATGGGCAGGGCGGGACGGAACCGTTGCGATCCGGACGAATGGTGGGTGGGACTTTGCCACGCCGCGGCGCGGCTGGCGCACGCTTGTCGCGGACGAGGGGGCGGTGGCAATTTTCGACGGCTCGGGCTGGCGCGAGGGGATGGCCACGCTGTCTCCGGCCAATGCCGGGCTGTCGTTCCATGTCGCCGAGATCGACCACACCGTCGCGGCAGGGGCCGTCTCGACCTCTCCAACGGTCATTCCCGCCAATGCGGTGGTGATCGGCGCAACCGCCAGGGTCTTGACCACTTTGACCGGCACCCTGACAAGCTGGTCGCTCGGCAATCCCGGTGCCGTCGGACGCTATGGCACCGGGCTAGGCCTTTCGGCTGGCTCCTGGGCGCGCGGAGTGCTCGGTCAACCCACGGCGTTCTATGCGCCGGCCGCTATGCAGTTGGATGCGGTGGGAGGCGCCTTTTCAGGAGGGATCGTCAGGATCGCGGTTCACTACATGGAACTCGCGCTACCGGACCAGTGAGCCGATGCGGCCGATCACACATGGTGACGTCGTCGCGGTCGCGCGACGCCTTCTGGATCTGCCCGTGGCGGGGCACAAGGCGGCCGTTGCGGCGTTCCTCGACCGGGCTGAGGCCGCGGATCGGTTCCGCAAGCGGCATGGGCGGGCACATCCGTTCTGGGGTAACGGCAGCCTGATGGCGGTTGCCCTTTCCGGTGCGCCGCCACGTGGGGAGCCGCATCTCTCCGACCCGGTCTATCTGCAAGCGATCGCAACGGTGATCGAGGGCATTCTTGACCGGCGGAAGCGCGCGACCCTCACGCGTTCTTGACTGGCCGCTCTTTCAGTTCCGCGCCAAGTGCCTATCTGCTATAGGAAGGCTGAGCACCGGAGGAGCGCACCATGGCCGAAGTCAGAGCAAAGGTTGCAGCCGTCGATCCCGTCTGGACCCATATCTGCGAGGAGGCGCGCGCCGCGGTGCGAGACGAGCCGCTCCTTGGCGGGCTCGTCCATTCGGGCATTCTGCATCACGCGACATTGGAAAAGGCGCTGGCCTACCGCTTCTCGCTCAAGCTCGCCTCGGCCGAGATGAGCGAGCAGATTCTGCGCGAGATTGCCGATGGGGCCTATGGGGCAGATCCGTCCATCGGGCAGGCTGCGCGCGCGGACATCGTCGCCGTCTACGACCGCGACCCGGCGTGCCACCGTTTCATGCAGCCGATCCTGTTCTTCAAGGGATTTCAGGCGGTTCAGGCCTACCGGATCGGGCACTGGCTCTGGACCGAGGGGCGCCGTGACCTGGCCTATTTCGTCCAGATGCGGGTGAGCGAGGTGTTCGGCGTCGACATCCATCCCAACGCTCGCGTCGGCAAGGGGATCATGATCGACCACGCCCATTCGATCGTTATCGGCGAAACCGCCGTTGTCGGCGACAACGTCTCGATGCTGCNNTGCTGCATTCGGTGACGCTCGGCGGCACCGGCAAGGAAGACGGCGACCGCCATCCCAAGATCGGTGACGGCGTCCTGATCGGCGCGGGCGCGAAGATCCTCGGTAATATCCATATCGGCGAGCGTTCTCGCATTGCCGCAGGGTCGGTCGTGCTGCACGATGTGCCCTGCTGCAAGACTGTCGCCGGCGTGCCGGCGCGGATTGTCGGCGAGGCGGGCTGCGAGCAGCCTGCCCTGACGATGGACCAGCTGATCGACGACGGGATCTGATAGCCCCATCAAAGGGAAAGGCCCCCGGAATCTGGGGGCCTTTGTTTTCTCACGGCACCGCGATCAAGCCAGCATCGACAGAGGGTTTTCCAGATACCCTACGATGGCCTTCAGAACCTCGGCTCCGAGCGCCCCGTCGATCACCCGGTGATCGACCGAGAGCGTCATCGACATCACCGTCGCCACCCCGATCGTCCCGTCCGCCTTCACAACCGGCTTCTTCACACCCGCGCCAACTGCGAGGATCGCACCATGCGGCGGGTTGATGACCGCATCGAAGTTGTCGATGCCGAACATGCCGAGATTCGAGATCGCGAAGCTGCCGCCCTGGTATTCGTGCGGCGCAAGCTTCCGGTCACGCGCCCGCTTGGCCAAATCCTTCATCTCCGCCGACAGGGCCGAGAGCGTTTTCTTCTCGGCGTCCTTCAGAACGGGCGTGAAGAGCCCGCCCTCGATGGCGACAGCCACGGCGACGTCCGAAGGCTTCAGCTTGAACACCCGGTCGCCCGCCCAGACGGCATTGGCGTCCGGCACATCCTGAAGCGCCAGCGCGCACGCCTTGATGATGAAGTCGTTGACTGAGAGCTTCACGCCCCGCGCTTCCAGCTTGCCGTTCAGCTCGGCCCGGAACGCCATCAACTCGTCCAGCTGAACCTCGCGGCGCAGGTAGAAATGCGGGATCGTCTGCTTGGCCTCGGTCAGGCGCGCGGCAATGGTCTTGCGCATCCCGTCGAGCGTGACCTCCTGGTACTCTCGGCCCTCGTACATCTTCGCAAGCGTGCTGGCCGTCGGGCCGGCCGGAGCGGCCGCCGGTGCAGGAGCTGCCGCCGCAGCAGTGGCCGCTACGGCCGCTTTCGGCGCGGCGCCCGCCGCCTCGACATCCGCCTTGACGATCCGGCCATGCGGGCCGGAGCCTTTCAGCGTCGCGATGTCGATGCCCTTTTCCTTTGCAAGACGCCGCGCAAGCGGCGAGGCGATGACCCGCGCGCCGCCAGAGGTCGGCGCCGCCGGGGCAGGGGCCGCAGCCGCTGGCGCTGAGGCAGCGGGGGTCGCAGCCGCCGGCGCAGCGGCAGGCGCAGCGGCAGGCGCAGCCTTGGGCGCGGGCGCCGCATCGGCGCTTTCGCCCTCATCGACGAGCACCGCGATGGGCGTGTTCACCTTCACTCCCGCCGTGCCCTCGGCGACAAGGATCTTCCCGACGATCCCCTCATCGACCGCCT
>JAGRDU010000116.1:681-2021 GCA_020446905.1 Paracoccaceae bacterium | reverse complement strand
CGGCCAGGATGTCGCCGGAGGAGACACTATCCCCCTCCTTCACCAGCCATTTCGCGAGCGTCCCTTCCTCCATCGTCGGGGACAGCGCGGGCATCAGAACTTCGGTTGCCATCTCTCTTCCCCCCTCAGCGGTAGGTGACTTTTTTCGCCGCCGACACGACCTCGTCCGAGGTCACCAGCGCCAACTTCTCAAGATTCGCCGCATAGGGCATCGGCACGTCCTTGCCCGTGCAGGTGATGACCGGCGCATCGAGATAATCGAACGCCTCCTGCATGATGACCGAGGACACATAGCTGCCGATCGACGCGACGGGCCAGCCTTCCTCGACCGTGACGCAGCGGTTGGTCTTCATCACCGATTTCAGCACCGTCGCGGTGTCCATCGGACGCAGGGTCCTTAGGTCGATCACCTCGGCGCTTATCCCCTCGGCGGCCAGCTTGTCGGCGGCCTCGAGCGTGTGGGACATTCCGATCCCGAACGAGACCAGCGTCACATCCGTGCCCTCGCGCCAGATCTTCGCCTTGCCGAAGGGGATGGTGAAATCCTCGAGGTCCGGCACCTCGAAGGACCGTCCGTACAGGATCTCGTTCTCGAGGAACACCACAGGGTTCGGATCGCGGATCGCCGTCTTGAGAAGCCCTTTCGCGTCCGCCGCCGAATAGGGCATCACGACCTTGAGGCCCGGCACCTGCGCATACCAGGCGGCATAGTCCTGGCTGTGCTGGGCCGCGACGCGCGCGGCGGCACCATTGGCGCCCCTAAACACGATCGGGCAGCCCATCTGGCCGCCGGACATGTAGAGCGTCTTGGCCGCCGAGTTGATGATCTGGTCGATCGCCTGCATCGCGAAGTTGAACGTCATGAACTCGACGATGGGGCGCAGCCCGCCAAAGGCGGAACCGACGGCGATCCCGGTGAACCCGTGCTCGGTGATCGGCGTGTCTATCACGCGCTTGTCGCCGAACTTGTCGAGCAGGCCCTGGGAGATCTTGTAGGCGCCCTGATACTCGCCGACTTCCTCACCCATCAGATAGACGGTCGGGTCTCGCTCCATCTCCTCGGCCATCGCCTCGCGAAGCGCCTCCCGGACGGTCAGCGTCTTCATCGCCGTTCCGGCCGGCCAGTCGGGCGAGGTGTCGGTGATCGGCGCAGCCGGGGCCGCCAGGGCGGGCGCGGCGGCAGCCGGGGCAGGGGCCGCCGCGGGAGCCTCGGCCTTCGCCGCCGGCGCCGCATCTGCGCTCTCGCCTTCCTCGACCATCACCGCGATGGGCGTGTTCACCTTTACCCCCTCGGTCCCTTCGGGAACCAGAATCCTGCCGACGATCCCCTCATCGACCGC
>JAGRDU010000116.1:0-662 GCA_020446905.1 Paracoccaceae bacterium | reverse complement strand
CCTTGTCGGTCTCGATCTCGGCGAGGATCTGGCCGGAGGACACCGTATCGCCCTCCTTCACCAGCCATTTCGCAAGCTTGCCTTCCTCCATCGTCGGAGAAAGCGCGGGCATCAATACTTCGGTTGCCATGGTCTCTCCCCCCTCAGGCGTAAATGTCGGTCCAAAGCTCCTCAAGCGCGGGCTCGGGGCTCTCCTTGGCGAACTCGGC
The DNA here is from genome assembly GCA_020446905.1 of Paracoccaceae bacterium. Taxonomy (GTDB): domain Bacteria; phylum Pseudomonadota; class Alphaproteobacteria; order Rhodobacterales; family Rhodobacteraceae; genus Albidovulum. Next base: position 453 of record JAGRDU010000116.1, on the reverse strand, counting down.
CGCCTCGTTCACGATGGCCTTGATCTCCTTGTCGATGGCCTTGAGGTCATCGTCGGTCGCGTGCCCGCCCTGCAGGATCAGTTCGCGCACATGCTCGATCGCATCCCGCTCGTCGCGCATCTTCTGCACTTCCTCGCGGGTCCGGTATTTCGCCGGGTCCGACATGGAGTGCCCGCGGTAGCGGTAGGTCTTCACCTCGAGGATATAGGGCCCGTCGCCAGCGCGGCAGTGCGCCACCGCCTTCTCGCTCGCCGCCTTCACCGCCAGCACATCCATCCCGTCGACGATTTCGCCCGGAATGCCGAAGGCGACACCGCGCGTATGCAGATCGGGGGTCGAGGTGGACCGCTTCTGCGCGGTGCCCATCGCATACTGGTTGTTCTCGATCACGAAGATCACCGGCAGCTTCCAGAGGGCGGCCATGTTGAAGGTCTCGTAGACCTGGCCCTGGTT
>JAGRDU010000115.1 GCA_020446905.1 Paracoccaceae bacterium | reverse complement strand
GATGATGACGAGAAAGGCCGGCAGGTTCACCGATCCGACGGTAAAGGGCGGCGCGGCCTCCGCCGAGGTCATCAGGAACCCCGCGACTGACGGCACCGCGATCACCACGCCAAATCCTGCCGCCGTCGCCACGGCGCGGTGGATCGGCACCCCGAAAAGGCTCATCAGCGGCACGCCGAACGATCCGCCCCCGATCCCCATGAGGACCGACAGGAACCCCACGACCGGCGACAGCGCGGCGCGCCCCGCGCCCCGGGGCATGGCCGCGCCGAGACGCCATTCCGCGCGGCCGAGGCCGAGGTAGAAGGCGACGACCAGCGCCAGAACGCCGAAAATCGCCTGCAGCACGGGGGTTCGCAGCGCCGTGACCGCAAGGACACCGAGCGCCGCGCCGACAGCGATCCCCGGCGCCCAGCCCCTCAGGATCTCCCAGTCCACCGCGCCCTTCCGGTTGTGGGCAAGGACGGACCGCAGCGAGGTCACGATGATCGTCGCGAGCGAGGTCGCGAGGCACACCTGCATCAGGTCCGGCCCGCCATAGCGAAGCGCGGAAAAGGCGTAGAAGAACGCCGGCACGAGGATGATGCCGCCGCCGACGCCGAGAAGGCCGGCCAGAACCCCTGCGAAGGCGCCGATCGCCATGAGAAGCACGAGCATCGTCAGCAGGGCGGTCGTCTCGGGCATGGGTCCTCCGGCGCTTTCCGCTTGCTAGCGCGCTTTGCGGGCCAAGACCAGTGCGCCACCTGCCACCGCCCTGTGCGGGATCGACGCTTGACGCCGCCACCACCGGCGCTAGCCTCCGGGCCAGCGTACAGGACCCGGGGCCTTTCCCCGGAAAGGACCCCCATGACACACTCCATGTTCCGCTCGGCGGCCGTTCTTGGCCTTTTGTCTGCCGTCGGCCCGTTCACGATCGACATGTATCTGCCGGCGATGCCCGCCATCGGGCGCGATCTTTCCGCGGATGTCGGTGCCGTGCAGATGACGATCACCGCCTATTTCATCGCCTTCGGCCTTGCCCAGCTGGTCTACGGCCCCTGGGCCGACCAGGCCGGGCGCCGCACGCCGGTCTTCTTCGGGCTGACCCTCTTCATCCTCGCGTCCCTCGGCTGCACCTTCGCCCCGACGATGGGCGCACTCGTCGCCTTCCGGTTCCTTCAGGGCCTTGGCGCGGCCGTCGTCATGGTGGTGCCCCGCGCCATCATCCGCGACCTCTACACCGGCAACGAGGCGACCCGCCTGATGGCCCTTGTGATGCTGGTGATCTCGGTCTCGCCGATGCTGGCGCCGCTTGCGGGGTCAGGCGTGATCGCGGTCTTCGGCTGGCGGGCGATCTTCGCCATCCTCTGCCTCGCGGCGGTAGCCAGCCTTCTTCTGACCCGCTTCGCCCTGCCCGAGACGCTGCCGCCCGAACACCGCGTGCCGATCCATTTCGCCACGCTCCTGTCAGGCGCGCGCGGCCTTCTGGGCGACCGCAAGTTCCTTGGCCTGACCTTCACCGGCGGCTTCGGCATTGCCAGCTTCTTTGTCTTCATCGCCTCGGCAAGCTTCGTCTACACCGGCCAGTACGGGCTCAGCCCCACCGGCTTCTCGCTCGCCTTCGCCCTGAACGCCATCGGCTTCTTCGCGGCAAGCCAGCTGGCCGCGACGCTGGGCGAGCGGTTCGGCGCACGGCGCGTCGTGCTCTGGGCGACGGCGGGCTTTGCGACGATGGCGCTGACCACGCTCGCGCTGATCGCGGCGGGGTTCACGGCGCTGCCGGTGCTGATGGGCGGGCTCTTCCTTGGCAATGCCTTCCTTGGCCTTGTCCTGCCGACCACCATGGTCATGGCGCTTGACGAGCACGGCGACGTCGCGGGGCTTGCCTCCTCGCTCGGCGGCACGCTGCAGATGCTGGCCGGCGGCGTCGTGACGGCGCTGAGCGGCGTCGTCTTCGACGGGACCGCCCTGCCGATGATCGCCGCCATCGCCGGCTGTGCGGTGACCTCGTTCCTTCTGGCTCTCTCGGTCCTCGGCCGCCCGGCGCGCGCGCGCGCCTGACCTCACGCGGCGGCGCGGGTCACCTCGGCCAGCGCCGCATCCAGAACCTCGAGCCCGGCGCCCGGCAGGTTCGCCCGCTCCGAAAGGACGCGCCGCCAGCTCCGCGCCCCCGGTTGGCCATGGAAAAGACCGAGCATGTGGCGGCTGACCTGATGAAGCCGCCCGCCGCCCGCGATGTGCCGCGCGATATGGGGCCGCATCCGGTCCACCACCTCGACGCGGTCCAGCCCCGGCGCGGCCCCGAAGATCGCCGCGTCCGCCATGCCGAGAATCTCGAAGGGCTCATGATAGGCGGCGCGGCCCACCATCACACCGTCGAGCCCCGCCGCCAGAAACCCCGCCGCCTGCGCCAGCGTCGCGATGCCGCCATTGACCGAGATGTGCAGCGCCGGGAACGCCGCCTTCATCGCCTCGACAAGGGGGTAGTCGAGCGGCGGGATCTCGCGGTTCTCTTTCGGCGACAGGCCCTGCAGCCAGGCCTTGCGCGCATGGATGGCAAACCGACCGACCCCTGCGGCGGAGACGGTGCGCAGGAAATCAGGCAGTACCTCCTCGGGCATCTGGTCGTCGACGCCGATCCGGCACTTGACCGTCACCTCGACGGGCGACGCAGCGATCATCGCGGCGACGCAGTCCGCGACCAGCCCCGGCCGCTCCATCAGCACCGCGCCAAAGCATCCCGACTGCACCCGGTCCGAGGGGCAGCCGNNATTGAGGTTGATCTCGTCGTAACCGTAGTCGGCCGCGATCCGCACCGCCTCGGCCAGCTCGCGCGGCTCCGATCCGCCAAGCTGGAGGGCGACGGGATGCTCGACCGCATCGAAGCCCAGAAGCCGGTCCCGGTCGCCATGGATCACCGCCGGCGCGGTCACCATTTCGGTGTACAGCAACACGTTCCGGCTCATCTGCCGGTGAAAGACACGGCAATGCCGGTCCGTCCAATCCATCATCGGCGCAACGGAAAGCCGGGCGGCAGCGCGGATGTCGGCAGCGTGGGTCATGGCAGCTATGTAGCTTCGCCCGCCCCGCGCCTCAACCCGTCCCGCCGTCGCGCGGCCCCTTGAGGCGTGCCCAGAGCGGTCTGACGTCAAGCGCCGCCACCATGACGCCAAGGGGGATCATCCAGAAACCGAGGACGGGCAGAAAGCCGAAAACGCCCCCGACGATCAGGAGAAGACCGAGCACGAGGCGCAGCCCCGGCGGCACCCGCCGCCGGATATGCACGAGCCACCTTTTCAGGCGCGATTTCAGCATCACCTCGCAATCTCCTCGAATAGCGCGATTTTTCGTGTCCCGAACCGGGGCTTGAGGGCAACAGACCCGTGCGAAGGCGCAGCCGGGGACCCGCCCCCGATTGCAGCTTCGCGCCCTTTGGCCGATGATCGCCGCGAAACCCAGTCGCCGGAAGACCGACCATGACGCCGATCCTCGTCCTCAACGGGCCGAACCTGAACCTTTTGGGGCTGCGCGAGCCCGAGATCTACGGCGCGGAGACCCTCGCCGATGTCGAGGCGCTTTGCATGGCGACGGCAAAGGCGGAGGGGCTGACCGCCGTCTGCCGCCAGTCGAACCGGGAATACGAGCTGATCGACTGGATCCACGACGCGCGCGCCGGCCATTCCGCCATCGTCATCAATCCCGGCGCCTTCACCCATACCTCGGTCGCGATCCTCGATGCGTTGAACGCCTTTCCCGGTCCGGTGATCGAGGTGCATATCTCCAACATCCACAAGCGGGAAACGTTCCGACATCATTCGTACGTCTCGGGCCGGGCCGATGCGGTGATCGCCGGCGCCGGCGTGCAGGGCTACGCCTTCGCAATCACGCGGGCCGCGCGCCTGCTCAAGGGGTGAAAGATGGATCTGCCGAAGAACTGTTTCAAGGCACGCCTGAAGGACGGCAAGGCCCAGATCGGCATCTGGTCGACCCTGCCCGACCCGTCGGTGGTCGAGGCCATCGCGGGGGCGGGGTTCGACTGGATGGTCCTCGATACCGAGCACGCCGCCGTCGAGGTCAGCCAGATCCTGCCGCTTCTGCAGGCGGCGGCCCCCTACCCGACCGACTGCCTCGTGCGGCCGCATGTCAATGACACGGCGCTCATCAAGCGGCATCTCGACCAGGGGGCGATGACGCTCCTCCTGCCCTATATCCAGTCGCGCGAGGAGGCCGAGGCCGCTGCCCTCGCCGTGCGCTATCCGCCGCGCGGGGTGCGGGGCGTCGCAGGGACGATGCGGGCCGCGCGCTATGGCCGCGTGAAGGACTACGCCGCCCGCGCCGATGCCGAGGTCGGTCTTATCCTCCAGGTCGAGACCGCCCTCGGCCTCGACCGGCTTGAGGACATCGCCTCGGTCGAGGGTGTCGACGGCATCTTCATCGGCCCCTCGGACCTTGCCGCCTCGATGGGCTATCCCGGCCAGCCGGGCCATCCCGAGGTGCGCAAGGCGGTGCTTTCGGCGATCGCCAGGCTTGCCGCGCTCGGCGTGCCCTCGGGGCTTCTGACCCAGGACGAGGGCTTCGCGGACGAGACCATCGCCGCAGGCGCCGCCTTTGTCGCGGTCGCGGTCGACATGTCGGTTTTCGTGCGCGGGATCGATGCAGTCGTGGCGCGCCTCCGGCGCTGACACCTGCATTGCCGGCGGTGCGGTGCCCGGGCGGAACGATCCGAACTTGATCCCTGTGCGCCTATCCGTATGAATGCGCAGACATACCCATCCGGAACCCGCTGCCCCATGGCCCCCGCCTCGCCGAACCTGCCAGCCCAGGCCGCCCATGCCTACATGGCTGGGGCGCTGCGCGTGGCGATGGGCGCCAACCTCGGCGATCCGATCGCCGCGACGGACGAGGTCGTCGCAGGCGATGTCTACCGTCTCGATCCCGCTGCCGTCCCGCGCCGCCTGATGCTGCGCCCCGGCGACGGCTCGGGCCGGTGCCAGACGCTTGCGGCGGGCACCGAAATCGGCCGCGAAGGCGATACGATCACCTTCCTGTCGCGCCTCACGCTCATGGCCGGCGACGGGGACCGGGTCGAGCTCCTGGTGATCCGCCACGACGCCAGCGGCGCGGTGCTTGCGGTCCCGCTCTCGCCGATCGCGGCACGAGTCGATTATGCGCTGATCGAGGCCGAGGCGGATGTCGGTGCACACCGCGTTGCCGACATCGTCTGCATCTCCTTCGCCTCCGGAACGCTCATCACGCTTCCCGGCGGACGCCAGGTCGCGATCGAACGTCTTGTGCCGGGCGATCTTATCCTGACCCGCGATCACGGGCCGCAACCGATCCGCTGGATCGGAAAGGCGACCCTGCGCGCCAAGGGCAGCTTCGCCCCGGTGGTGATTGCCGCCGGCATGCTCGGCAACGACAGCGACCTTGTCGTCAGCCCGCATCACCGCATCTTCATCTACCAGCGCGGCGCCACACGGGTCGGCGGCCGGGCCGAGCTTCTGGTGCAGGCCAAGCACCTCGTGGACGGCACGCGCGCCACGCGGCGCGAGGGCGGGTTCGTCGACTATTACAGCCTCGTCTTCGACCGGCACGAGATCATCTATGCCGAGGGGATCGCGGCGGAAAGCCTGATGGTGAACGAGGCGACTGTCAGCGTCCTGCCACCCGAACTGGCCGAGGAGGTGCGCGCGCGCTTCCCCGGCCTCAGCCAGACCCAGCATTTCGGCACAGAGGTCGGGCGCGAGGTGCTGGACCAGATCGCCGCGCTCGGGCCTGCGACGCGGACCGGTCGCTAGGCCGGCTGCGATTGCCGCGCCCGGCGCCGGCTGATAGCCTTCCCGCGACCGCAACAGGACGAACCGCCATGCCGACCGCCACCGACCGCGCCCGCACCGCCGGGGAACTGCGCGCCGCCCTGCCCCATATCGAGGCCGCGCCCAAGGATGCCGGCGAGGTAATGCTGATCGTCTCGCGCCCGAAGAAGGGAGAGCGCCGCATTCTCGACAGCGCCGGTCTCACCCTCGCGAAGGGGGTCGAGGGCGATCACTGGTCGGCCGGATGCTGGCGGACGACGGACGACGGCCGGCCCCATCCCGACGTCCAGATCTGCATCATGAATGCCCGCAGCATCGAGGCGATCGCGGGCGGCCCTGAAAACTGGGCCGCCGCCGGCGACAACCTCTTCGTCGACATGGACCTCTCGCCCGCGAACCTGCCGCCCGGCACGTGCCTCGCGCTCGGCACCGCCGAGATCGTCATCACGCCCGAGCCGCACAACGGCTGCGCCGCCTTCATCGCCCGTTACGGCCGTGACGCCTGCGTCTTCGTGAACACCGGCCGCGGCAAGGAACTGCGCCTGCGCGGCATCTACGGCCGCGTGACGAAGGACGGCACGGTGCGGCGGGGCGACCGGATGACCAGGCTCGGCTGAGCGGCCTTCCCTTCGCAGTGGCGCGCCGCTATACGCGCGGCCATGCTGGACACGCCCACAAACCGCCCCGCCCTGCCGCCGGAGATCGCCCGGCGCCGCACCTTCGC
>JAGRDU010000114.1 GCA_020446905.1 Paracoccaceae bacterium | reverse complement strand
CGCCGAGGATCGACGAGGCGCCCGATACGTGCACCGCGAAGATCGCGAGGTCCATCGACCAGCCGGCCTCGTTCGTCGAGAGCGGCGGATAGAGAACCCAGCCCACGCCCGAGCCTGCCTGGTCGTTGCCGCCGGGCGCCAGAAGCGAGGCGACACCAAGGGAAACACCAGCAACATAAAGCCAGTAGGAGAGGTTGTTCATGCGCGGGAAGGCCATGTCCGGGGCACCGATATGGAGCGGCATGAAGTAGTTGCCGAAGCCGCCGAAGAGGGCCGGGATGACGACGAAGAACATCATCAGGACGCCGTGATAGGTGATCATCACGTTCCACAGATGCCCGTTCGGGGTGCATTCCGCAGCCGGATCGGCGATGAAGCGCGCGCCTTCAAGGCACATGTACTGCACGCCCGGCTCCATCAGCTCGAGCCGCATGTACACTGTGAAGAGGACCGAGATCAGGCCGACCACCGCAGCGGTGAACAGATAGAGGATCCCGATATCCTTGTGGTTNNCATGAACCAGCGGGTGAAGAACCCCCGGTGGTCATGCTCGCCGTGCCCGTGAACGGCTGCGTCGGCCATGCGTCTCTCCCATTCCTATGCGAGGCCGGGGCGCGAGGGCACCCGGCGAGGCTATGGGTCCGTATTACCGGCAGGAACGGGCTTCGGCAATCACCGAAACGTCGGGCAGGGCACGAAAAAAGGTCACGCGCCCCGCCGGGATTGTCAGGTCAGGACTATTGCTTGACCGAGGCGAGATAGGCCGCGACATCCTCGCCGCCCTTGGCGAGCTTGAAGGTCATCTTGGACTTGCCTTCGCCGCCGTGGCTGTCGATGAACGCGGTCGGGTCCGCGACGTATTCGGCCAGAAGCGCTTCGTCCCAGACGAGTCCGGTTGCACCCATGCCCTTCATGGCGTCGCTATAGGCGAAATCGGCGACCGAACCGGCGGCGCGGCCGACGACGCCGTAAAGGTTCGGGCCGGTCTTGCCGCCCTTGACGATCTCGGTGCCGTCATCGGCCACGATCATGTGGCAGGACTTGCACTTCTTGAATTCCTTCTCGCCGTTGGTGACGTCGCCGGCGAAGGCCGGGGCGGCGAGGGCGAGCGCGGCGAGCGCGGTGAGGATCTTGGCTTTCATCACGAATCCCTTGGTGGTTCTTGGTTTGCAGGCGCACAAGGCTTGCGCGCTGCTATCATAGGCAAAATGGTTTCGAATTGAGATAAGTCAAATCCGCATCCGCGACCTAAGTTTTAGGCGCGGCGGACATTCGCCGGCGATTCGTCCTCAGAAAGCCGCCCCGAAGGTGCGGTGGAGCGCGGCGTCGAGGTCGGCCATCGTCACCGGCAGCCCCAGATCGACAAGGCTGGTGACGCCATGCTCGCGGATTCCGCAGGGCACGATGCCGTCGAAATGGCTCAGGTCCGGCTCGACATTGACCGAAAGCCCGTGAAAGCTGACCCAGCGGCGCAGCTTGACCCCGATCGCGGCGATCTTGTCCTCGCGCAGGCTGCCGTCGGGGTTCCGCGCCTTGTCGGGCCGGGCGACCCAGACGCCGACCCGTCCATCGCGAATCTCGCCCCTGACGTTGAACTCGGCCAGTGCGGCGATGATCCAGGCCTCGAGCCTGCCGACAAAGGCGCGCACGTCGCGGCCGCGCTTGTTCAGGTCCAGCATGACATAGGCGACGCGCTGGCCCGGACCGTGGTAGGTATACTGCCCGCCGCGCCCGGCGACGTGCACGGGGAAGCGGTCCGGATCGGTCAGGTCGGCCGGCTTGGCCGAGGTCCCGGCGGTATAGAGCGGCGGGTGTTCCAGCAGCCAGATCATCTCGTCCGCGCGCCCCTCATGGATCGCGGCGACGCGGGCCTCCATCTCGGCCAGCGCCACCTCGTAGGGCACAAGCCCCTCGCTTGTCAGCCATTCGACCATGCGGGTCCCGTCTCCTCATGCCCGGCGCCGAAGGGCAGGTATTCCCGACTGGCGGGCGCCCCGGGCCAGGTGCATCATTCCCTCATTATTACGGCGCCCCGGAAGTTTCACGGGGCTTTTCAACCAAAGTTCCTTGGAGGAAATCATGTCCGCATCCAGTGTGGCCCTTTCGGCCGTCGCCCTCATGGCCGGGCTTCTCATCGCATCCGCCATCATGGCCATCGAACTGACCGCGCCCGCGCCCGTCGCCCAGATGAACCGGGCGTCCTATGCGCAGGTGGCGGCGACGCCGGTGCCGCCCCTCGTTCCGCGGCACGTCGCGGTCCGGAGCGCGGCACGGGAACCGATGCCCGTCGCGCAGATGAACCGCGCCGCCTACCGGCGCTGATCCCGCGTTGGAAACGATCTTCGCCGGGGCGCAGAGGCCTGTTGCCAGATGCCCCGGCGAAGGGCACACTTTGCAGGGATTTCAGACTTGGCCGCGCGTTCCGTCCCGGGCGCCGGCCACATGATTTTGCAGGAGAATGACATGACCCTCAAACGGATTGCCACGGCGGGCGCGCTCGCCTCCCTCGCGCTCGGTCCGGTTGCCCCGGTCGTGCCGGCCTATGCCGGTTCGGGCGATGCCCTTGTCGGCGGCGTGATCGGCGGCATCATCGGCGGTGCCATCGTCAGCGAAAGCCAGAAGAAGCGTCAGGTCACCCGCAGCACCACCGTCGTGCGCAAGGCGCCAGCCATCACCACGGCCGAGCGCGAGCAGAACCGCGAGGTGCAGGTCGCACTCAATCACTTCGGCTTTCCGGTCGGCACGCCCGACGGGGTCCTCGGGCGCCAGTCGCGCAGCGCGATCTCGGAATACCAGATGATGCTCGGCTATCCCGGCTCGGGCTACCTGACCGAGTACGAACGCTCGCACCTCATCGCCTCGTATCACCGGGCAGTGGCGGGCGGCGCCATGACGATGCAGCAGGCCGCCGCGAACCCGATGGGGATGCGCGGCCTGCTCGTGACCTGGCGGGACGAGGCGATGGGCATCGTGCCGCAGGGCCAGATGCCCGCGCCGCAGGGCCAGATGGCGATGATGCCGGCGGCTCCCGTTGCCCCGGTCGAGCCTGCCGCGCCGGTGACCGAGACGGCGACCGCGCCGGCCGCGCCTGCCCTGCCCAACTTCCTCGGCGGGGCGGGGGCCAAGGCCTCGCTCGCCTCGCAGTGCAACCGGGTCGGGCTGATGGCGACGAGTGCCGGCGGCTACACGACCGTGGCGACGATGACCGACCCCTCGACCGCGCTCGGCGAGCAGTTCTGCCTTGTCCGCGCCTTCACGATCGCCGAAGGCGAGGAACTGGCAAGCCGCGTCGCCGGCGTGACGCCCGCCGACATCTCGGCCCAGTGCGCCGGTTTCGGCCCGGCGATGAAGGCGCAGATCACCGCGCTTTCGATCGACCCGGCGGACAAGGTGCTGGCGGATGTGCGGAGCTTCGCGCTCGGCACCGGCATGGCGCCCGATCAGCTGGCCGCGACCGCGAAGATCTGCCTTTCGGTCGGTTATGCACAGGACGACATGGATGTCGCCATCGCCTCGGACCTGATCCTCGCCGCGCTGGGCGAGGGGGCCTACGGCGAGCTTCTCGGCCATCACCTGTCCCAGGGATTCGGCGCCGTCCGGCGGCCCGACCTTGCCTTCGACTGGTACGACATCGCGCTGAAGTCGGCCGAGGCGAGCGGCACGGTGCCCTTCGCGCCCGGCCAGAGCGAGCGGATGCAGCTGGTGCGCAAGGCGGCCTATGCGATCGCGGGCCGTGCCGACCAGGCCGCGGCGCCCGCCACGGTGCCGGCGACCCTGCCGAGCTTCGTCGTCCCGGTGACGCCCGCGCCCGAGGCGGCCCCGGCCGACGCCTCGCAGGAGGCCTCGGTCGCGCCGGCTGTCCCGGAGGCGACGCCCGCGAAGATGACCGCCGAGCAGATCGACTCGCTGCCACTGGCGGCGCGGCTGCCGTTCCTCCTCTTCAAGAACTGACACCGCTTCCCCGGCCCCCGAAATTTTCGGCGGGCCGGGGAAGAATCCCCTTCACATCGCAAAGGCCTTTGGCTAAGAAGCGCCCACCTCGCCCGGGGGCGTCTGTCCCCAGGCCCGGTGCGGTTGTGGCGGAATTGGTAGACGCGCAGCGTTGAGGTCGCTGTGGGCTAACCCCCGTGGAAGTTCGAGTCTTCTCAACCGCACCACTCCTGACCCCTCACAGCTTGTCCAACAGGTCGCGCAGGCGTTTCGCCTCGCGCTCCGTCAGGTTGCGCTGTGTGCGGGCGGAGACCTTGCGCGCGACCTCTATCGCGCTGCGGGCGGTGGCCTCGCCTTCGGGCGTCAGCGAAATCTCAAGCCGACGGCGGTCGCTTTGCGAGGGGTCGGCGCGGACATAGCCCTTGCNNCGAGTCTTCTCAACCGCACCACTTCTTCCCTAAAGCTTGTCCAGCAGCGCCAGCAACCGATCGAGTTCGCGCGGACTGAGATTGCGCGCCGTCAGGGCCGAGATCTCGGCCGCGACCGGCACCGCGCCGGCCAGATAGCCGCGGCCGGCGTCGGTCAGCGAGATCTCGATCCGGCGCTTGTCGTTGGGCGAGGGCGCGGTCGCGATCAGACCCTTGCGCGCCAGCCGCTCGACGACGCCTTTCGTGGTCGCGGCGTCCATCGCCACGAGCCGCCCGAGATGGTTCTGGGACAGGGTTCCCTCTTCGGAAAGTTTCACGAGGACGGCGAACTGGCGCGGCGTCAGGTCCGGCATCGCCGCCGAAAAGATCTCGAGATGCCGCTGGTTGGCGAGCCGCAGCTTGAAGCCGATCTGGTCCTGAAGCCGGTAGCCGGTCCTGTCCGCCACGTCCTTCCTCCCCCGAAGCTGGCCGAATCCTAGTCGCTCGTGCGCAGATGGCAAGCATCGGCGCCGCATGGCCAGTCTGCCGCGGATTTCGTTTGACAGCAAACAAACTCGGGCGTGAAATCGGGAGAAGGGCAGCGAGGGTGCGCGGCGCGCCTCCTGCCTTGGGCTTTGCGTGTCCCGCCGGCTCGACGCCGGAGGGGACGGGATCGAAAGGGTGCTCAGAATGATCGCGGCCTCCGCGAGACTCTGGCAGGAGGCGCCGCTGGCGGGTCGCACATCCGGCGGTCGTCTGACCCTGCGGGAGGGTCCGATCTTCCTTGTCCTCGACCTTGCCGGCGCGGCGGATCAGGTGGCAGCGGCCGAGCGGGCGGCCTGCCGCGCCTTCACCGGGCTTCTTTCCAGTCTTTCACAGGAACTGCCTGCCCTGCGCACGCCCGCCGGCCCCGGCGCGCCGCCGCTGACGGGCGCCGTCGCACGGGCGATGGCGGGGGCGGTCGCGCCCTTCGCTCCGGCCTTCATCACGCCGATGGCTGCGGTCGCGGGCGCGGTCGCGGACCATGTCCTCTCCGCGATCCGCGCCGAGAGCACGCTCACTCGTGCCGCGGTCAACAACGGCGGCGATATCGCTCTGCATCTTGGCGGCGAGGCGCGCTACGCCATCGGTATCCATGACGGCCGCCCGGAGGGCGGCATCGTCGGCACGGTCGGGCTTGCGGCGGGCGACGGGATCGGCGGCATCGCCACCAGCGGCTGGCGCGGGCGCTCGCATTCGCTCGGCATCGCCGACGCGGTGACGGTGCTGGCGCGTACGGCGGCCGGAGCGGATGCGGCGGCGACGATGATCGCCAATGCCGTCGATCTGCCGGGCACCTCCGGGGTGACGCGCGCGCCTGCCCGCAGCCTCAGCCCCGACAGCGACCTTGGGGACCGGCTGGTGACGGTGGATGTCGCGCCGCTCGCCCCGCGCGACCGCGCTCAGGCACTGGACAGCGGCCTTGCCCTTGCAGAATCCTGCCGGCACCGGGGCCTCATCGCCGCCGCCTTCCTCTGCCTTCAGGGCGAGGTGCGCGCCACGGGCGGATCCGACAGGCTATTCGATGACAGGGAGGGAACGCCATGACCGAGGCGAAGATTCGCAAGATGGTGACGGTGGTCGAGGAGGTGCGGACCGAGATGGGCCGCCCGGTCGACCCGCCGACCCGCCGCGCCGCCGCCATCGCGGTGATCGAGAACCCTTTCGCGGGCCGCTATGTCGAGGACCTTGAGGCGCTGATGGTGATCGGAGAGGAACTCGGCGGCCTTCTGGGCGAGGCCTGCGTCAAGGCGCTCGGCATCCGGCCGGAGGAGGCGCAGAGCTACGGCAAGGCCGCCCTCGTCGGTGAAAACGGAGAGCTGGAACATGCCGCCGCGATCCTGCATCCCCGCCTCGGCAAGCCCTTGCGCGCGGCGGTTGAAAAGGGCGCGGCGCTGGTGCCCTCGAACAAGAAGCGGGGGCCGATGGGCCATCCGCTTGACGTTCCTCTCGGGCACAAGGACGCCGCCTATGTCCGCTCGCATTTCGACGGGATGGAGGTCTCGGTGAACGACGCCCCCCGTGCCGACGAGATCCTTGTGGCCGTCGCGGTGGCGGACAGCGGCCGACCGCTGCCGCGTGTCGGCGGGCTGACGCATGACGAGGCCGAGGGAAAGGACGGGCTGCGCTGATGTCATACTTCCGCCCCGATGACCTTGAGGCGGCGCTCGGCTATCTGGCCGAGGGGCCCGCGCAGGTTCTGGCCGGCGGGACCGATGTCTATCCGGCGCTCGGCGACCGGCCCGCGCCCGAGCGGGTGCTCGACCTGACGCGGGTCGCGGCGCTGAAGGGGATCTTGCGGGACGGGCCGACCTGGCGCATCGGTGCGGGTGTCACCTGGGCCGATGTTCTGCGCGCCGGCCTGCCGCCAATGTTTGACGGGCTCAAGGTGGCCGCGCGGCAGGTCGGCTCGGTGCAGATCCAGACGACCGCGACGCTGGCCGGCAACATCTGCAACGCCTCGCCCGCCGCCGACGGGGTGCCGGTCCTCCTGACGCTCGACGCCTCGGTCGAGATCGCCGGACCCTCGGGCATCCGGGTCGTGCCGCTTGCCGGGTTCATCACCGGACCGAGGCGGACGACTCTCGCGGCAGGAGAGATCGTGACCGCGATCCTCGTGCCGGCGGTCGAGGGGCAGGTCTGGTCCGGCTTCGAGAAGCTTGGCGCGCGGGCCTATCTCGTCATCTCCATCGCTTCGGTCGCCGGGCTGATCCTGTGGGACGGCGGAAAGGTCGCCGAGGCGCGGCTGGCCGTTGGCGCGTGTTCTCCCGTGCCGGTGCGTCTGCCCGCGCTTGAGGCGGCCTTGGTCGGCCTGCCGGCGGGGGCGCTCACCGGGACCGTCAAGGACGACCATTTCGCGGGCCTCGCACCCATCGACGACGTGCGGGCAACGGGGGCCTACCGTAGTTCCGCTGTAACTACGCTTGTACGACGGATGCTGGACGGATGTGGGACGCGGATATGACGGGCATTTCCTTCACCCTCAACGGGCGCGCGGTGACCCATCAAGGGGGCTTCAAGCGCCTCTCCCGCGCGCTCCGCGACGACCTCGGGTGCAAGGAGGTCAAGGTCGGCTGCGATGCAGGCGACTGCGGCGCCTGCACAGTTCTGGTGGGGGGCGCGCCGGTCTGTTCCTGCATCACCCCGGCTGCTGCGGTGGAGGGGCGTCAGGTCGAAACCCTCTCTGGCCTGCGCGCGAATGATCTTTTGATGACAAGGCTTTCCGAGGCGTTCCTCGCGCATGGGGCGGCCCAGTGCGGCATCTGCACACCGGGCATGATGGTCGCCGCCGTGGCGCTTCTGCGGGACTGCCCCGCGCCCACAGAAGCGCAGGTCGAGGACGCGCTCGGCGGCGTCCTATGCCGTTGCACCGGCTATCGCAAGATCATCGACGCGGTGCGCGGGGTGGCCGCCCCGGTCGCGCAGGGCGGTGGAGTCGGTGTCGGCGTGGCCCGTCTCGACGGGGCCGCCAAGGTTGCCGGGGATGCGTTCGGAGATGACGTTTCTCCTGATAATGCCTTGATTTTGAAAGTGATAAGGTCTCCGCACGACCATGCAGATTTCAGCTTCGGCGACCTTGAGGCCTATCGCGCGGCGAAGGGGCTGGACCTGATCCTGACCGCGCAGGACATTCCCGGCCGCAACGCCTTTGGCGTGATCCCCGGCTTCATCGACCAGCCGGTCTATGCCGACCGTGTCGCCCGCTTCCGGGGCGAGGCGGTGGCGGCGGCGGTGGGCGCGCGCGAGGTGATGGAGAATCTGGATTTCGAAGATTTTCCAGTGAATTGGGTGCCAATCCTCTCGGGAAAGGAACCTGCTGAAGCGAAGGCTCTGGAGCCCTTCCATCTGGGGCGCGCCGAAAACGTGATGTGCCGGGGCTTCGTGAAGAAGGGCGACGCCGAGGCGGCGCTGGCGCGCGCGCATGTGACCGCAGAGGGCACGTTCGAGACCCGGTTCATCGAACATGCCTATATCGAACCCGAGGCGGGCTTCGCGGACTGGCAGGACGATCGCGTGACGCTGCGTGGCGGGACGCAGGCGCCACATATGAACCTCGACTCGCTGGCAGAGATCCTGGACCTGCCGAAGACCTCCCTGCGGATCGTGCCGACCGCCGTGGGCGGGGGCTTCGGTTCCAAGCTGGACATCTCCTGGCAGCCGCATGTGGCTCTAGCAGCGTTGCGGCTGAAACGAGCGGTGCGGGTTGCTTACTCGCGTTCAGAATCAATGGCTTCTACAACGAAACGTCATCCGTCTCTCATGTCGGTTCGGGCCGGGGCGACGAAGGACGGCAAGCTCTGCGGCTTCACCTTCGATGGCACGTTCAACACCGGTGCCTATTCCTCCTGGGGGCCGACCGTCGCCAACCGCGTGCCAGTCCATGCGGGCGGGCCTTACGCCCATACGGACTATGTGGCGCGGACCGAGGGGGTGCATACGAACTGCGTCCCGGCGGGGGCGTTCCGGGGCTTTGGCGTGCCGCAGGCGGCCATCGCGCAGGAGGCGGTGTTCGACGACCTCGCCGGGGCGCTCGGGATGGACCGGCTGGAGTTCCGCCTCTTGAACGCTCTGGACAACGGGGTGCCGACGACGACCGGGCAGGTGTTCGACGGCGCGGTCGGGATCAAGCCCTGTCTGGAGGCTCTGCGGCCGGCGTGGAAGGAAGCCGTCGAAAGAGTGAACGATTTCAATGCAAAATCCGGCGCTCTTCGCAAAGGCGTTGGCATCGCTTGCGGCTGGTACGGATGCGGCAATACCTCGCTACCGAACCCCTCGACGATCCGGGCGGGGATCACCTCGGGCGGGCAGGTGGTGCTGCATCAAGGGGCGATGGACATCGGCCAGGGCGCGAACACGGTCATTGCCCAGATCTTCGCCGAGGCGCTGGGCGTGGATGTTCGGACGGTCGAGATCGTCGGGCCAGACAGCGATGTGACGCCGGATGCCGGCAAGACCTCTGCCTCGCGCCAGACCTTCGTGTCGGGCAACGCCGCGCGGCTGACGGGCCTTGCGCTACGCGAGAAGGTGCTGCGCCTGACAAATGCCGCAGACGGCGATATTTCTTTTGAAGACAAGGTGGTTGTCGTAAAAACCTCAACTGGACATGAGCATCGTGCCACCTTGCCTGAGGGTGCCGGATATGCGCTCGCAGCGGCGGAAACCTACGACCCGCCAACACTGCCGCTGGACGAGAACGGCCAGGGCGATCCCTATGCGGTCTACGGCTACACCGCGCAGATGGTGGAGCTGACGGTGGACACAGAGCTTGGCACAGTTGCGCTGGACCAGATCCACGCCGCGCATGATGTGGGGAGGGCGATCAATCCGGTTCTCGTCGAGGGACAGATCCATGGCGGGGTAGCGCAGGGGATCGGGCTGGCGCTGATGGAAGAGTATATTCCGGGGCGGACGGACAACCTCCATGACTACCTGATCCCGACAATCGGGGACGTGCCGCAGATCACCAGCCATATCATCGAGGTGACAGACCCGCACGGGCCCTATGGGGCGAAGGGCCTCGGCGAGCATGTGCTGATCCCGACGGCCCCGGCGATCCTGTCGGCGATCCGCGATGCAACAGGGGCGAAGGTACGGCGGCTTCCAGCGACACCGGACCGGGTTCTGGCGGCGATCCGTGCAGCGGTGGAGGTTTAACATGGTCAGGCAAGTCGTTGAATCCCGAATGGAAGGCAAGATACGCTGCGACGCCTGCCCGGTGATGTGCTACATCGCCGATGGCCGCGCGGGTGCTTGCGATCGCTATGCGAACGAAGGGGGCGAGCTGGTGCGGCTTGACCCCTTTACGGTGCTGGAGGCCGCGAAAGACGGCGACGGGCAGGTCGTGCCTTTCCTCGAGGTCAGCGCCGGGGAGTGGGACGGGGATCTCTTGCGGACCGACCGGCCGTTCGTCACGGCCATCGGCGCGGGCACGACCTATCCCGACTACAAGCCCGCGCCCTTCATCGTCGCGCAGGAGCATGACGGCGTGGACATGGTGACCATCGTCACCGAGGGGATCTTCTCCTACTGCGGGGTCAAGGTGAAGGTCGACACCGACCGGCATCTCGGGGCCGAGGCGGCGACGGTGCGGGTGGAGGGCGAGGCGGTCGGGCATGTGATGACGGCCGAATACGGCTCGCAGATGCTATCGCTCGGCGGGGTGCATCACCTGACCGGCGGCTCGAAGAAGGAGGGGCGCGTCACCTGCGACGCGCTCTTGCGGCTGTGCAACCGCGAGGCTGTAACGGCCACGATCGATGGCGGAGCCGAGGTCGTCTTGCAGGCGGGACGGCCGCCGGTGGTGAACGGTGTCGAGGAACACCGGATGCGGGTTGGCTGCGGTTCGGCCACAATCGGGATGTTTGCGCGGCAGTGGAAGGGCTTGGTCGACGAAGTTGTTGTGGTGGATGACCATATCACCGGCGTTCTGAGCGAACATCAGGCGGGCAAGCTTCTCGATATTCCGCCGACGGGCATCAAGATCCTCGGGGCGAAATCGACGCCGGGGCGGTATTTCCGGGTGGCCGAGCCGGGAACGGGCTGGGGCGGCACCAACATCGAGGACCCGTTGACGATCCTCGGGCCCTGGCGGACGCCAGCGCGGCCGGGGCTGACGCTCTTGATGGTCTCCACGACCGGAGAGCAGTGGGGGTACTATGTGCTCGACGAGAGCCTTGTTCCGGTGCCGGCGGAGTTGCCGGTGGAATTGCAGCAATCGGTCGAGCGGATCGCGGAGAATTGCGAACCCTCAGTGACCTCGGTCCTCTTCATGGGGGGCGCGGGGGGAAGCCTCAGGGCCGGTGTGACGGAGAACCCCGTGCGGCTGACGCGATCGGTGCGCGAGGCGGTCACGCAAGTCACCTGCGGCGGGGCGGAGTGCTACATCTGGCCCGGCGGAGGGATCACCTTCATGGCGGACGTGCTCGACATGCCGGCGAATGCCTTCGGCTACGTTCCGACACCAGCGCTGGTGGCACCGGTGGAGTTCACGATGCGGCTCAGCGATTACGCGGCGCTGGGCGGGCATATGGACCAGGTGCGGCGGGTCGAGGAGATTCGCGCGGAGATCGAGCGGCGGGTGCGGGTGACGCGGCCTTTGCCGGGCCGGAAGGGCTAGCCCAAAGGAGCGCCCGGATTCCCGGGCGCGCGGTCTTCCTGTCGCGCCGGGGCCGTCGCCCCGGCACACCGGTTCGCCTCCGGCGGGAGTACTTGCCGACAGAAAGCGGGGTCAGGCGCCCTTGGTGATTTCCGGGACGCGGGTCGCGGGTGGGGTGTTTCGGCTGCGGGTGGTGCGGACGATGCCGTCGATCACCGTCATGCCGACGCCGGGGAGGTTCCCCTGGTGGACCGAGCCGAGCATGGTCTTGCCCGGCGCATGCTGGGCCATGTCGAGGAACACGAAGTCTGCCGCCTTGCCGGGGGCGATGATGCCGCAGTCGAGGTCCCTCATCCGCGCCGTGTTGCCGGTGGCGAAGCAGAAGGCGATTTCGGGCGGGACGTTGCCGAGGCTTGAGAGCATTGCGACCATGCGGAGGATGCCGAGCGGCTGGACGCCCGATCCGGCGGGGGCGTCGGTTCCGAGGATCACGCGTTCAGGCTGGCCCAGTTCGAAGGCGGTCCGCATGGCCAGAAGCCCGGCGCGTTCGTTGCCGTTGTGGACGATCTCGATCCCCCTCAGGCAGCTCTCACAAAGGCAGGTGATCTGGTCGTCGGGAAGCGCGGTGTGGCCGCCGTTGATATGGCCGATGATGTCGGCGTCGGCCTCAAGCACCACGTCCTTGTCGATGAGGCCGGAGCCGGGGATCGAGGGGCCGCCGGTGTGGATCGTTGACTGGATGCCGTACTTGCGGGCCCATTTGACCATCTGCGCGGCGGTTTCCCCGGCCTTGACGGAGCCGAGGCCGACCTCGCCGAGAAGGCGCACCCCGGCGGCGGCGAGGTCGCGGAAGTCCTCCTCGACCATGCCTTCCTCGATCACCGGGGCGCCGGAATGGACCTTGACGCCGGAAGGGCGGAAGTTCTCGTACCAGCGCTGGGAGGCGATCGCCATGGCCTTGAGGCCGACGATGTCCTTTGGACGGCCCGGCGCGTGGACCTCACCGGCGGAAATCATCGTGGTGACGCCGCCGTGGAGGCAGCTGTCGATCCAGTTGAGCTGTTGCTGGCGCGGCGTGTAGTCGCCGATCACCGGGTGCACATGGCTGTCGATGAGGCCGGGGCAGAGGGTGACGCCCTTGGCATCGACCACCGCGGTGGCGAGGTCGGTGTCGAGGTCCTTCTCATGGCCGACGGCCACGATCCGGTCGCCCTCGCAGACGACGCAATCGCCGTCGATCAGCGGTTCCTCGATGCGGCCGGAGAGGATCTGGCCGATGTTGCGGATGACGAGCTTGGTCTTGCCGGTGGGGGCGGGGGCGGCGTCGGCCATGGGGACACCTCATTGAGGGCGCTGAGACAGGCGGATCGTCCCACAGACGTCGTTGGTCTGCAAATGGTTTTGGCCGCCTCGGGACGGCGTCAGCGCATCCCGAGGCCGGCCCTCATCAGCGTATGGCGCACCGGTTTCAGGGAATAGAGCGCGTTCAGCGCATTCGCGCGGAGGTCGCGCAGGGGACGTGCCGAAAGCATTGAGGTTCGGTTCAGAAGGTCGATGCCGGCGACGCGCGCCCGGACGTCCGGCCAGCGCCGACGGTTGTAGGCGGTCAGCATCGTGGGCTCGCCGAGGCCCTCTGGATTGGCGCGCGCGAGATCGAGGAGACAGGCAAGGTCGGCCAGCGACATGTTCAGGCCCTGCGCGCCGATGGGCGGCACGACATGCGCAGCCTCGGCGAGAAGCGCGGTGCGCTCGGCCTCGAACCGGTCCGCGATCTGGGCGATGATCGGCCAGACGGAGCGGCGGGTAAGAAGGCTCAGCGGGCCGAAGAGGCCGGCCGAGCGGGACAGCATCTCGGCTTCGAACGCCGGCACTGGCAGCGCGGCGAGGCGCTGCACCTCGGGGCCGCGGTCCATCCAGACGACGGCCGAGGCGGGGCGGCCATCCCGGTCGGGCAGCGGCACCAATGTGAAGGGGCCGCCGGTGCGGTGGATCTCGGTCGAGACGTTCTGGTGCGGGATCGGGTGACTGACGGCGAAGGCGAGCGCCTTCTGGCCGTAACGGAAGGTTTTCACGCCGATCCCCAGCGCCTCGCGCACGGGGCTGGCGCGGCCGTCGGCGGCAACGAGGAGCCGGGCCGAGACTTGTGTCCCGTCCGAAAGGGTGACGAGCGCCCCGGTGGCGCGGGTCAGCACGGAGGCCGTCGCGACGCCCGGACGGAAGGCGACGTTCGGCAGGTCGGCGAGGCGCGCGACGGTCTCGCGCCGCAGGAGCCAGTTCGGGAAGTTCCAGCCGAAGGGCTCCTCGCCGATCTCGGCGGCGTCGAAGTCCTTGACGATGCGCGGCTCGGGCGCTGCGCCGCCGGCATCGACGATGCGCATGGTACGTAGGGCGGCGCCGTAGGGCGCGATGCGGTCCCAGAGGCCCGCCTCTTCAAGGACGGTGCGCGAGGGCTGCAGGAACGCGGTGGTGCGCAGGTCCGCGCCTTCCCCGGCCTCTTCCGTCACCGGCGGAGCGGGGTCGACGCAGATCACGTGGAACCCTGCGCTGCCGAAGGCGGCGGCGGCTGTCAGGCCCGCGACGCCGCCGCCGGAGATCAGGATGTCGGTCGTCTCGCGCATGGTCTGCCTCCGGAGTGCACCACGATCCTATGCCGGACCGGGGGCGGCGTCCAAGGGGCAGAGCGTCGCGGGCCTATTTGCCGAGCGAGACGAGGATGAGGAGCACGAAGCAGACCGGCACGCAGGCCAGCGCCGCGAGGCTGAGCGCCATGACGCCCCATGTCGCCACCGCGAGGCCGAGTGCGAGAAGGGCGAGGACAAGGATCAGCGAGAGGATGGTACCGGCGCTTCCGGCGGCAAGCGCACGCAGAAGCGGCGAGATCAAAGGGAAGGTCTGGCCGGCGGGGGCCACGGCAGCGGGGGTCATGGGCATCTCCTGGTTCGCGCGCCCTGGATCGGGCACGGCCCTCTTCGCACGGGGGAGGGCGCAGGGCACCGTGGCGCGTTGCCGCACTGCAGCATCTATTGCCGCAGCGCGGCGAGAAAGCCGGGGAGATCCGCGGTATGGTGGTGGATGTGAGGTGCCGGATCGGCGACCGGCGCGACATGGACGGTGCGCATCCCCATCTCGTGTGGCACCACGAGGTTTCGCGGGTCATCCTCGAACATCGCGGCGCGGGCAGGCGTGACACCGGCGGCGGCGAAGACCGTCTCGAAGGCGCGGCGGTCGGGTTTGGGGCGATAGGCCGCATGTTCCACGCCGAAGACCGCGTCGAAGGCCCGGGCAAGTCCGCGCGCAGACAGCACGCGTTCGGCGTAGGGCGCCGAGCCGTTGGTGTAGACGATCTTGCGGCCGGGCAGGGCGCCGATGGCGGCGGCGAGGGCCGGATCGGGCGTGAGCGCGGCCATGGAGATGTCGTGGACGTCCTCGAGATAGGGCACCGGATCGAGCCCATGTTCATGCATGAGGCCCGCGAGCGTCGTTCCGTAAAGCTGCCAGTAATGCGCCCTGAGCCTATCGGCTTCCGTCCGGGGCAGATGCAGGGCGTCCATCACATAGGCCGTCATGCGCGCCTCGATCTGGTCGAAAAGGCGCGCGGCGGGCGGATAGAGCGTGTTGTCGAGGTCGAAGACCCAGGTCTCCACGGTGTCGAAATCGGCGTGCGGCATGGGGGTAACCTAGCGTCCCGCCCGGCTTTGGACAATCGTAGCGCTTGCCATGGCACCGGTGCGCGCCTACCCTGCCGCGCCGCAGAGACGTTCCGGCGTTAGGGAAAGACGATGCAGAAGGACGCCTACTCGCTGATCCTCGACGCGATCGACCAGGGCATCTACCGGCCTGGAGACCGCCTGGTCGAGGCCGAGCTTGCCGAACGGTTCGGCGTGTCGCGCACCCCGGTGCGCGAGGCGTTGCAGCGGCTCGAGACGCAGTCGATGCTGGCCCGCGACGGGCGGTCGATGATCGTGGCCTCACTCGATCACAACCAGCTGGCCGAGCTCTACGTCGTGCGGGCCGAGCTTGAGGGGCTTGCGGCGCGGCTTGCGGCGAAGCATGCGACGCCTGAAGAGATCAAGGTCCTGAACGACATGGTCGCCGCCGACCAGAAGCATGTGGGTGATCCGGTGGCCCTGTCGCGCGGCAACCGGCGCTTTCACAAGCAGATCCACCTCGCCTCGCACAACCGCTACCTCGTCCAGCAGCTCGATCTGGTGCACCGGTCGATGGCGCTTCTTGCCTCGACCTCGCTTGCGGCCGAGGGGCGGGGCAAGGCGGCGATGGCCGAACATGCCGAGATCGTGCGCGCGATCTCCGAAGGCGACGAGGATGCCGCGCAGACGGCGCTGAGGGCGCATATCTCAAAAGCCTTCGAAACGCGGCTGAAACTCGATGCCGGGGTTCCGCGGGGCTGAGGCGATCACCGTCCCGAGAATGTAGGGCGCGCGGGGAAGCACCGCATCCGGCCCGCCTTCGATCAGCACAAGCGACGGACGGCCGCGCGGGAGCGGTGCGGCCGCATCCTCGGGCGCGCGATCGGGGAAGGGCGCGGCGGGCGCAAGATGCAGCCGTCGCGGCACCTCGCGCGGCGCGGCATGCAGCGGGACGGCACCGGCGGGCGGGCCGGCAAGCAGCTGCACGGGATCGGTGAGCAGCAGGACCGGCAGCAATTCGGGCGCCTCGGGCCGCGCGGCGACGATTCCATGCGCGGTCTTTTCCCAGTGGAACGGCCGGGTCGCGCATTCGAGAAGCGCGCGATAGGCCGAGACTGAGGCGAGCGGGAAATAGGCGTGCAAGGTCGGCACCCATTTCATGAGGTGCCGGTGCTGCGGCCCCCGCGTCGCCCAGAGGCCGACCCCGATGCCGGTCACCTCGCTTGCAAGGAACAGGGTGCCGAGGGCGGTAAAGGCACCTTGCGGCAGAAGGCCGGTCAGCGGATGCGGCAGGCCGAGCGCGACCAGCCAGAAGGACCAGAGAACCGGTGCGAGGATGGCCTGCGACAGCGTGCCGAGAAAGAGGATCTGCACTCCGAGGAACCGTTTCGGCCCGAGGTCGCGCCAGAGCCGGGCCGGGTCGCGCATGTGGCTGGCCCAGGTTATCGCATAGCCCTTCTGCCAGCGCGAGCGCTGGCGGATCCAGGCGACGGGGCGGCTGTTCGGCTCTTCCCGCGTCTCGGTGGCGACAAGCTCGGTCCGGTAGCCTCGGCGCGCGAGGCGCAGGCCGAGGTCGGCATCTTCGGTCACGTTGTGCGCGTCCCAGCCGCCAAGTGCCTCGAGCGCGGCGCGGCGGAAGAACACGGTGGTGCCGCCGAGCGGCACGACAAGGCCGAGCGCGGCGAGGCCGGGCAGCATGGCGCGGAACCAGCCGGCATATTCGACCGCGAAGCAGCGCGTGATCCAGTTGTGGCGCGCGTTGTAGAAGTCGAGGACGCCCTGCAGGCAGGCGACCTCGGCCGGCGCGGCGGCAAAGCGGCCGACTATGGCGCGGATCTGGCCGGGGTCGGGCGCATCCTCGGCATCCCAGATGCCGACGATGGAGCCGCGGCAGAAGTCGAGCGCGAAGTTCAGGGCGCGCGGCTTGGTGCGCAGCTTGCCCGCCGGCACGATGACGGTGCGCATCCAGCGCGGCAGCGGGCGGCGGGCGAGGGCGGCCCGGGTCGCAATGTCGTCCTCCTCGACGACTAGGAGGATGTCGAGCAGTTCCTTGGGATAGTCGATCC
>JAGRDU010000113.1 GCA_020446905.1 Paracoccaceae bacterium | reverse complement strand
GAAGGCACCGGGATCATCGCCGGTGGTCCGATGCGCGCCGTGTTCGAGATGCTGGGCGTCAAGGACGTTGTGTCGAAGTCGATGGGTTCGCAGAACCCCTACAACATGATCCGGGCCACCATCGACGGTCTGACCCAGGAAGCCAGCCCCCGCCAGGTCGCGCAGCGCCGCGGCAAGAAGGTGGCAGACATCCTGAAAAAGCCCGAAGCGGCTGAAGCAGCGGAGGCCTGAGAGACATGGCCAAGAAAACCATCGTGGTGAAGCAGATCGCCTCGGCCGCGCGCCGTCCCGCCATCCAGGCGGCGACGCTGAAGGGCCTCGGCCTCGGCAAGATCAACCGCACCCGCGAGCTTGAGGATACCCCCTCGGTCCGCGGCATGGTCGCGAAGATCCCGCACCTCGCCGTCATCGTCGAAGAGCGCGGCTGAGCCGCCACTGCACTCAAAAGTTGCAAGGCCCCGGTTAGTTGACTGGGGCCTTCGCATTTTTGGCGCCTGACTGTAACGTGATGCCCAGCGGCCGTCGAATATCGGCAGCAGGCCGGACAGTGGCTATCTGATCATGTAAGAATTTCTGCGAACCACAGAAAATTGGAAAGGACGGCGCTGGAAGTGACGTTTGACCCCTCGACCCTCGTGCGCGAATTTGTGACGCTTCTGGTTGTCATTGACCCGGTCGGAACGCTTCCCGTCTTCTATTTCGCAACGCGCGGTGTCCCCGAAGCACTTCACTGGCGCCTAGCAGTGCGCGCCGTCGTCGTCGCAGGCATCGTCCTTTTTCTCTTCATCGTGGCAGGTCAGTTCCTGCTGGAAGGGGTCGGGCTTCGGCTCGGATCTTTCCAGATTGCGGGCGGTATCATCCTCTTCCTCTTTGCCCTCACCATGATCTTCGGCGAAGCCAAACCTTCGCGCGAGATCGAGGAGGCCGAACGCGATCACATGCAGGGGGCGGTCTTCCCCCTTGCCATGCCCTCCATTGCGTCGCCTGGCGCAATGCTGGCGGTCGTGATCCTGACAGACAATCATCGCAACACGCTCGCGGACCAACTTGTGACTGGGTTCCTCCTGTTCCTTGTCCTGTGTGTCACATTGGCAATCCTGCTCCTGGCGCGCCCCCTCAAGCGGATTATCGGGAATACCGGGGCAAATATCGTCAGCCGTATCATGGGGATCGTCCTTGCCACCGTCGCCGTGGATTCGGTTCTCAGTGGATTTGAGGCGCTCGGAGTCATGGCGCTGCCCGAAGGCGGGCTATCTGCCGAAGAATGACCGACAGAAATTCGGTGCGGGAGGGCGGATCAAAGACGTCCAATGCAGGGGGAACCGATGGTGCTGCGAGAGAGGATTGAACTCTCGACCTCTCCCTTACCAAGGGAGTGCTCTACCACTGAGCTACCGCAGCCCGGTTCGGTGGGCGGGTGTTAGACGCAAAATTTCTGCCGCGCAAGCGCAATCTGGACGGGTCGGACCATCCCATGTAGGAAGGGCGCCATGACCGCCAAGACCCCCTCGAAACCGGCCGGGAGTGCCAGCGAGAGCCGCGAGGTGCGGCTCAAGGCGGCGCTGAAGGCGAACATCGCGCGGCGCAAGGCACAGGCGAAGGCGCGGGGCGCAGCGGAGCGTCCGGACGAGAGCAGGAAAGGCTGAAGAGGCATGGATTCGATCATCGTCACCGGCGGCGCCGAACTGAACGGACGTATCCCGATCGCCGGGGCGAAGAACGCGTGCCTTGCGCTCATGCCCGCAACGCTTCTGTCGGACGAGCCCCTGACGCTGACCAATGCGCCGCGCCTGTCGGACATCAAGACGATGACGCAGCTCCTGCAATCGCTCGGCGCCGAGGTGACCTCGATGCAGGACGGCAGGGTGCTGACGCTTTCCAGCCACAACCTGACGAGCCATCGGGCCGACTATGACATCGTGCGCAAGATGCGGGCCTCGAACCTCGTCCTCGGGCCGCTTCTGGCGCGGGCCGGCCATGCCGTGGTCTCGCTGCCCGGCGGCTGCGCCATCGGCGCGCGGCCGATGGACCTGCATATCGCGGGGCTCGAGGCGCTTGGCGCCGAGGTCGAGCTGAAGGACGGCTATCTGCACGCCGTGGCGCGCGGGGGGCTGAAGGGCGCGGTGATCGAACAGCGCTTTGCCTCTGTCGGCGCGACCGAGAACATCGTCATGGCGGCGACGCTGGCCAAGGGCACGACCGTCCTGAAGAACGCCGCGCGCGAGCCGGAGATCGTGGACCTTGTCCGCTGCCTGCGGGCGATGGGCGCACGGATCGCGGGTGAGGGGACGAGCCGGATCGAGATCGAGGGCGTGGACCGGCTGGGGGGCGCGACGCACCGGGTCGTCGCCGACCGGATCGAGCTTGGCACCTACATGATCGCGCCTGCAATCGCGGGCGGATCGGTCGAGTTGATCGGCGGCACACGTGACCTTCTGCCGGCCTTCTGCGAGAAGCTGGAAGAGGCAGGCGTCACCATCACCCAGACGAACGAGGGGCTGCATGTCGCACGCGCCAATGGCCGTGTGCATGCCGTCGATGTAAAGACCGAGGTCTATCCCGGTTTCCCGACCGATCTTCAGGCGCAGATGATGGCGCTGATGTGCACTTCCGACGGGGTGAGCGTCCTGGAAGAGACGATCTTCGAGAACCGCTTCATGCATGCGCCGGAACTGATGCGTATGGGGGCGAAGATCGACGTCCATGGTGGCCATGCGACCGTGACCGGGGTTCAGCGCCTCAAAGGGGCGCCGGTGATGGCGACGGACCTGCGCGCCTCGGTCTCGCTGATCCTCGCGGGATTGGGCGCCGAGGGCGAGACGCAGGTGAACCGGGTCTATCACCTCGACCGCGGCTACGAGCGGGTCGAAGAGAAGCTGTCGGCCTGCGGCGCCCGCATCGAGCGGGTGCGCGGCGAATGACCGCGGACGCCCGTTTCGAGGACGGCGGCGAGCGACCGCTGCGCCTCAAGGCCGAAACGCCCGAGGATCTTGGCGTCATCGCGGCGCTTGTGCAGGACGCGGTCCTTACCGGCGCCGACATGAAGTGGGAGCCGAAGCGGCGCCGCCTGTCCTTCCTCGTCAATCGCTTCCGCTGGGAGGACCGCACTGCGGCCGAAGCGCGCAAGCGGCCCTATGAGAGGGTGCGATCAGTCCTCGTGATCGACAGCGTGCTGCAGGTCGCCTCACAGGGGATCGACCGGAACGACGGTGAAGAGGTGCTGTCGGTCCTCGACCTCGTCTGGATGGGCGGCGAGGATGTGTCGGGACGGGTCGAACTGGTCCTGGCCGGCGATGGAGCGATCCGGGCGGTGGCCGAATGCCTTGACGTGATGCTGGCCGACGTGACGCGGCCCTATGCCGCGCCCTCGGGCCGCGCGCCGGGGCATCCGGACTGAGCGCGAGGGGTCAAACCCGAGGACCATCCGGCCCTCTCCCTCGGGAGCGCTTTGGGAAAGCAAGAGCACGGGGACGCGCTTGAGGCAGGGCGCCCGGGGCGCTAAGGGAAGGCGAGACCTGGAGATTTGCCATGCCGCTGACCCTTTCGACCGCCGAGCCGGGGTTCGAGACCGCCTTTGCCGCGCTTCTGACGATGAAGCGCGAAGATGCGCCCGACGTGGACGCGGCGGTCGCCGCGATCATCGCGGACGTTCGGGCGCGGGGCGACGTGGCGGTCATTGAACTGACCGCGAAGCTCGACCGGCTGGAGCTGACACCCGGGACGCTGGCGTTCTCGGCAACGGAGATCGACGCGGCCTGCGCGGCGGTCTCGCCCGAGGACCGCGCGGCGCTGGAACTCGCCGCCGCGCGCATCCGCGCCTACCACGAACGCCAGATGCCCGAGGACGCCCGCTGGACTGACGAAAGCGGCGCGGAACTGGGCTGGCGCTGGGGGCCGGTTTCGGCGGCGGGGCTCTATGTGCCGGGGGGACTGGCGTCCTATCCGTCCTCTGTCCTGATGAACGCCATTCCGGCGAAGGTCGCGGGCGTGGAGCGGCTGGTCATCGCCTGCCCGACGCCGGGGGGCGCGGTCAATCCGCTGGTCCTTCTGGCGGCGCGGCTGGCGGGCGTCGACACCGTCTACCGCATCGGCGGGGCGCAGGCGATCGCGGCGCTGGCTTACGGCACAGATTCGATTGCGCCGGTCGACAAGATCACCGGGCCGGGGAATGCCTATGTCGCGGCGGCCAAGCGGCGGGTTTTCGGCAAGGTCGGGATCGACATGATCGCGGGGCCGTCGGAGATTCTGGTGATCGCCGACGGGACGGCGGACCCGGACTGGATCGCGCTCGACCTTCTCAGCCAGGCCGAGCATGACGAGAGCGCGCAGGCGATCCTTGTCACCGATGACGCCGACATGGCCTCCAAGGTCACGGCGGCGGTCTCGGCGCGGCTGGAGGCGCTGGAACGCCGCGCCATCGCGGGGCCAAGCTGGCGCGACTACGGCGCGGTCATCGTGACCCGCGACCTCCCAGAGGCCGCCGCCCTGTCGAACCGGGTAGCGCCCGAGCATCTGGAGCTGTGCGTCGCGGACCCAGAGGCGCTTCTGCCGAAGATCACCCATGCAGGTGCGATATTCCTTGGCCACTGGACACCGGAAGCGATCGGCGATTACGTGGGCGGACCGAACCATGTGCTCCCGACGGCGCGCTCGGCACGGTTTTCGAGCGGGCTATCGGTGATGGATTTCCTCAAGCGGACGACGATTGCGAAGATGACGCCGGCGGCGCTGGAGGCGATCGGCCCCTCGGCGGAACGGCTCGCCAACTCGGAAAGCCTTGAGGCGCATGGTCTGTCGGTCCGCGCCCGGCTTGACCGGCTGAACCGGAAGGAGGGCGCATGAACAAGCTCTGTCATATCGAGATCGACGACACGGGCCTGCCCGTCCCTACGCCGGAGATGGAGCAGGAGCGCAAGATCGCCGTCTTCGACCTTTTGGAAGACAATTCCTTCGCGCTGCCCGACCGCGAAGGGCAGGCGGCGCCGGGCGGACCCTATCGGCTGGGTCTGTCGATCCGCGAAAAGCGCCTTGTCTTCGATATCGCGACCGACGGCGGTGACAAGGTGGCCGAGTTCCACCTGTCCATGGGGCCGTTCCGGCAGGTGGTGAAGGACTACTTCCAGATCTGCGCCAGCTATTTCGAGGCCGTGAAGCGCCTTCCCCCGGCACAGATCGAAGCAATCGACATGGCCCGCCGGGGCATCCATAACGAGGGCGCGCGTACCGTGCAGGAACGCCTCGAGGGCAAGGCCGAAATCGACATCGACACGGCGCGGCGCCTCTTCACCCTCATTTGCGTGCTGCAGTCGGGAGAGTGATCTTGTCCGGCAAGATGCCTCACTCGGTTCTCTTCTGCTGCGATCACAATGCCGTCCGCTCGCCCATGGCCGAGGGGCTGATGAAGCAGATGTACGGCAAGGCGACCTATGTGCAGTCCGCGGGGGTCAAGAACGACCTTGAGGTCGACGGGTTCGCCGTCGCGGTTTGCAAGGAAATGGGGATTGAACTGTCGCGCCACCGCGCGCGCAGCTTCGAGGAGATGCAGGAATGGGGCGATGACCTGTCCGGCTTCGACCTCGTGATCGCGCTTTCGCCCGCGAGCCAGCGTCAGGCGCTGGAACTGACGCGCTTTTACCACCTCGACGTCGAATACTGGCCGGTGATGGATCCAACGGGCATCGGCGAGACGCGCGAGGCCAAGCTGACCGCCTACCGCCAGACCCGCGACCAGATCCGCGCCCGGATGCTGGAACGGTTCGGGCCGCCGACCACCGGTGACTAAGGGCGCAAAACGGGCGCTGGGCGCCGCGAACGGGCGAGGGCGAGGCAGGCCCGGGGGGCTACGCTCGGCCGGCGAACATGGAGCGATGACGATGACCAAAGCGACGATTGCCGCCTATTACGACGCCTTCAACCGGGGCGACACCAAAGGGATGCTGGAGACGCTCCACGACGACTTCGCCCATCACGTGAACGAGGGCGCCGAAAGGCTGGGCAAGGCGGCCTTTGCCGAGTTCTGCGCCCATATGTCCGAGACCTATCGCGAAAACCTGACCGAGATGGTGATCTTTGCCAATGACGAGGGCACGCGGGGTGCGGCCGAGTTCGTCGTCAACGGCACCTACCTCAAGACCGATCCTGGCCTGCCCGAGGCGCATGGCCAGACCTATGTCCTGCCGGCGGGTGGGTTCTTCACCCTCAAGGACGGCAAGATCACGCGGGTGACGACCTACTACAACCTCAAGGACTGGATCGCCCAGGTCTCGGCATGACGATCGAGATCCTGACACTCAGGGGCGAGGCGCTGGAGGCGGCGCTCGACGATCTTGCGCGGCTGAGGATCGCGGTGTTCCGGGACTGGCCCTACCTTTATGACGGTACGCTCGACTACGAGCGGCGCTATCTCAAGGCCTACCGCACCAGCCCCGGAGCGATCGTCGTCGGCGCCTTCGACGGCGCGCGTCTGGTCGGCGCCGCGACGGGCACGCCGCTCGAGGATCATTCCGAGGAATTTGCCGTGCCCTTCGCGGGCACCGGTTTACCGCTTGACCGCATCTTCTACTGCGCAGAATCCGTGCTTTTGCCCGAATACCGGGGCAGGGGCCTCGGCCACGCCTTCTTCGACGCGCGCGAGGCGCAGGCGCGGGCGCTGGGCCGCACCCACGCCGCCTTCTGCGCCGTCAGCCGCCCGGCGGATCACCCCGCGCGCCCGGCCGACTACCGCCCGCTCGACGCCTTCTGGATGAAACGCGGCTATGCGCCGATCCCGGGTGCATTCGCGAGGTATTCGTGGAAGGATCGCGGGGAGGCGGAAGAGACCGCCAAATCGATGCAGGTCTGGTGGAAGGCCCTTTGACGCCGCCGAGGCAAGGAAAACCGGGAATGAAGATCGCAGCCGCCGCCTATCCGCTCTCCTGGCTCGACAGCTGGGCGGACTATGAGACCAAGATCGACGAATGGGTCGCCGAGGCTGCCTCGGCAGGCGCCGACCTTCTTGTCTTTCCCGAATACGGCGCGATGGAACTTGCCTCACTCGGCGGCAAGACCGTCGCCGCCGACCTTGAGGGCGCGTTGCGCGAGGTGGACCGCCACCGCCCGGCAATGGAGGCGATGCACGCCCGGCTCTCCGCCCACTACGGGGTGCATGTTCTTTCCGCCTCCGGCCCCGTCTATGACGTCGCCCATGCCGGCGAGCGGCCGGTGAACCGCGCGAGCCTTTTCGGCCCCGAGGGGCTGATCGGCCATCAGGACAAGGCAATGATGACCCGGTTCGAGCGCGAGGACTGGAACGTCGTCGCAGGGCAGGGCCTTCAGGTCTTCGACACGAAGCTCGGCCGGATCGGCATCCTCATCTGCTATGACAGCGAGTTTCCCCTTCTTGGCCGGGCCTTGGCCGAGGCGGGGATCGAGCTCCTCCTCGTCCCCTCCGCCACCGAGGCGCTCGCCGGGTTCACCCGCGTCCGTGTCGGCGCCATGGCGCGGGCCCTCGAAAACCAGATGGTCGCCGTCCATGCTCCCGTTGTCGGCAAGGCCCCGTGGTGCGTGGGCATGGAGGAGAACACCGGCCGAGCCTCGATCTACGGGCCGCCCGACCGGGGCTTTCCCCCGACCGGCATCTTCGCCGAGGGCGAGCTTGGCGCACCCGGCTGGGTCTATGCCGAGGTCGATCTGGCGAAGGTGGCGGATGTCCGCGCCGACGGCGTCGTGCTGAACCTCAGGCACTGGCCGGAACAGGCCGCGCAGATCACCCGCGTGACCCGGGTTGGGCCGAAGGGCAGATAAGGCTTGAATTCCGCCCCTTTCGGGCGCATTTAACGCGCGCCCGGGCCGCTGGCCCGGGGTGGATCAATTATGGAGTGACCATGGCCAAGGAAGAAGGACTCGAATTTCCGGGCGTCGTGAAGGAACTCCTGCCCAACGCGAC
>JAGRDU010000112.1:11340-12466 GCA_020446905.1 Paracoccaceae bacterium | reverse complement strand
AAAATCCCTCGCTCTCGGGCCGCGGATCGGCCGGGGCAAAAGATGTGCCGAAGCTCGCCCATGCCACGGACTGAGACTTTCGCCCCGCCTTCGGCGGGCCGACCCGCCGGGGAGGCTCTGCCTCCCCGGACCCCTCCGGAGTATTTCGGGACAGAAAGACGGGACGGATCAGTGGCAGCCCGGGATCCGCGCAAAGCTGTCCGGTCCGGTGTAGGGGCCGAGATCGCGGCGCGTCAGGCGGCCGTCCTTCATCGTCGAGGCGATGATCCGCGACCAGCCCGCATCGGCGGTCAGGATCGTCGGGCGGCCGGCGCAGGTGGCAATGCCGCCTTCGATGGCGGCAGCCCCGAAGTGATGATTGGTCAAGCCCTCTTCCGCGGCGACGGGCACGAGCCGCCCCTGTTCGAGCCGGACGATCCTCAGGGTCTTGCCGAGGTGCGGCGTCTCGACATAGGCGATCTCGACCCGGCCGTCGCCGTCGAGGTCCGCAACCCCGACGGGCGCGAGCCAGCGAAAGCGCGTACCGATGAAGGGCGTTGCGGCCAGGCGCGTGAAGCTGCCGTCCTCAAGTCCCCAGACGGCGAGCCGGGCGCCCTTGTCGCGGTGGCTTTCGACGGTGAGGATCTCGGGCGCGCCGTCGCCGTCAAGGTCGACGAGCCGCGGCGCGGTATCCTCGAAAACCAGCGTCCCGTCGAGGCGGACGCGGTGGCGGCGGCCGTCGGCAAGGCTGACCACCAGCGCGCCATGCTCGACCGGGTCGCCGAGCGCGCCATGGGGGTAGCGCTCTGTCGGCTCTTCGTAATCCGCGCCAGTGATCTCTTGCGCGAGGGCAGCGGGCGCAGCCGCGACCGCCAGCAAAAGGGCGACCGGCCAGAGCGCGCGGCGAGCTTTCGCGCGCAAGGGGCGCACCGGCAGACGCCGCGCCCCCGTCCGCATCAGATCTGCTTTTCCGGCACGAAGACCTTCAGCCCGTCGACCGCGTCCGAGACCTTGATCTGGCAGGTCAGGCGCGAGCGCACCGGGTCGGGCTCATAGGCGAAGTCGAGCATGTCCTCTTCCATCGGATCCTTGGCGGGCAGGCGGTCGACCCAAGCGGGATCAACATAGACATGGCAGGTCGAACAGG
>JAGRDU010000112.1:0-11322 GCA_020446905.1 Paracoccaceae bacterium | reverse complement strand
CGCAATCGGCCTCGATCCCCGGGATACCGTTGTCGCGCGCGCCTTCCATCACCGTGAGGCCGTTCTTCACGTCGACAACATGCTCGGTGCCATTGTACTCAACATAGGTGATCTTCGCCATTCGCCGCTCCCGCCTTCCCTGCAACGCTCTCTTCCCGCGCGAGATAGGTCATCCCGCGGGCCGACGCCAGCCCCCCGCCGGAACGAAAAGGGCGCCCCCGAGGGGGACGCCCCGCAGAACCCGGCCCGTCGGCGCCGGCTATTCCACCGACAACGCCACAAAGCGCGGATCGGCGCCGCGGCGAATGAGCAGGAGCAGCGACTTGCGCCCCGCTTCCTTCGCCTCGGCGATGCGCGCCTCGAGATCGGCGATCGTGGTCAGCTTCTGCTGGCCCGCCTCGGTCAGCACGTCGCCGGCGCGCAGGCCCTTCTCGTAGGCTTCGCTCGTCTCGTCGATGGCGGTCAGGACAAGGCCGCTGACGCCCGCGTCGAGGTTCATCTCGCCGCGCTGTTCCTCGGTCAGGACGCTCAGCGTCATCCCGAGGACGTCCTTGCTCGCCGGTGCCTCGTCGGCCTTCGAGACGACGGGGACAGTCTCGCCGCCTTCGGCGGTCTCGCGCCGTCCGAGCGTGACAAGCAGCGTCTCGCTTTTCCCGCCGCGCAGGACGACGACGCGCACCGCCTTGCCGACGTCGGCATCTGCGACGCGGCGGACGAGTTCGCGCGTGTCCTTGACCTCGGCCCCGTCGAACGAGGTGATGATGTCGCCCGAGAGGATGCCGCCATCCTTGCCCGGCCCGTCGGGCACATCGGTGACGAGCGCGCCCGAGGCAGCCGCAAGGCCCATCGCCTCGGCGACGTCGGGGGTCACGTCCTGAATGCGGACGCCAAGCCAGCCGCGCCGGGTCTCGCCGAAGTCCTTGAGCTGGCCGACGACCTTCGCGACGACATTCGAAGCCATCGAGAAGCCGATGCCGATCGAGCCGCCGTTCGGCGACAGGATCGCGGTGTTCACCCCGATCACCTCGCCGTCCATGTTGAAGAGCGGACCGCCCGAGTTGCCCCGGTTGATCGCGGCATCGGTCTGGATGAAGTCGTCATAGGTGCCCGAAAGCTCTCGGTTCCGGGCCGAGATGATGCCCGCCGAGACCGAGAACCCCTGGCCAAGCGGGTTGCCCACCGCCATCACCCAGTCGCCGACGCGGGCGATGTCCGAGTTGCCGAAGTTCACATAGGCGAGCGGCTCGTCGCTTTTCACCTTGAGTAGCGCGATGTCGGTCTTGGGGTCGGTGCCGACCAGTTCTGCATCGAGCGTCTTGCCCGAGAAGAACTCGATCGAGATCTCGTCGGCGCCCTCGATGACGTGGTTGTTGGTGACGATGTAGCCGTCCTCGGAAATGACAAAGCCCGAGCCAAGCGCGTTCGACCGCTGCGGGCCGCGCGGGCCGGGACCGTTCGGCATGCCGAATTCCTTGAAGAAGTCCTCGAAGGGCGAGCCTTCCGGCACGATCGGGCCGCCCTCGGCGGGGGCCGCGACGGTGGTCGTCGTGGTAATGTTCACGACCGAGGGACTGACCTGCGCGGCCAGATCGGCAAAACTTTCGGGCGCGGCGCGGGCGTCTGACGGAAGCGCCTGGCCCAGCGCGAGGGCGAGGCCGAGCATCGCGGCCCAGACGCCCCCCATGACGGCCCGGGTTGCAGTCTGCGGCTGGCCGACCGGCCGCGCGATGGCGATTGCCCTTGGTTTCAACGCTCGCTCCCTCTTGTTACCTGCCGGCCGCTTCCGGCGGCAGCCCGCCGCCCGGCCCTGTCACCCTTGAAATAGACGCGTCCGCGTTCAAGTCAAAGCTCCTCGCCCGGGCTCAACTCGATGTGATCGCCGGGCAGGCCAGGATTGTCTCAGCCCTGAAGGGCCCCCGCAAGCCAAATGAGCGCGAGGCCGAGCGCGAGGGCCCCGAGGCCGAAGTTGCGGCGGGTTTCCACCGGCAGCCGGCGGATGAGGTCCAGAAGCTCGTCGATGCGCGACGGGGCCAGCGCAAGCACCAGCCCCTCGAGCGACAGGACAAGACCGATGGCGAGAAGGAGAAGCGCAAGGCCCCCCATCGCCTATTTCCGTCCGGTCGACTTCAGGTAGTCGAAGAACTCGCTGTCCGGCGAGATGATCATGGTGGAGTTCCCGGCCTTCAGCGACTCGCGATAGGCCGCGAGCGAGCGGTAGAAGTCGAAGAACTCCGGGTCCACGCCATAGGCCTCCGCGAAGATCGCGTTGCGCTTGGCGTCGGCCTCGCCGCGGATGATCTCGGCCTGGCGCTGCGCGTCCGACACAAGCTCCACCTTGGTCCGGTCGGCCTGCGCGCGCACGCGCTGCGCCGCCTCGTTGCCGCGCGCGACCTCGTCGGCGGCCTCGCGCTCCCGCTCGGCCCGCATCCGGGCGAAGGTCGCATCGAGGTTCTGCTCGGGAAGGTCGGTCCGCTTCAGCCGCACGTCGATGATCTCGACGCCGAGCGAGTTCGCCTCGTTGCGCGAGGCATCGCGAATCCTGCCGGCCAGAACGGCGCGGTCCTGCGAGAGAATCTCGGACGAGGTCACGCCGCCCAGCACCTCGCGCATCTGCGCGCGCAGGATCGTGTCGATGCGGTTTTCCGCCAGCGAGACGCCGGAGGCGCCGACCGCCTGACGGAAGCGCTTCACGTCCGCGATGCGGTAGCGGGCGAAGGCATCGACCACCAGACGGCGGTCGTCCAGCGGCGTGATCTCGAGCGGATCGACGTCAAGGCCAAGGATGCGGTCGTCGTAGCGCACGACTTCCTGGATCAGCGGCAGCTTGAAATAGAGTCCGGGCTCCTCACGGATCGCCTTGATATCGCCGAACTGCAGGACCAGCGCCTTCTGGCGTTCGTCCACGATGAAGATAGACGACAGGATCGCGGCGATGGCGATGACGACGACGGGAAGGAAAAGCGCCATGCGGTTCATCAGTTGGACCCTCCGGTCGCGGGCTTCTTGCCGAGCTCGTTCAGGGGCAGATAGGGCACGACGCCCTGGCCGCCGCTCTTCTCGTCGATGATGACCTTGTCGACCTGGCTGAACACCGATTCCAGCGTCTCGAGATAGAGCCGCTTGCGGGTCACTTCCGGCGCCTTGGCATATTCGGTCCGCACCGAGGAGAAGCGGCTCGCCTCGCCCTCGGCCTGGTTCACGACCTGGGCGCGGTAGCCCTCGGCCTCTTCCAGAAGCTGCGCGGCCTGACCGCGGGCGCCGGCCAGCACCGTGTTGGCATAGGCGTCGGCCTCTTTCTGCAGGCGGTCGCGCTGCTGCTCGGCCGATTGCACGTTCTTGAAGGCGTCGATGACCTCGCGCGGCGGGTCGGCGCGGTCGAAGTTCACCCGCACGATGTTCAGCCCCGACTGGTAGCTGTCGAGCGTCGACTGGATCAGGTCCTTCAGCCGCTCGGCGATGACGCCCCGGTCGCGGTTCAGGATCGGCGCCAGCTGCGATTGCGCGATGATCTCGCGCATCGCGGAATCTGCGACGGCGTTGATCGTCAGCTCGGGGTCGCGCAGGTTGAAGAGGTATTCGGTCGGATCGTTGATGTTCCAGACCACCTGGAAGTCGATATCGACGATATTCTCGTCGCCGGTCAGCATCAGGCCACTGTCCGATCCTCCGCGCCCGAGGCCGATATCCTCGGTCCGTTCCGGCGTGACCGGAATGACGTTCGCAGTGACGAAGGGCCAGGGCGCGAAGTTGAGGCCCGGCTCTCCGATCGAGGAGAACTTGCCGAGGAAGAGCTCCACCGACTGTTCTTCGGGCTTGACCGTGTAGAACGAGGCAAAGGCCCAGAGGCCGATGGCCGCCAGAACGCCAAGGCCGATGCTGCTGCGGTTGAGTTGCGGTCCGGTGGCGCGCGGCCCGCCTGTGCCGTTCGACGGGCCGCGCGGGCCGCGTCCGCCCATCAGGACGCGCAGCTGGTCGGCGCCCTTCTTGACGATTTCCTCGACATCGGGGATCTGCGGCCCCTCGCCCGGGCGCCGTCCGCCGCGGCCGCCCTGCCGGTCCTTGTCGTCGTCGCCGTCCGATCCGCCGCCGCCCCAGGGGCCTCCGCTGCCAGCCATCAGGTTCCTCTC
Organism: Paracoccaceae bacterium; assembly: GCA_020446905.1. GTDB lineage: Bacteria > Pseudomonadota > Alphaproteobacteria > Rhodobacterales > Rhodobacteraceae > Albidovulum. The sequence continues at coordinate 7,195 of JAGRDU010000112.1, read as the reverse complement.
TTCACTCTCAAAATCTCGTGTTCCTATCCAACTGGGCGTTCCCGGCGCAAAACTCAAGCGGTTCTGACCGGTTTGCGCAAGGTCACCAGTTCCTCGGCCATGACCGGATGGACGGCAACGGTGCGGTCGAAGTCCTCTTTCGTGGCGCCCATCCTGATCGCGATGGCCGCCAGCTGGATCATCTCGCCCGCCTCCGGCGCGACGATATGGCAGCCAAGGACCTTGCGCGTTGTGGCGCAGACGATGAGCTTCATCATCACCCGGTCGGGCCGACCCGCGAAGGCCGAGCGCATCGGGCGGAACGCGGTCGCGTAGACCTCGATCGGGCCAGCCGCGCGCGCGGCCTCCTCGGTCATCCCGACCGTCCCGAACTCCGGCTGCGTGAAGACGGCCGAAGGGACAAGGTCGTGATCCGCCTTTGTTGGCCTGCCGCCGAAGACCGTGTCGGCGAAGGCGTGCCCCTCGCGAATGGCGACCGGCGTCAGGTTGATCCGGTCGGTCACATCGCCCACGGCGAAGATCGACGGGACGGCCGTCTGCGACCAGTCGTCCACCACAACCTCACCCTTGCGGCCAAGCTTCACGCCAGTGTTTTCCAGCCCGAGCCGGTCCGTGTTCGGCACCCGGCCCGTCGCATAGATCACCTTCGCGACGGTCAGCTCGTGCCCGTTCGTCGCGATCACCTTCGTCCCGGTGGGATCGGGCGTCATCTCCATCACGTCGGTGCCGACATGCAGGTCGATCCCGGCCTCGCGCATATGTTCCGCGATATGCCCCCGCGCCTCGCCGTCAAAGCCGCGCAGGATCTGCTCGCCCCGGTAGAACTGCGTCACCTTCACGCCCATACCATTGAGAATGCAAGCAAATTCACAGGCGATGAAGCCGCCGCCGACGATCAGCACGCTGTCCGGCAGCGCCTCCAGCTTGAAGATGTCGTTCGAGGTGAGCGCCCCGGCCGACGCGGCGATCTCGGGCAGGAACGGGCGGCCACCGGTCGCGATAAGGATATGCTTGGCCGTCACCGTGCCGCCATCCGCAAGCCGCACGGTATGCGCGTCCTCGATGGTCGCGCGGCAATCCTGGATCGTGACCCCTGCCCCGTCGAGGCCGGCGCGGTAGACCCGCTCCAGCCGGTCCAACTCGGCGTCCAGCTTCGTCCGGAACACCGTCCAGTCGAACCCGCCCGCCGTCACGTCCCAGCCGTAGGCGCGCGCATCCTCCATCTCGCCGGCGAAGGCCGAGGCGAAGACCATCAGCTTTTTCGGTACGCAGCCCCGGATGACGCAGGTTCCGCCCATGCGGTATTCCTCGGCGAGCGCCACCTTCGCCCCGTATTCCGACGCCGCGATCCGCGCCGCGCGCACCCCGCCCGAGCCGCCGCCGATGACGAAAAGATCGTAGTCGAAGGCCATCCGCCCTCTCCTGTTGCTGACCCCGCCCCGGGATCAGTTTCCGAGGTCGGTGAAGACATTCGCAGGCTCGACGAAATCGACCCGCTCGCGCGCGACCGCGCCGGTGCCAAGGTCGCGCATCTCGAGCCGGCCGTCGCCGTAGCCGATGATCACCCGGTCACAGATATCTATGAAAAGCCCGTTTTCAACCACGCCCGGCACCTGATTGAGCGCCAGCGCGAGCTGCCTTGCGTTGCCGATGCGGCCGAGATGCAGGTCGAGGATTCGGTTGCCCTCGTCGGTGACGAAGGGCTTTTCGCCGTTCATCCGCAGCGTCGTCTCGCGGCCGAGCACGTCGAGCGAGGCGAGCATCTCCTCGACGAGCGCCTTGGTGGTCATCCAGCCAAAGGGAATCACCTCGATCGGAAGGGGGAAGGCGCCGAGGTGCTGCACCTCTTTGCCGGCATCGGCGATCACGATCATCTGGTCGGACGCGGTCGCGACGATCTTCTCCTGCAAGTGCGCGCCGCCGCCGCCCTTGATGAGGTTGAGATCGGGGTCGAACTCGTCCGTGCCGTCGATGGTAAGATCGAGCCACTGCGCCTCTTCGAGGGTGACGACCTTGATCCCCTCCTCGCGCGCCAGCGCCGCGGTGCGGGACGAGGTCGGGACGCCGGTGATGCGCAGCCCCTCGCTGCGGACCCGCTCGCCCAGGCAGCGCACCATCCAGGCGGCCGTGGACCCGGTGCCGAGGCCGACACGCATCCCGTCCTCGATGAATTCAACGGCTTTCTTTGCCGCGACGAATTTCGCCTTTTCGACGGGGGTGAGTTCGGCGGGCATGGTGGTCTCCTTAGCGGTCGTGCTCCGCTTATACGCAAGCTGTTGCGTCTGCGCGAGCCAGAATCGCCCCATTGATCGAACGGAGTCGCATTTGGAAAAGCCGACAAGACCGAGCCGGCGCGCCGAGCCAGAACGGCCTACCGCGCAATTTCCCTTGCGACCCGCCGGCCAGCACGGCAACGTTGCGGCGGGCGCGGAACCCACGGCTGGTATGGCCTCGACCTGTTCCCGGCCGGAGTCTTCCGCAGACTGGATTCTCTGGGCAAACGGGGCGCCAATCATCGCCGACGGCAAACAGGGATCCATCCGACGCCCCCGCCACCGACCGGCCGCGCGTTTTTCCCCGCAAAACGTCGCTTTCGACCCGGCCAAGCCCAGCGACCCGGCGGATAAACAAGCTGACAGGACGCCGCGATGTACATTCTTCACTACGCCCCCGACAACGCTTCGCTGATCGTGCGCCTCGCGCTCGAGGAATTGGGGCTGGCCTACGAGACGCGACTTGTGGACCGTGCCGTGCGGGCCCAAGACAGTGCCGCGTATCGGCGGCTGAACCCGGCCGGGCTGATCCCCGCACTGGAAACGCCCGAGGGCCCGGTCTTCGAGACGGGGGCGATCCTTCTCTGGCTCTCGGAATCCCACCGTGCCCTGGCCCCCGCGCCGGGCAGCCCGGACCGGGCCGCCTTCCTCAAGTGGCTTTTCTTCACCTCGAACACGCTGCATGCCGAGATGCGGATGCTTTTCTACCCCGACCGCTATGCCGGAACCGAGGAGACCGTCCCCGCCTTCTCGGCGAAAACCCGGGACCGCATCGCCGGACATCTCGCGATCCTCGACGCGATGGCCACCGGCCGGCCCGCGTGGTGCCGGCCCGAGACGCCTTCGATCCTCACCCTCTACCTGTCTGCATTGATCCGCTGGCTTGCCCTCTACCCGACAGATACCGCAGGCTGGTTCGACCTGACCGCCTTCCCCGCGCTTCACGCCCTTGCCGCCGGGATGGAAACCCGCCCCACCGCCCTGCGTGCCGCGTCGGCCGAAGGCCTGGGCGAGACGATCTTCACCGCGCCGGGCTACGCCAATCCGCCCGAAGGCAGCGCCACATGAAAGGACAGACATGTTCCTCTCCGTCTTCGAGGTCTTCAAGGTCGGCGTCGGCCCGTCGTCGTCCCACACGATGGGGCCGATGGTCGCCGGCGCACGGTTCCTCGATACCCTGCGCGCCTCGCCCTTCCACCCGAAGGGCCTGAAGGCCTCGCTCCACGGCTCGCTGGCCTTCACCGGCAAGGGCCATGCGACCGACCGCGCCACCGTCCTTGGCCTCGCCGGTTTCGCCCCCGATACCTACGACCATGCCAAGGCCGAGGCGGCGCTGGCCGAGATCGCGCGGACGGGCACGGTGACGCCCCCGGGCCTGCCGACGCTGGTGTTCCGGCCCGAGAGCGACCTTGTCTTCGACTACGGCCACCCGCTTCCCGGCCATGCCAACGGCATGATCCTGATGGCGACGGACGCGCAGGGCGACGTGATCCTGCAGGAGACCTACTATTCCATCGGCGGCGGCTTCGTGCTGACCGAGACCGAACACGCCGGCGCCGGCAAGAAGGCCGCCGCCGCTTCCGGCTGCCCCTACCCGTTCCAGACGGCGGCCGAGATGCTGGAGATGGCGAAGGCATCCGGCAAGTCGATCGCCGAAATGAAGCGGGCGAACGAATTGAAGTTCCGCACCGCGCGCGAGGTGGACGACGGCCTCGCCCGGCTCTGGCAGGTGATGAACGACTGCATCGAGCGCGGCATGGCGGCCGAGGGCATCCTGCCCGGCGGTCTCAAGGTCCGCCGCCGCGCCAAGGGCATCCGCGACGCGCTGGAGGCCGAACGCGGGCTGAACCTGACCGCCCCGCACACGATCAACGACTGGATGAGCCTTTATGCGATGGCGGTAAACGAGGAGAACGCCGCTGGCGGACAGGTCGTCACCGCCCCGACGAATGGCGCGGCGGGCGTGGTGCCGGCGGTTCTGCGCTACTGGCTCGATCATGTGCCGGGCGCGAGCACTGCGAAGATCGGAGACTTCCTCCTGACCGCCGCCGCGATCGGCGGCATCGTCAAACACAACGCCTCGATCAGTGGCGCGGAATGCGGCTGTCAGGCCGAAGTGGGCAGCGCCGCCGCCATGGCCGCCGCCGCGATCTGCGCGGTCATGGGAGGCACGCCGGAGCAGGTGGAGAACGCCGCCGAGATCGCGCTTGAACATCACCTCGGGATGACCTGCGACCCGGTGAAGGGCCTCGTGCAGGTGCCCTGCATCGAGCGCAATGGCCTGGGCGCGATCAAGGCCGTTTCGGCCGCCAGCCTCGCCCTGCGCGGCGACGGCCAGCACTTCGTGCCACTCGACTCGGCGATCGAGACGATGCGCCAGACGGGGCACGACATGCACGAGAAGTACAAGGAAACCTCGCTTGGCGGCCTTGCCGTCAACGTGCCCAACTGCTGAGCACGAAGGTCCGATTGCGACACCGGGTGCGGCCGTTTGTCCTTGACACGGAATTTGACCAAGCGGTTAATCGCGGGACGAGGTGCCCGGGCCGGGAAAGGCCCGAACGACAAACGACCTCACCCATAAACGAACCCGACAGCGGAGAGATTTCCATGCATCACAGTCGCAAGTTGCTCGCGGCCACCGTCGCGGCTTTCGCGTTTTTCAGCGCGCCGGTCGCTCAGGCGGAAACGCCGGCCGACACACTTATCCAGGCCTGGGCCATCGACGACATCATCTCGCTCGACCCGGCCGAGATCTTCGAGTTCACCGCCTCGGAAATCGCCGGCAACTCCTACGAGGGGCTGATCGGCTACGACCCGATGGACGTGACCAAGATCTACGGCAAGATCGCGGAAAGCTGGGAAGTCGCGCCGGACGGCATGTCGATCAGCTTCAAGATCAAGCCGGACCGCAAATTCGCCTCCGGAAACCCGATCACGGCCGAGGACGTGGTGTTTTCCCTCACCCGCGCCGTCAAGCTCGACAAGTCGCCTGCCTTCATCCTGACCCAGTTCGGCCTGAACGCCGAAAACGTCGACCAGATGGTCGTTCAGGAGGGCGAGGACACCGTCGTCTTCAAGATGGACAAGGCCTATGCGCCGACACTCGTCCTTTACTGCCTGACCGCGACCGTCGGCTTCGTCGTCGACAAGAAGCTGGTGATGGAACACGAGGCGAACGGCGACTTCGGCTATGAGTGGCTGAAGACCAACTATGCCGGTTCCGGCCCCTTCACGATCCGCGAATGGCGCGCCAACGAGGCCGTCGTGATGGAGCGGAACGAGAACTATTCGGGCGATCCGGCGCCGATGGCCCGCGTCATCTACCGCCACATCCCCGAAGGCGCGACGCAACGCCTGCTTCTTGAACAGGGCGACATCGACATCGCCCGCTCGCTCGGCGCCGAAGAGATCGACGCGGTCCGCGCGAACCCCGACATCAAGATCCAGGAAGGCCCGAAGGGCTCGATCTACTATCTCGGCCTGAACCAGAAGAACGAAAACCTCGCCAAGCCCGAAGTGCGGCAGGCGATGAAGTACCTCGTCGACTATCAGGCGATCGCCGACACGATCATGAAGGGCAAGGTGACGGTCCACCAGGCGTTCCTGCCGAACGGGTTCCTCGGCGCCCTGAACGACAACCCCTTCTCGCTCGACGTCGCGAAGGCGAAAGAGCTTCTGGCGGCGGCCGGCGTTCCTGACGGTTTCGCGGTCACGATGGACACACGCAACACGCCCGAGATCACCGGCATCGCGCAGGCGATCCAGCAGACCATGGCGCAGGCCGGCATCCAGATGGAACTGATCCCGGGCGACGGCCAGCAGACGCTGACCAAGTACCGTGCGCGGAACCACGACATCTATATCGGCCGCTGGGGTCCGGACTATCAGGACCCGCACACCAACGCCGACACCTTCGCGCGCAACCCCGACAACTCGGATGAAGCCGCCTCCAAGCCGCTCGCCTGGCGCAATGCCTGGGACATCCCCGAGATGACCAAGGAGGCGGACGCCGCCGTTCTGGAACCGGATGCGGCCAAACGGGCCGAGATGTACCTGAAGATCCAGAAGGAGCATCAGGACACCTCGCCCTTCGTCATCATGTTCCAGGAGATCGAGGTCTCGGCGATGCGCTCGAACGTCAACGGGTTCATCGTCGGCCCGTCGTTCAACGACAACAACTACGCGCACGTGACCAAGTAACATGAGCGATACGACGACTGGCGGAGGGCGCGACAGCGCCCTCCTGCGGTTCCTCTGGAAGGCGGCGAAACTCCTCGCCACGGTCGCGCTGACCTTCCTCGGCCTTCTTCTCGTGACTTTCCTCATCGGCCGCGTGGTGCCCGTCGATCCGGTGCTGGCCGTCATCGGAGACCGCGCGCCGAAATCCGTCTATGACCGCGTCTTTGTCGAGCTTGGCCTCGACAAGCCGCTTTACGAACAGTTCTGGATGTATCTCCAGAAGGTCTTCACTGGCGATTTCGGGGAAAGCTTCCTCACCAAGCGCGACATCGCCGACGACATCGCCCGGGTCTTTCCAGCGACGCTTGAGCTGGCGACCGTCGCCATCCTCATCGGCACGCTCTTCGGCGTGCCCATGGGTGTCTGGGCCGCGGTCCGTCAGGGCCGGCTCGCCGACCAGCTGGTCCGCGTCTTCGGCCTTGTCGGCTATTCCGCCCCGATCTTCTGGCTCGGCCTTCTCGCGCTTCTCGTCTTCTACGCCCGGCTGCACTGGGTCGCGGGGCCGGGGCGGATCGACATCGCCTATGAATACGCGATCACGCCGAAAACCGGGCTCCTTCTCCTCGATAGCGCGATGCAGGGAGAGTGGGACGCCTTCCGGAACGTCTTTTCCCACATCATCCTGCCGGCCTCGCTGCTTGGCTATTTCTCCATGGCCTATATCAGCCGCATGACCCGCA
>JAGRDU010000111.1 GCA_020446905.1 Paracoccaceae bacterium | reverse complement strand
TGGACCTGACCTTCCTGCGCACGATCCCCGGCGCGGTCGGCGGGGCGGTCAGGATGAACGCGGGGTGCTACGGGTCCTATACGGCGGATGCCTTCGTGAGCGCGCGGGTCATTTTGCGGGACGGGACCGAGGTGACGGTGGGGCCAAAGGAGATGGGCTTCGGCTATCGGTCCTCAACGCTGCCCGAGGGCGCGGTAATCGTCGAGGCGGTGTTCGAGGGGCCGGGGGGGGAGCCGTCGGCGCTGGAGGCGAAGATGGCCGAGCAGCTGGCCAAGCGCGATGCGACGCAGCCGGTGAAGGACCGCACGGCGGGCTCCACCTTCCGCAATCCGGCGGGGTTTTCCTCGACCGGCAAGGCGGACGACACGCATGACCTCAAGGCCTGGAAGCTGATCGACGACGCCGGATTGCGGGGATACGCCAAGGGCGGCGCGATGATGAGCGAAAAACATCCGAATTTCCTGACCAATATCGGCGGGGCGACGGCGGAAGAGCTGGAATCCCTGGGCGAAGAGGTCAGACAAAGGGTTTACGAATCCAGCGGCTTGACGCTAGAGTGGGAAATCATGCGCGTGGGGGAAAAATCCCCCGAGGCAGACGCGTGACACAAAGATAACGGCCCGCAAAACAAGGGTCGGAACGAGGCGAATTTGGCGGGCATGTCGAGCAGGACAGCCTCCAAGGTGGCGGTATTGATGGGCGGCCGTTCCGCAGAGCGGGAGGTGTCGCTTGTCACGGGGCGCGCATGCGCCAACGCCCTTCGGGAGGCGGGATACGAGGTGGTCGAGCTTGATGCCGGCCCCGACCTTTCCGCGCGCCTTTCCGAGATCAAGCCCGACGTCTGTTTCAACGCACTCCACGGCCGCTGGGGCGAGGATGGCTGCGTGCAGGGGATGCTGGAGTGGCTGCGGCTGCCCTATACGCATTCGGGGGTGCTGGCCTCGGCCCTCGCGATGGACAAGAGCCGCGCGAAGGCCGCCTACCGGGCGGCGGGCATTCCTGTGGTCGAGAGCCTTCTGGCCACGAAGGCCGAGGTCATGGCGCGGCATGTGATGGCGCCGCCCTATGTCGCCAAGCCCAATGCCGAGGGCTCCTCGGTCGGGGTCTATATCGTCGCGAAGGATGCCAACACGCCGCCGCGGCTCGGGCCCGAGATGCCGGACGAGGTGATGGTCGAGGAGTATGTGCCGGGGCGGGAGCTGACGGTGTCGGTCCTCGGGAACCGGGCGATGTGCGTGACCGAGATCCACACGAGCGGATGGTACGACTATCACGCGAAATACGCGCCGGGCGGGTCGACGCATTCCTGTCCGGCGGTGCTGCCGGCCGAAGTGGCGGCGGCGGCGCAGGACTATGCCTTGCGGGCACACCGGGCGCTGGGGTGCCGGGGGCTCAGCCGCAGCGATTTTCGCTGGGACGATACGCGGGGGCTCGCTGGCCTCTTCATTCTTGAGACCAACACCCAGCCGGGGATGACGCCGACCTCGCTCTCGCCCGAGCAGGCGGCGGCGGAGGGGATGTCCTTCCCGGCGCTCTGCACCTGGATCGTGGAGGACGCCTCATGCGATCGCTGAAGGCGGCAGAGCGGCGTTATGCGGCGGAACTGGCCGCCGCCCGGCGCGATCCGGCGCCCTCGCGGCTGGCCTACCGGGTCGAGCGGCTGTGGCTGACGCCGTCCTTCCGCAGGGCGGTGCGCGTGGGCCTGCCGTCGGTCCTGATCGTGGCGCTGGTGGGCGGTTACCTGATGGATGCCGGGCGGCGCGGCGCGCTGCAGGCCTCGCTGGCCGATCTTCGGCTTTCGGTCGAGAACCGGCCGGAGTTCATGGTCACGCTGATGGCCGTCGACGGGGCGTCCGAGCCGGTGGACGCGGCGATCAGGGGGATGCTGCCGGTCGACCTGCCGGCCTCGTCCTTCCGGATCGATCTTGGCGCGATGAAGGCGGCGATCGCGCAGATCGACGCGGTGGCCTCGGTGGACCTGCATATCCGCAAGGGCGGCGTCCTGCAGGTGACAGTGGCCGAGCGGCAACCGGCCGTCCTCTGGCGGCGCGGCGAGGCGCTGGAGATGCTGGACGAGACCGGGCACCGGGTGGCGACGCTTCTTGAGCGGGCGGGGCGGCCCGACCTGCCGGTGATCGCGGGCGAGGGGGCGGACGATCGCGTGGACGAGGCGCTGGCGCTTTTCGATGCGGCGCGCCCCATTCAGGCGCGGGTCAGGGGCCTCGTGCGGGTTGGCGAGCGGCGCTGGGACCTCGTCCTTGACCGCGACCAGCGCATCCTTCTGCCGGAGGAGGCTCCGGTGCCCGCCCTGCAGCGCGTGGTGGCGCTGAACGAGGCGGAAGACATGTTGGGCCGCGACCTGAGCGTCGTGGACCTGCGCAACCAGAACCGACCGACGATCCGGCTTGCCGGGGGCAATGCGGCGGGCAGCGAAGTTGAGGCAAAGGCGGGACAATGAAAGACCTTTACGAGGCGCAGCGGACGATGCGGAACATGCGGCGCGCGGCGCTGCAGAGGGGCGTGGTGGCGGTGCTCGACGTCGGGACGTCGAAGATCGCCTGCCTCATCCTCAGGTTCGAAGATGCCGACGGATACCGCGATGACGGGCTCGGCTCGCTTGCCGGGCAGTCGCGGTTCCGGGTGATCGGCGCGGCGACGACCCGTTCGCGCGGGGTGCGCTTCGGCGAGGTCGATGCGATGGCCGAGACCGAGCGGGCGATCCGCACGGCGGTGCAGGCGGCGCAGAAGATGGCGCAGACGCGGGTCGACCATGTCATCGCGTGCTTTTCGGGCGCGCATCCGAGGAGCTATGGCCTTGCCGGCGAGGTGGAGCTTTTTGACGGGCAGGTGAGCGAGCAGGATGTCGGCCGGGTCCTGGCCGCCTGCGACGTGCCGGACTATGGCGCGGGCCGCGAGGCGCTGCATGCCCATCCTGTCAACTTCACCATCGACCACCGGTCCGGTTTTGCCGATCCGCGCGGGCATGTCGGCAACCGCCTTTCCACCGACCTGCACCTGCTGACGATCGACACTGGCGCGGTGCAGAACCTACTCTACTGCATCCGGCGCTGCGACCTCGAGATCGCGGGACTTGCCTCGTCCTCGTATCTCTCGGGCCTTGCGAGCCTTGTCGAGGACGAGCAGGAGCTGGGCGCGGCCTGCATCGACATGGGCGGCGGATCGACCGGCATTTCTGTCTTCATCAAGAAGCACATGATCTTTGCCGAGAGCGTGCGGATGGGCGGCGATCACGTCACCTCGGACATCTCGAAGGGCCTGCAGATCCCGCTGGCGACGGCCGAGCGGATCAAGACGATCCATGGCGGGGTTCATGCGACGGGCATGGACGACCGCGAGATGATCGAGATCGGCGCGGATTGCGGCGACTGGGAAAAGGACCGCCGGAAGGTCAGCCGGGCCGAGCTGATCGGCATCATGCGCCCCCGGGTCGAGGAGATCCTCGAGGAGGTGCGGGCGATCCTTGATGCCGCCGGGTTCGACCAGTTGCCGAGCCAGCAGATCGTGCTGACCGGCGGGGCAAGCCAGATCCCCGGGCTCGACATGCTGGCCGCGCGAATCCTCGGCCAGAATGTCCGACTCGGGCGGCCGCTGAGGGTGCAGGGGCTGCCGCAGGCGGCGACCGGTGCGGCGTTTTCGTCAACCGTGGGCCTGTGTCTCTTCGCCGCGCACCCGCAGGACGAGTGGTGGGATTTCGAGATTCCGGCCGAAAGATACCCGGCGCGGTCGCTGCGCCGGGCCGTGAAATGGTTTAAAGACAACTGGTAACCACATGATCTTGATGTGTCGGCGAGATACCGCTGAGAACGCGGCGCAATCCACCAGATTTTGTGGGTTTTCCGTGTTTTTCGCGTGACCTCACCCGGTGACTTCTTTAAAATCCGGGCAATGCGGGATTAGGCGGCCGAGTACAGGCCGGGACAGAATGGGCGGAAGAAATGGCATTGAATCTGATGATGACTGAACGGGAGGACCTGAAGCCGCGCATTACGGTGTTCGGTGTGGGTGGGGCGGGCGGTAACGCCGTCAACAACATGATCGAGAAGAAGCTTGAAGGCGTGGAGTTCGTCGTTGCGAACACCGATGCCCAGGCGCTTGCCCAGAGTCATTCGAGTTCCCGCATCCAGATGGGCGTCAAGGTCACCGAAGGTCTCGGGGCCGGGGCGCGTCCCTCGGTCGGTGCCGCCGCCGCCGAAGAGACCATCGAGGAGATCGTCGATCACCTCGCTGGCGCACACATGTGTTTCATTACTGCCGGTATGGGTGGGGGCACCGGTACCGGCGCGGCGCCGATCATCGCCCAGGCCGCGCGCGAGCTTGGCGTGCTGACGGTCGGCGTCGTGACCAAACCCTTCCAGTTCGAAGGGTCGAAGCGGATGAAGCAGGCCGATGAGGGCATCGAGGCCCTGCAGAAGGTCGTCGATACGCTCATCATCATCCCGAACCAGAACCTCTTCCGCATCGCCAACGAGAAGACGACCTTCACGGACGCCTTCGCGATGGCCGACGACGTCCTCTATCAGGGCGTCAAGGGTGTCACCGACCTCATGGTGCGTCCGGGCCTCATCAACCTCGACTTTGCCGATGTGCGCGCGGTGATGGACGAGATGGGCAAGGCGATGATGGGGACGGGCGAGGCCTCTGGCGAGGATCGCGCGATCCAGGCGGCGGAGAAGGCAATCGCCAACCCGCTTCTGGACGAGATCAGCCTGAAGGGTGCGCGCGGCGTTCTCATCAACATCACCGGCGGCACCGACCTGACTCTCTTTGAACTGGACGAGGCGGCGAACCGCATCCGCGAGGAGGTGGACCCGGAGGCCAACATCATCGTCGGCTCGACGCTGGACGATGCCATGGAAGGCATGATGCGCGTCTCTGTCGTCGCGACCGGCATCGACGCCGTCGCCGCCCATGTCGAGGTGCCGACACCGCGCCGCCGCATGGCCGAGCCGCTGCACACGCATGTGTCGCAAGAGGTCGAAAAGCCGGTCGCCGCCGCCCCGGTCGCCCGCGCGCCCGAGCTGGCGCCCGAGCCCGAGCAGCGCAACATCTTCGAGGCCGAGACCGCGGGCGATGATCTGCCGCCGCCGGCCTACCGTCCGGCCCCCGCGCCGCAACCTGCGCAGGCAAGCTTCAACGTCGACGACGAGGCCGAGAATTTCGTCGCGCCGCGTCCGCGCGCGCCCGGCACGCCGACGCCCGAGGCGCTGGCGCGCCTGCAGGCCGCCGTCAACCGGGCGCCCGGGGGACAGCAGCGCGCGGCGGCCCAGCCGGCGCCGCGTCCGCAGCCCGCGCAGGCTGCCGGCGAGAAGCCGCGCTTTGGCATCAACTCGCTTCTGAACCGCATGTCGGGCCATGCCGCCGAGGCCCCCGCGCCCGAGCGCGCGATGCCGCAGATGCGGGCCCAGGCGCCGAAGGCGAGCGCGGTCTATGACGAGGAGCCCGAGATGGATGCGGACCGCGAGCGCATCGAAATCCCGGCCTTCCTGCGCCGCCAGGCAAACTGACGTTACGGTACATGTGAAGGGGGAAGGGCCGGGTCATTCCGGCCCTTTCGCTTTTTATTCAAGAGGTTGCGCCTTGCCCTTGCGGCGCCGCAGCGGTTTTATTTCTGCGGTGCGGCGATTGTTACACGAGCGTTGCAAAGAGTGAGTTGAGCTTGTCGCGCCCCCCGACTACCTCAAGGCTGTCGGCAAAAGCCGGGAAAAGGCACAGAGGGTATCGTGCAGACGACGATCAGATCGGCGGTGACATTCACGGGGCGTGGCCTGCATTCGGGCGCGCGCGTCCGCATGACCGTGCATCCCGCCTCGGCCGAATACGGCATCTGGTTCCGCCGCACCGATGTGATCGGGCGTGACGCGCTGGTGCAGGCGCACTGGTCCTCGGTCGAGAACGCGAAGCTCTGCACCGAGATTTCCAACGCGCAGGGCGTGAAGGTGTCGACCATCGAGCATCTGATGGCGGCGCTGGCCGGCTGCGGCATCCACAACGCGCTGATCGAGATCGACGCCGCCGAGGTGCCGATCCTCGACGGATCTTCCGCGCCCTTCGCTGCAGCCTTCCTGGCGCGCGGCGTGCGCGAACTGGACGCCGATCTCAGGTGCATCGAGGTCTTGAAGCCCGTCGAGGTGCGCGAGGGCACGGCCGCCGCGCGGCTCGAGCCGGCCGAGACCCTCATCATCGATTTCGAGATCGAATTCCCCGATGCCGCGATCGGCTACCAGCACGCGGTGCTGACGATGGCCAACGGCGCGTTCCTGCGTGAACTCTCGAACTGCCGGACGTTCTGCCGTCAGTCGGATGTCGAGGCGATGCAGAAGGCCGGCCTCGCACTGGGGGGCAACCCCGGGGAGAATGCGGTCGTCTTCGATGGCGACCGGGTGCTCAGCCCGGGTGGTCTGCGCCGCGCCGATGAGCCGGTGCGCCACAAGATGCTTGACGCGCTCGGCGATCTTGCGCTTGCCGGCGCGCCGATCCTTGGCCGCTACACCGGCACGCGGGCGGGCCATGCGATGACGAACCGCCTCTTGCGCGCGCTCTTCGCCGATCCGACCGCCTACCGGGTCGTGACCTGTGATGCCAGCCGGCGCCGCCTTCTGCCCGGCACCGCGATCAAGCCGAGCGATATTCCGGCCGTCGCCTGAGGCGCCCGGTCGCGCGAAAGGCGTTTTGCGCCCCGGATTTTTCTGTGCTAGGACAAATCGAACCGCGGCTGGCCGGCAGGGTTTTTGCCCCCGCAGCAACGGAAAAAGCGTGAAGCGGGAATAGGGTAGGCAGGCATGAGTCGGGGCGGAACAGCGGCGCGTCTTGCGGGCGGCCTTGTGCTTGCCGTGTTCCTGGCGGCCTGCGCCGGCGGCGGCAACAAGGAACCTGCGCTCGACACGCTGGACGCCGAGGCGATCTACAAGCTGGGCGAGTATCAGCTCGAAGCCTCGCGCAAGGGCGAGGACGCGGTGAAATACTTCGCCGAGGTCGAACGGCTTTACCCTTATTCGGAATGGGCCAAGCGCGCGCTCATCATGCAGGCCTTCGCCTATCACAAGGACCGGGACTACGAGAACAGCCGCGCCACCGCGCAGCGCTATATCGACACCTATCCGGCCGAGGAGGACGCGGCTTACGCGAAATACCTTCTTGCGCTGTCCTATTACGACCAGATCGACGAGGTCGGTCGCGACCAGGGCCTGACCTATCAGGCACTCCAGGCGCTGCGCGCGGTGATCGAGGAATATCCCGACACCGAATATGCCCGCTCCGCCATCCTGAAGTTCGACCTTGCCTTCGACCATCTCGCGGCGAAGGAGATGGAGATCGGGCGCTACTATCTGAAGCGCAAGAATTTCGCGGCTGCCATCAACCGGTTCCGCGTGGTGGTCGAGAACTACCAGACCACGAGCCACACGCCCGAGGCGCTGCACCGGCTGGTCGAGGCCTATCTGTCGCTCGGCCTGACGGACGAGGCGCAGACGGCCGGCGCGATTCTCGGCCACAACTTCCAGTCGACCGTCTGGTATGAGGACAGCTACAGGCTCCTGACGTCCAGGGGGCTGGAGCCGAAGGCCAGGGGCGACAGCTGGCTGGCCAAGGTCTACCGGCAGGTGATCCGCGGCGAATGGCTGTGACAGGAACGGTGGGGTGAATCCCCACCCTACGGGCTGAACCGATGCTGCGCTCGCTCGACATCCGGGACATGCTGCTGATCGACCGGCTGGAGCTTCAGTTCCAGCCCGGCCTCAATGTGCTGACCGGCGAGACGGGGGCGGGCAAGTCGATCCTTCTGGATTGCCTCGGTTTTGTTCTCGGTTGGCGGGGGCGCGCCGATCTGGTGCGGTCAGGCGCGGCGCAGGGCGAGGTGTCGGCGGTCTTCGACCTGCCCCCGGGCCATGCCGCCCATGCGGTGCTGGAGGAGGCCGGGCTGCCGGCGGGGGCGGAGCTGATCCTGCGCCGCGTGAGCGCTGCCGATGGCCGCAAGACCGCCTTCGTCAACGACCGCCGCGCCGGCGCCGAGGTGCTTCGCGCGCTCTCCGATACGCTCGTGGAACTGCACGGCCAGCAGGATGACCGCGGTCTTCTGAACCCGCGCGGCCACCGCGCCCTGCTCGACGCTTTCGCGGGTGCCGATCCCGGCGCCGTCCGGCGCGCCTGGGCCGCGAAAACGGCGGCGGAGAAGGTACTGGCCGAGGCGGAGGCGCGGCTTGCCGCAATGCAGGGCGAAGAGGAGTTCCTGCGCCATGCCGTGGCAGAGCTCGATCGGCTCGATCCACAGCCGGGGGAAGAGGCAGGGCTCGACGCCCGCCGCCGCGCGATGCAGGGCGCTGCGCGGATCCGCGAGGATGTCGCGAAAGCCCTGCAGGCGCTCGGGCCAGAGGGCGCCGAGGGCATGATGGGCGACGCGCTGCGCTGGCTCGACGGTGCCGCGGACCGGGCGGAGGGGCTGCTGGAGGACCCCGTCGCCGCGCTCGGTCGGGCGCTGACCGAGCTTGGCGAGGCGACGCAGGGGGTGGAGAGGGCGCTCGACGGGCTGAGCTTCGATCCGCGCGATCTCGAGGCGGCCGAGGAACGGCTCTTCGCGATCCGGGGACTGGCCCGCAAGCACGGGGTGCTTCCCGACGATCTCGGCGCCTTCGCGGAGGATCTGCGCGGGCGCCTTGCGGCGCTCGACGGGGGCGAGGCGGGACTGAAGGCGCTCCGCGCCCGCCTCGCCGAGGCGAATGCGGCCTATGATGCCGCCGCAAAGGCGCTCTCCGTGCGGCGGCACAAGGCGGCGACATCGCTCGACAAGGCGATCGCGGGCGAGCTTGCGCCGCTGAAGATGGAGCGCGCCCATTTCGTCACCGAGATCGCCGAGGCCGAGGCCGGTCCCGAGGGACGTGACCTGGTCGCCTTCACGGTCGCCACCAATCCCGGCGCGCCCGCCGGCCCCTTGAACCGCATCGCCTCCGGGGGCGAGCTGTCGCGCTTCCTCCTCGCGCTCAAGGTCTGCCTCGCGAAGGGCGGCGAGACGCTGACGATGATCTTCGACGAGATCGACCGCGGCGTCGGCGGGGCCACGGCGGATGCGGTCGGTCGGCGGCTGGAGCGGCTCGCCGAGGCGGCGCAGATCCTCGTCGTGACCCATTCGCCGCAGGTGGCGGCGCGCGGCGCGCATCACTGGCGGGTGGAAAAGCGCGTCGAGAAGGGGATGACCACCTCGACCGTCCTGCCGCTCGGCCCCGAGGCGCGGGTCGACGAACTGGCGCGCATGCTCGCCGGCGAGAACGTCACCGAGGCCGCCCGCGCCGCGGCCCGCGCGCTTCTGGAGAGCTGAAGTCACGGAGACGCCCGGTTCCCGGGCGTCACGCGATGTCTCGCGCCCCCCGGGGGGCGCTCGGGTCCGCTCCGCGGGGGAGTATTTGGACCACAGTGAAATCGATACCCGCATTCATTGTGGTCCAAATACTCCCGCCGGAGGCGCCTTTGAGCGCCCGTCAGGGCGCGAGGGGAAAGGCCTGGCCCGGAACGGGCCTCCTTGGGATTGCGCCTCGCTTGCCTGAGGCGGGGCTTTGGCATATCGGGAGGGGGCAGCAGCCAAGGACCGGACCCCATGCGCCTTTCCCGTTATTTCCTGCCCGTTCTGAAGGAAAACCCCGCAGAGGCGCAGATCGTCTCGCATCGCTACATGCTGCGCGCCGGCATGATCAAGCAGCAGGCGGCGGGCATCTATTCCTGGCTTCCGCTCGGCTACCGGGTGCTGCGGCGGATCGAGGAGATCGTGCATCAGGAGCAGGTGCGGGCGGGGCACATTCCGCTGCTCATGCCGACTCTCCAGCCCGCCGATCTCTGGCGGGAATCGGGGCGCTATGACGACTATGGGCAGGAGATGCTGCGCATCCGCGACCGGCACGAGCGCGACATGCTTTACGGGCCGACGAACGAGGAGATGATCACCG
>JAGRDU010000110.1 GCA_020446905.1 Paracoccaceae bacterium | reverse complement strand
GGGCGATCCACCCCAAGCAGGTGGCCCTCGCGAACGAGGTCTTTACCCCGTCCGAGGCCAAGGTGACCGAGGCGCGCGAAATCCTCGCCGCGATGGAGGAAGCCCAGCGCACCGGCGCCGGCGCCGCCGTCTACAAGGGCCGCCTTGTCGACATCGCGAGCGTGCGGCAGGCCGAGGTGATCGTCCGCCAGGCCGAGATGATCGCGAAGTAAGGGGGGCCAGCCCCCTCTTGCCGGACAGACGGAAGCGGAAAACGCCTGCACTTTCTGTCCCGAAATACTCCCGCCGGAGGCCGCGGGGCGCCAGGGCGCCCCGCCCGGTGAGGGGGGCTCGATGCCCCCCCGAAACGGTCCCCGCCCGCCGGTCGCGGTTGCATTGCCCATGGCGCGCCTGCATATAGGCGGCGTGACCCTGGCCGGAGCGCAGCGATGAACTATCTCGATTTCGAAAAGCCCCTCGCCGAGATCGAAGGCAAGGCCGAGGAACTCCGCGCCCTTGCCCGCAAGAACGAGGGTATGGACGTCTCCAAGGAGGCTGCCGCGCTCGACAAGAAGGCCGGGGACATGCTCCGCGACCTCTACAAGAAGCTCGACCCCTGGCAGAAATGCCTCGTCGCCCGCCACCCCGACCGGCCGCATTGCAAGGACTACATCGACACCCTCTTCACCGAGTTCACGACCCTCGCCGGCGACCGCAACTTCGCCGAGGATCACGCAATCATGGGCGGCCTCGCCCGCTTCGACGGGCAGCCCGTCGTCGTGATCGGCCAGGAAAAGGGTTTTGACACCAAGACCCGCATCGAGCGCAACTTCGGCATGGCCCGGCCCGAGGGATATCGCAAGGCGATCCGCCTGATGGACCTTGCCGACCGCTTCCGCCTGCCGGTCATCACCCTCGTCGACACGCCGGGCGCCTATCCCGGCAAGGGCGCGGAGGAACGCGGGCAGTCCGAGGCCATCGCCCGCTCGACCGAGAAATGCCTGCAGATCGGCGTTCCTCTCATCGCCGTCGTCATCGGCGAGGGCGGGTCGGGCGGCGCCGTCGCGCTCGCCACCGCCAACCGCGTCGCGATGCTGGAGCACTCGATCTATTCCGTCATCACGCCCGAAGGCTGCGCCTCGATCCTCTGGAAGGATGCCGAGCGGATGAAGGAGGCCGCCGTCGCGCTGCGCCTGACCGCGCAGGACCTGCAGAAGCTCGGCGTGATCGACCGCATCATTCCCGAACCTCTCGGCGGCGCCCAGCGGAAAACCGATGAAGCGGTCAAAGCGGTCGGCAAGGCGATCGGCGAGATGTTGCGCGAGCTTGAGGGCCGCAAACCCTCCGAGCTTGTCAAGGACCGCCGCCAGAAGTTCCTCGCGATGGGCACCAAGGGCCTCGCGGCCTGACGCTCACCACATTGTCTTCGCGGCCCGGCCCGGCCATTCGGCGTCATAGGCGGCGCCATCGATGCCGCCTTTGGTCATCTCGGCCAGCATGTCGCCGACGCTGGGCAGGCCGGCGGACTGATCGCCCGCCGTCCAGGTCCCGGCCCGCATCAGGGCGCGGGCGCATTGTGAATAGACCTCGGCGATCTCGATCAGGATAACGGTGCGGGGCGTCTTGCCGTCTTTTGCGAACGTGTCCCGCAGCACCGCATCCGCCGTCACCCGCGCCCGCCCGTTCACCCGCACCACGCTGTTCGATCCGGCCACGAGGAACATGAGGCTGACACGGGGGTCACGGACGATGTTGCGCAGGCTGTCGATCCGCTCGTTGCCGCGCCAATCGGGGAGCGCCAGCGTGCCGGGGTCGATCTCGCGCACCACGGGGCCGTCGTCGCCGCGCGGGCTCGCGTCCGTGCCCTCCGGCCCGACGGTGGAGAGGATGCAGAGCCGCGAGCGGGCGATCCAGGCGCGGTAGGCGGGCGTCATACGCCGCGCGACCTTCACGAGCGAGGCCTCGCCGGGCGTGCCGTAATGGGCGTGAAGCGCATCGAGGGTGTCCAGAAACTCCATCGCCTATCCTTTCACGTCGAAACCGGCCTCGGCCATGAGCCGGTTCGAGGCGCCTTCGACCTCGCTCTCGATCCGGGCCATGAAGGCCTCGACCGGCAAGCCGGCGGGAATGGTCGGCAGGAACTCCACCACCGCAAGGCCGGGTTTCCGGAGGATGCCGTGGCGCGGCCAGAAGACGCCGACATTGGTCGCCGCCGGAACGCAGGGCTGGCCGGTCTGGCTGTAAAGGACGCCGACTCCGACCTTGTAGGGCCTTGTCGCCCCGGCGGCGACGCGCGTCCCCTGCGGATAGATGATGAGCTGGCCGGGCTGGGTCAGCCCCGATTTCACATCCGCCACCATCTTCTTCATCGCCTCGGCCCGCTTGCCCCGGTCTACCGGGACGCAGCCGATACGCTTGGCATACCAGCCGAGGATCGGCGCCCACAGCAGCTCCTTCTTCATGATGAACTTCGGCCGCGGTACGACCGAGACGATCATGATGATGTCGAAGAAGCTTTGATGCTTGGAGGCAATCAGCACCTCGCCCGAGGGCACCTCGCCCCGGATCTCGGATTTCAGCCCGACAAGGAACGCGGCCGAGGCACGCACCCAGCGGCAGTAGGAATGGACCGCGTCGAAGGCGGCGTCGCGCCGGAAAAGCGCGATCGGCGTCCAGAAGAGCGCGAGAATGGCCATCGCCAGATACATCTGCACGATGAAGATCAGCGAGAGGAGATATTGCAGCGCAAGTCTCATGGCAGCACCCTCATTGCACCTTCCTCAGGGTCCGGAACGCGGCCGCGCGCGTCGCGGCGAAGGCGACGAGCGCGGCCAGTGGCGGGATCAGGAGCGGCCAGAGCCAGCCCGCGCCCGACAGGCCGAGCCCGCTCAGGAACCCGCCTTCTGCCGAGGGAGAGGGCAGAAGTGCGACCCCCGCCATCCCGGCGGCCGTCCCCGCCACCGCGCCGAAGAACGTCCGCAACGTGAAGCGGCGCACGAAAGCGCGCGCGATGTAGTTGTCCTGCGCCCCGATCAGGCGCAGCACGCGGATCACCTGACCGTTGGCGGCCAGCGCCGCACGCGCGGCCAGCGTCACCATCGCCGCCGTGGTCCCCGCGATCAGCGCGAGCGCGACAAGGCCGATGCGCCGGATCGCCGATGCCGCCTCGATCAGCGGGCGCCGCCAGCGCAGGTGATCGTCCAGCGTCGCGCCCGGCACCTCGGCCGCAAGCCGGAGCCGCAGCCCTTCGGCATCGAAACCGGCATCCCTTTCGGTCACTTCGACCAGCGTCGGGATCGGCAGGCTTTCGACCGGCAGGTCGGGGCCAAGCCAGGGTTCGAGAAGGCGCTGTGTCTCGGCGGGATCAAGCGCCCGCGCCGAGGCGACGCCGGGCGTCGCCGCGAGGATCTCGAGGACAAGGCGCGTCTGCGTCTCCATCTGCCCGGCCGGGGCCGAGACGCGAACCGTCGCACCCTCGGCCAGCGCGGAGGACCAGCGCTCGGCCAGCCGGCCGGTTGCCAGCGAAAGGGCCAGAGCGAAGACCGCAAGGAAGGCCATCGCGGCCGAGGTCAGCACGCTGAGCCAGGCCGCCGCGCCCGAGGGCGGCACAACCCGGTCGGCGCGCACGTCGCCGAGGATGAGGGCGGTCAGGCGGGAGAGGGCGGGCGTCACAGGTCCGCCCCCGCCGCCTGGATCTGGCCGCCCTTGATCCTCAGCACCCGCGCCGAAAGCTGCGATTTCGCGGTGCGGATGAGGTTGAGGTCATGCGTCGCGATCAGGATCGTCTTGCCCATCCGGTTCAGTTCCGTCAGCAGCGTCAGAAGCCGCACCGACATGTCCCAGTCAAGGTTCCCGGTCGGCTCGTCCGCGAGCAGGACATCGGGCGACATGATGACCGCGCGCGCCAGCGCGGCGCGCTGCCGTTCGCCCCCCGAAAGCTGCGGCGGCCGCGCGCTGGCAAGGGCGGAGAGACCGACCCAGGCCAGAAGCTCGCGCAGCTCGCCCGCGTCGGTCTGCCGGCCCGAAACGGTCAGCGGCAGCGCGATGTTCTCGGCAAGCGGCAGGTGATCGACGAACTGGCAATCCTGATGCACGACCCCGATCCGGCGCCGGACCTGCGCGACCTCGTCCCGCCCGAGGGCGGCGGCGGACTGGCCGAAAAGGGTGACGCTGCCGGCGACAGGCACAAGCTCTCCGTAACACAGCTTGAGAAAGGTGGTCTTGCCGGCGCCGGACGGCCCTGTGAGGAAATGGAACGAGCCCGGCGACAGCGACAGCGTGATGTCGCGCAAGAGCGGCGAGCCGCCATAGCCATACGCGACATTCTGAAGCTCGATCACTGCTTTTCCCCGGGCACAGATGATGGCGATTGTGCACCGTCCATCATCAGTTTCTTCCTGATTGTCCACAAATGCTTGGACGCAAATTGTTTGCTTGCTACAACACGGCGTAAACAAAGGCCAGAAAGGGCTGGCCTGGCATGGGTGCCGGTAGAGCGGGTTTGAACGACATGCGATTGATATGCCCCAGCTGTGGCGCGCAATACGAGGTGGACGAAAGCGTCATCCCTGACGGGGGCCGCGATGTCCAGTGCTCGAATTGCGGTCATGCCTGGTTCCAGCGCTCTGCGAAACAGCTGAAGGCCGACGCCGAGGAAGAACAGCGCAGGACCGAGGAGGCTGCCCGCGCCGAAGCCGAGGCGAGACAGGCCGAAGCGAAAGCAGCAGAGGACGCCGCTGCCGCCGAGGCCGAGGCCGAGGCCGAAGCCGGGGATGACGGCGAGGGGGACGAGGCGCCGCCGCCCCCGCCGGTCGAGGAGCGTCCGCGCAAGACGCTGGACGACGCCGTGCGCAACGTCCTGCGCGAAGAGGCCGAACGTGAGGCACGGGCGCGGCAGGCCGAAGCCTCGGCCTTCGAGTCCCAGCCCGATCTCGGCCTCGCTTCCGCCGCCGCCGCGGCGGCTGCGGCCGCAAGCAGCGCGCCGGAAGAACCGCGCTACGCGCGCACCGCCGAGGAACTTTCCGATTTCGACGACGACGCTCTCGTCTCGCGCGCCTCGCGGCGGGAACTTCTGCCGGACATCGAAGAGATCAATTCCACCCTTCGCCCGACCTCGGAGCGTGACGGCGAGGCCGCCGCGATCGACGCGCCGCAGACGCTGGCGCGCCGCAAGAGCGGTTTCCGCCTCGGCTTTTCTACGGCGATCCTGGTCGCAGTGCTGCTTCTTGGCGCCTATCTTCTCGCGCCGATGCTCGCCCGGGCGGTCCCGGCGCTGGAACCTGCGCTCTCGGGCTATGTCGCAGCAGTGGACAGCGTGCGCGGCTGGCTAGACGGCAAGATGCGTTCGATGACCGAGACGCTGCAAAGCACCAGCACCAGCGGCAACTGATCCCCGGGACCTAGAACCGGTCGAGGAGCCGCTTGAGGTAGTCGCGCTCCTCGCTCGGCCGCGTCTGATCGCCCGAACGCCGGCGGATTTCGTCCAGAAGATCGCGCGCGCGGCCATAGACGTCCGGCCCCTGCAGCAGCCTGTCGTCGGTCCCGACATTGCCCGCCTGCCCAGTCGAGCGGCCGAGCGGATCGCGCGGCGTGTCACGGCCCGACTGCCCTTCGGCCTGCCCCTGATTGCCCGGCTGCTGCTGCGGATCGGCCTGCGCGAGCGCCTCGCCAAGGCTGCGCATCCCCTCGCGCAGGTTCTCGATCGCCTCGGCCTGCCGGTCGATCGCCCCGCCGGTATCGCCTTGGCGGAGCGCCTGCTCGGCCTCTTCCATCGCTCGGCCGGCCTCGGACAGCGAGCGCCGCGCGGCATCGCGTTCGTTCGAGGGATCGCCGGGCAAGGCGCCCTCCTGCTGGCGCAGGGTCTCGCGCAGCGACCGCTGGCGCTCGGCAAGGCCGCGCGGATCGGCCGTGCCCCCGGGACGCTGCGGGTCGCGTGCCTCGCCCTGCCCGTCGCCACCGTCCTGGCCGGGCTGCTCCTGCCCCTCACCCTGATCGCCATCGCGGCCCTGCTGGCCGGGGCGACGCTGCCCATCCTGGCCTTGACCATCCTGCCCCTCGTTCTGAAGGTCGCGGAAGGTCTCGTCCGAAAGGCCCTGCTGATCCCGCAGCGTCTGGCGCAGGTTCTCCATCGCCTGCGCGCCCGGCCCGCTTTGCCCCTCGCCCTGCTGGCCCTGGGTCACCTGCAGGTTCTCCATCATGCGGCTCAGCTGGTCGAGAAGCTCCTGCGCCTCGGCCATGCGGCCCTCCTCCATCAGGCGCTGGATCTCGTCCATCATCTGCTGAAGCTGGTCGCCGGTGATCTCCTGCCCGTTCTCGGCCTGCTGACTCGGCTCGTCCGTGCCCTGCGGTTCGGCCTGTTCGGCCAGCTGGCGGATATAATCGTCGGTCGCCTGCCGCAGCTCGTCCATCAGCTTCTGGATCTCTTGCGGAGAGGCGCCGTTGCGCATCGCCTCGGACAGGCGCTCCTGCGCCTGTTTCATGCGCTCGAGCGCGCTTGCAAGGCCGCCGTCCTCGATCAGCTCGGCAATCGCCCAGAACTGCTCGGCCAGCTCGTCCCGCACCGATACGGCAAGCGGCCCCTGCGCCAGAGCGGCGTCGAGGCGGCGAAGCGCGACGCGCAGCATCAGATAGGCGCGCTCGCTTCGGATCAGCCCCTCGGGCCGGTTGGTCAGCGCATGGAGGATCTGGCTGACCCGCGCCCCGTTGTCCCTTGTCCAGAGCAGGTCGCGCCGAAGCTCGATCACCGCGGCGGCGACCGGGTCGAAGAAGCGGCGACCGGGCAACGACAGCTCCACCGGCTGGCTCGCGCCCGTCTGGCCGCGCCCGTCGGTCACCTCGAAGGTCATCTTCACCGGCAGGTTGGCGAAGACATGCTTGGAGGCATCCTCGACCAGCGCCTCGGCGAAATCGCTGCGGCTGCCTGTGATCGGCATGGGCAGATCGTAGACCAGCGCCTCGCGCGGTTCCGGCGCGGCGGCAAGACCGAAGCGGCGGTCGAGCGCGGCGAGGTTCAGCTCGATCAGCGCGCGCCCGCTCTCGACCGCGTAGTCGTCCCTGGCGGTGTAGGGCTGCGACATCGTCCCGTCCGCCTCGCGCAGGATCTCGCCGGTGATGGCCACGGTCGGCGGCGCATCGGGGATCACCGTCACCGTCCATTCGCGACCGCCTTCGCCCTCGATCGCGATCCGGCCCGAGACGACCACCTCGAAATCCTCGGCCCTTAGCCCGCCCGTGTCGACCGCCGCAGCGTCAGGAGGAGCGGCAGCGGCGGGCGCGTTGCCCGAGACCGTCTCGTTCAGCGCCAGCGCGTCCGCTTCCCCGTAAAGGCGCAGCGTGATGCGGCTGCCCTCGGGCAGTTCCAGCGGCCCGGCGGCGATCGAGTTGAGATAGAGACCGGGCTTGCCGGTATATGCGGGGGGCTCGGCCCAGCCCTCCCAGGTCGGCCCGGCGGCGGCATCCGCGCGCGCACCCGGCTGCATCAGTCCCGGCGCCTCGGCAACGCGCCAGAGCGAGCCGAAAAGGACGGCCGTAACGAGAGCCGTCAGCGCGACATAGCGCAGCGCGAACGGATCGCGGGCGGCGACGCGCAGGTCGGGCGCAGTGGCGCGCGCGCCAAGTGCCCGCGCGGCCATCCTCGCGACATGCGCCCGCCAGACCGAGGCCGTCCCGCCATCGCCGCCGCCCATGGCAAGCGTGTCCGAAAGCGTCGCGATGGGCCGGCCGGGCAGCGCGCGGTCCATCCGGTCCAGCGCCTCCTGCCGGCTCGGCCAGCGGAACTGGCGTAAACCCCGCCACAAAGCCCAGAGGAGGCCCGCGACGGCGAGGACGCCAAGTCCCCAGAGCGCCTCGATCGCCAGCCAGTCCTGAAGGCCGAACGCAAGGGCGGCCATCACGGCGAAAAGGATCGTCCAGACCGGCCAGAAGGCGCGAGTCACGCGCTCGGCCACCATCCCCGCACGCGTCAGGCGCAGGGGCCAGGCAAGGCGCCGCAGCACCTCGGTTTCGGTGGCTTTCGGATCTGTCACGCCGGTTGCCGGCCTCCGCTCAACGCCCCGCGCGCAGGCCTGCGCGTCAGAGCCACGGCGGCAGCGTATCGCGGTTTATCATCTCGTCATAGCTCGGACGCGCGCGAATGACAGCGAATTGATCCCCGTTCACAAGGACTTCGGGGATGAGCGGCCGGGCGTTGTATTCCGACGCCATCACCGCGCCGTAAGCCCCGGCGGAGCGGAAGGCGACGAGGTCCCCCTCGCCCACCGGCGGCAGGGGGCGCTGCTTGGCGAAAGTGTCGCCGGTTTCGCAGACCGGGCCGACGATATCGTAGGGACGCGGCTCGACGCCCGGCTGGGGCTCGATCACCGGGACGATGTCGTGATGCGCGCCATACATCGAGGGGCGGACAAGGTCGTTCATCGCCGCGTCGAGGATGAGGAACTCGCGCTCTTCGCCGGATTTCACATAGATCACCTGGGACACCATCAGCCCGGCATTGCCCGAGATCAGCCGCCCCGGCTCGATCTCCACCTCGCAGCCGAGGTCCCCGACCGTGCGCTTGATGACCGCGCCGTAGTCGAGCGGCAAGGGCGGCGCCACGTTCGAGCGTTCGTAGGGAATGCCGAGGCCGCCGCCGAGGTCGAGCCGGCGGATGTCGTGCCCGTCGGCGCGCAGCGTCCTGGTCAGCTCCGCGACCTTGGTGTAGGCCTCCTCGAAGGGGGCGAGATCGGTCAGCTGCGAGCCGATGTGGACGTCGATCCCCACGACCTCCAGCCCCGGCAGCGCGGCGGCTTCGGCATAAACCTCCCGCGCGCGGGAAATCGGGATGCCGAACTTGTTCTCTTTCTTCCCCGTCGCGATCTTCTCATGCGTCTTGGCATCGACGTCGGGGTTTACCCGGATCGCGATGGGCGCGCGGAGCCCAAGCGACAACGCGACCGCGTTCAGCGCCCGCATCTCGGGCTCGCTTTCCACGTTGAACTGGCGGATGCCGCCTTCCAGCGCCACGCGCATCTCGTGCCGCGTCTTTCCGACGCCGGAAAAGACGATGCGATCCCCCTGCACGCCCGCCGCCTTGGCCTTCAGGTATTCCCCGACCGACACGACGTCGATCCCGGCGCCGAGCTGGCCGAGGGTGCGAATGACGGCGACATTGCCGCAGGATTTCATCGCGAAGCAGACGAGATGCGGTAGTTCGTCCAGCGCCTCCTGAAACAGCCGAAAGTGCCGCGTCAGCGTCGCCGTCGAATAGACATAGAACGGCGTGCCCACCGCCGCGGCGATCTCGGGGATGGCCACGTCCTCTGCGTGAAGGATACCGTCGCGATAGAGAAAATGATCCATGGGTCGGCGCCTTGCAGAGCGGAGATCGGTTCCGCACCGCTTTAGGACATTGGCCGGGACGAGGGAAGCACCGGCGCGGCGGTTGTATTCAATCAAACGATTGATTAAAATGGCGGCGACTCATGAAAGACACGCCATGCCCGACCAGCCGAAAGCCCCCGAAGGCACCGCCGCCGACCTGATCGGCGCCGCGCTGAAACTGTTCGGCCGAAAGGGCTATGCCGCCACCTCCACCCGCGAGCTGGCGGGCGAGGCAAGGACCAACGTCGCCTCCATCGCCTATCACTTCGGCGGCAAGGAGGGCCTGCGCAAGGCCTGCGGCGCCGAGGTGATACGCCGTATCGGCGCGGCGCTCGGCGGACATGCCGCCGCTCTGCCCGACACACCGGGCGCGGCGCGGGACGAGATGGAAGCGACGCTGCGCCGGATGTGCGACTTCCTCCTGACCTCGCCCGTCGCGGCGCCGCTTGTCCCCTTCATGTTGCGCGAAATCGGTGAGGGCGGCGCGATCTTCGAGATGGTCTACGGCACGATGTTCGAGCCGATGCACCGGAGGATGTGCGCCCTCTGCACCATAGCGACGGGGCAGGAGGCGGAGAGCGAACGCGTTCGCCTGCTGGTCTTCAGCGTCATCGGCCAGCTTCTCTATTTCCGCATCGGCCAGCCGGTCGTCACCCGCCGCATGGGCTGGCAATCCCTCGGCACCGACGAAGCGAAGCGTATCGCCGACATTCTTGTCGCCAACCTCCAGTCCCTGATCGAACGGGAGCGCCTGTCATGACGGCCTTTATCTGTTCCGTGCCCCTCGTCTCCGCCCTCTTCAACACCTGCGCGCCCGCGCTGCCCTTCGCCACGGGCTATGTCGAGGGCGAGTATGTGCTGATCGCCCCAGTCGCGACGGCGCAGATCGACCGGCTGGACGTCGCGCGCGGCGACCGGGTGGAGGCCGGGGCACCTCTGGTCGAGATGGAGCGGCGCGACGCCGAGATTGCGCTCGCCGAAGGGGCGGCCGCGCTGGCGCAGGCGGAAAGCACGCTCGCGAACCTGCGCGAGGGGCGGCGGCCGGAAGAGATCCGCGTGATCGAGGCGACGCTGGCTTCGGCAAAGGCGCAGGCCGACGAGGCGGATCGTGCCGCCCGGCGCCTCGCCAGCCTTGCCGAGCGCGGCGCGGCGACGGCGACACAGGCCGACGACGCCGTCACCGCCGCGATGGTGGCCCATGCGAAGGTTGCGGAGGCCGAGGCAAACCTTGCCGTCGCCCGCCTCCCCGCCCGCCCGCAGGAAATCGCCGTGGCCGAGGCTGCGGTGAAGGGCGCCGAGGCCGCGCGCGACAGGGCCGAATGGAACCTCGGCCAGCGCCGCCTGACCGCTCCGGCACCCGGCACGATCTATGACGTGATCCGCACCGCCGGAGAGCTTGCCGGCCCCTCCGCCCCGGTCCTTTCGATGCTGCCCGACGGCGCGGTGAAGCTGCGCCTTTACGTCCCCGAGACATCGGTCGCGGCGATCAAGCAAGGCAGCACCCTCGCCGTCCACTGCGACGGCTGCGCCGACGGGCTGACCGCGACGGTCACCTATGTCTCGGATGCACCGGAGTTCACGCCGCCGGTGATCTACTCGCTCCAGAACCGCCAGACGCTTGTCTACCTGATCGAGGCGCGCCCCGGGAACGGCCCCGGCCTGAAGCCCGGCCAGATCGTCAACGTCTCGCTGCCGGGCGCGGGCGGATGACAGAGGTGCCCGTCATCGAGGTGAAGGGCCTCGTGAAGGCCTTCGGCGGGCGGCGCGTCGTCGACGAGGTGTCGCTGACCGTCGAGAAGGGCGAGATCGCGGGCTTTCTCGGCCCCAACGGGTCGGGCAAGACGACGACGATCCGCATGATGTGCGGGCTGCTGACCCCCGATGCGGGCGAGGGCACGGTGCTTGGCCACGACATCCGGACCGAAGGCCGCGCCATCAAGCGCGAGGTCGGATACATGACCCAGCGGTTTTCCTTCTACGAGGACCTGACGATCGAGGAGAACCTGAACTTCGTCGCGGGCCTCTACGGCCTTGAGCCGCAGCGCAAATACGTCGCGGACACGCTCGCCGACCTCGGGCTGACCTCGCGCCGCCACCAGCTCGCGGGGTCGCTCTCCGGCGGCTGGAAACAGCGTCTGGCGCTGGCCGCCTGCATCATGCACGAGCCGCAGCTTCTGATGCTGGACGAACCCACCGCCGGGGTGGACCCCAAGGCGCGGCGCGACTTCTGGGACGAGATTCACCGGCTCGCCGCGGGCGGGCTGACGGTGCTGGTCTCCACCCACT
>JAGRDU010000109.1 GCA_020446905.1 Paracoccaceae bacterium | reverse complement strand
AGGTCTTCATCTACAACGTCGCCGATCACAAGGAGGCCTTCGAGGAGGTCGGATCGCAGGGCATTTCCTATACCGCCGGGGTGCCGCCGGTCGCGGCGGCGATCCTTGTCGCGAACGGCACCTGGGACGTGAAGAAGATGGCGAATGTCGAGGATCTCGACCCGCGGCCCTTCATCATGCTTCTCAACCGCATGGGCCTGCCGACGCGGGTCAAGGACGCGGACGGCGACCGTGCGGTCGATTTCGGCTGAAGCAGAGCCTTTATTAGACCTCCGCGCTCAGGCGTAGGGGTCCTTCGGGCTACGGTCTTCCGAAAGGGACCTCTGCCCGCGCAGGATTATGCGTTCGATCGCGTCCGCGACGTGGATTTCGGCGATGGCGTAGTCGCCGCGTTCGACCCGGATCAGATGCGCTTCGAAGAGGACGTCGGCGTGGCTCGACCCCATGGGCGGCTCGAACTTGTAGCTCGCAAGCTCGATCAGAAGGCCGAGGGGTTCTCGGAAATAGATGGAATCCATGAAGCCGCGATCCTTGACGCCGGAATGGCTGATCCTGCGTTCGTCAAGCCGTTCGACCGCCTGGGTGAAGACAGCGCGCGAGACGGCGAAGGCGATGTGGTGTACCTCGCCCGGCGCTGGGCGCTTGGGCCGCCCGGAAGCCACGCGATCCTCGTTCGTGAAGATCGTGATGAGACGCCCGTCGCCGGGATCGAAATAGAGGTGCCCCTCGCCCGGGTTGTCGAGGTTCGGCTGGTCGAAGACGAAGGGCATGCCCAGGACGCCCTCCCAGAAGTCGATGGACGCCTCGCGGCCCGCCCCCAACAAGGTGATGTGATGAACGCCCTGAACCTGAAGTTTCCGCATGATGCGCCCCCCTCTGCCGCAAAGTATAACAGGGAAACGAGCCTTATGGTTTCCCTGCGACCGCACGGCAGACGTGCGGTGAGACACATGAGCGAGCGTTGAGAAATGGCGGCCCCGACAGGATTCGAACCTGTGACCTACCGCTTAGGAGGCGGTCGCTCTATCCCCTGAGCTACGGGGCCCCGCGGCGGCGCGGGCCTGCCCTTGGATAGGGTCAGCGGCGCGCAAACACAAGAAGTGCCTAGCGCGCCAGCGTGCGCGCGATCTGCTCGCCAAGCTTCGCAATGGCGCGACCCGCGGCCGTGGAAATACCGGCGGCGTCGGAGGATGGCAGCGGGACGAGGATGTCAAAACGCTCAAGCCGCTCGCGCACCGCGCCGTCGGGCGAGGCGATGGCGTATTGGCCGGAAAGCTCGAACTGGCCGTCGGTGCGCGCCAGCATCCGCTCGACCCTGAGGTCGAGAACCGCCTGCGCCGGCGTGCTGAGCGGCCAGGGTTCGGCCGCGACCTTTGCGGTTGTCGTCTCTTCGAGGCTTCGGGAGAGCGCGACGGTGACGGCGCGCACTGGATCATCACCCCAGATTGCACCGCCAAGGTTCTGAAGCGCGCCGCCCTCGGATTGCACCGGCACCTCAAGCGCGGAGGCATAAGCGGGAAGTTTCGCGTCTAGCACCTCGATGGTCGAGACACGAACCGGGATCCGCGCGGCAGGCGCGGGCGTGTCGATCAGGTAGCGCGCGGAGTTGTCGCCGCAGGCGGCCAGGACAAGGGCAAGACAGAGAGAGTTAATGAGGCGGACCATCTCAGCGTCCCATCAGAATTGAGTTCGGATTGCGTTCGATCGCACGGGCCAGTTGGCTGACCGAGCGTGCGGCGTTGCGCACTTCGCGCAACGCGGCGAGGGTTTCGTCGTTGAAATCGGACCGATCGCCATAGGCGGAGATCAGACGACCTGCCCGGGTGACAAGCTCTTCCAGCCGCGCGGCCAGATCGGGCAAGCCCTCGGTTGCCTTTGCAACCGACCCCGCCGCCTCGCGCGCCGATGCCGCGGTCTCGTTCAGAGAGGCGACCGCGCCGCCTTCCCGCAGTTCGGAGACCACGGCGCGCAGATCGGCGATGGCCGCGCGCAGCTCTCCGGGCAGGGCCTTCGTCGCCTCGTCGTTCACGAGGGCGCGGGTGTCGTCGAGCAGGGCGACGACCGCATCGGGGGCGGCCTTCGTCCCCTCGGCGGTCGCGATCGCCTCGATACTGCCCAGTGTTCTGATCGCCTGATCAAGAAGCTCCTCGATCGGCAGGGCGTTGATGCGCTCAAGCACGCCCTCGGCAGTGGCGGTGAAATCCGGCAGGTCCGATTTCACGCTGGGCAGAACGGGCAACGGCGTCGCATCCCGCCTGAAGGTCGCCTGCGCGGCATCAGGAACCTCGGCCAGTTCGACGATCAGTGCTGCGCTGAAAAGATTCTTTGTCGCGAGGCGCGCGCGCAGCCCCCGGCCCGTGGCGGATTCGAGGAAGTCGAGAGTCTCGCGCGGGCCGGACCCGGCGGGCAGACCGAGCCGCTCGGGCTCGATGGCAAGATTGGCCATCAGGCGAACGCCCGGGCCGTCCGAGGTATCATCGACCACGGCGACGATGCTTGTTACCTGCCCGACACGGATCCCTCCGTAGCGGACGTCGGCGCCAGGTTCGAGGCCGCTGAGCGTTTCGCCGAATTCGGCTGCGACCTCGACCACCGCGCCCTTGGGTTCCTCAAGAAGGCTCTTCTTGGCCGATGCTTCGTCTTCATAGACCGAGAAGACATGACCCGGGCTGACCGGCTTGCCGCCCTCGAAGACGTTGTCGAAGGCGATGCCCCCCGCCAGGAGCGACGAGAGACTGTCGAAGTCGACGCTGAGGCCGGCGCCGCTGATCGACACATTGAAGCCTGACGTGTCCCAGAAGCGCGTCGCGGAGTTGAGGCGGCGGTCATGCGGCGCCTGGATGAACGCGTCGACCACGATGGCGTCCGAAGAGACCGTCAGTCGCGGCCGTTCAAGCCGGCCGACCTCGATGCCATGGAAGAAGACGGGCGCGCCTTCGGTGATGAGGCTGCCGTCCGTCGCGACAAGGGTGATGCGCGTTCCCTCGCGGCCCGGCAGGACAAGGGGTGGATTATCCCGACCGGCGAATTGCACCAGTGGCTCGCCCACCACTTCCTTGTCCCACGACCCTTCGATGTAGACCCCGGAAAGGACCGTCGACAGTCCCGAAACGCCGCGCGTCGTGACCTGGGGCCTGACCACCCAGAACTCGGTATCGGTGTCGAGATAGGGGGCAACCTTCTTGTCCACCCGCGCGCGCACCAGAACCTTCTCAAGATCATCGGTGAAGGTGACGGTTTCCACCGTGCCGACCACGACGTCGCGGTACTTCAGCTCGGTCTCACCCGGGGTGACGCCAGAGGCATTGGCGAAGGTGATCTCGATCAGCTCGCCCCTGTCGGCGAGCGAGCGCCAGGCGAGGCCGAGCGAAAGCGCAAGCGCGAGGATCGGGACCAGCCAGACGAACGAAAGGTTCCGCCAAACCGACGGCCTTGCGGGGCTGACGTCGAGCGGGGCGGGTTCGGGACCGGTCACGTTTCTTCAACCTCGTACGAATCCCAGATGAGCCTCGGGTCGAAGGCCTGGGCGGAGAGCATGGTGAAGGCCACAGATAGCGCAAAGCTCGCGGCGGCAACACCCGGTTTGACGGTCGCGATGAAATCAAGCTGAACAAGCGCCGAGAGAATGGCGACGACGAAGACGTCGATCATCGACCAGCGGCCGATGAATTCCACCACCTCGTAAAGTCTCTGCCGGGCATGGCCGCGCGCAAGTCCGCGCGACCGGACCGAAAGAGCAAGGTAGGCGATCGCGATGAACTTGCCGATCGGGACAACGACGCTGGCCAGGAAGATGACGAGGGCGACGCCGTAGGACCCGTGATCGAAAAGCTCGAACACGCCGCCGATGATGGTGTTTTCCCGCGTGCGCCCGAAGGTCGAGGTCAGCAGCATCGGCGAAAGGTTTGCCGGGACATAGGCGATCATGCCCGCGAAGAGCCAGGCCCAGACGCGCTGAAGGCTGGTATCGTCGCGGCTGGCCAGGTCGCTGCCGCAGCGCCGGCACTGCGGCGTTCCAAGCGGGTGGACCCTGCCGCATTGCGTGCAGGCGACAAGGCCGGCCGCCCGCGCGGTCAGGGCGCCCGGCGCCGTTCCAGCGTCTTCCATACTGATAACCTGCACATGAAGGTGTCCTTGAGCGCGGTGATGAGAACGAGAAGGGCAAAAGCCCAGAAGGCAAAACCGGGCGTGACGGTGGCAAGGCCCGCGATCTTCACCAGCGCGACAGCGACGCCGACAATGAAGACCTCGGCCATGGCCCAGGGCCGCAGCCCCTCGGCAAGGCGGAAGGCGCGTTCGGCATGGGGCGCCGGGCGCCAGCCGAAGGCCATGGGGGCAAGCGTGTAGACGATTGCAAGAAGCCGCGTCAGCGGAAGCAGCACGACAAGGGCGCCGACCGCCAGCGAAAGCGGCATCATCCAGCCGTCCGAGAAGGCGAGGATGGCGCCGATGACCGAGCCTTCCCGGTGCTGCCCGCCCGCCTGAAGATCGAGGAAGGGAAAGAAGATCGCCGCGACCATCAGGATCGCTGCCGTCAGGGCCAGAAGCACGATCTGTGTCATTGCGCCAGCGCGGGGCGCCAGCAGAACCGTGCCGCAGCGATGACAGCGCGCCTGCGCTCCGTCCGGGACCTCGCTGTCCCGATGCAGCGTATCGCAGACGGGACAGGCGATAAGCGACGCGAGCGCGTCGCCCGTGCTGTCCTGCAGATCGTTCCGGTCCGAACCAGATGGCACGCTGTCCCCCATGGTG
Source organism: Paracoccaceae bacterium (assembly GCA_020446905.1). Classification (GTDB taxonomy): domain Bacteria; phylum Pseudomonadota; class Alphaproteobacteria; order Rhodobacterales; family Rhodobacteraceae; genus Albidovulum. The sequence goes on along the minus strand of JAGRDU010000109.1, from coordinate 17,659 downwards.
TCGCAGAGCTATCCGCTGCCCCGCTCATTTCGATATAGGCCGATTGCAGCCGGTCGACCAACCGCATCGGCTCTCACCCTTCCCTTCCGGCGCGGCGCTGTCCAGCCCCCCGGGGGGGGGCCCCCTCTCCAGAATCCTGACCCTGCCGGTTTCTTTTGATTTCGCGGAGGTTAGCGGTAATGTCGGCGCCACGCGAAGGGATTGACGGGGGAACTCTTCGCCGCGATAGCAGTAGGACCGAGCCGAGGGGAGGCGCACCGTGGCCAGCATCAATACCAATGATCAGCGCAGGGCGCTGACACTTCGCGATGTGTCGGAGGCCTCTGGCGTTTCCGAAATGACGGTCAGCCGGGTGCTGCGCAATCGCGGAGACGTCTCGGATTCGACCCGCGAGCGTGTACTGGAGGCCGCGCGGCAGCTTGGCTACGTTCCGAACAAGATCGCCGGCGCGCTCGCCTCGCAGCGCGTGAACCTTGTTGCGGTGATCGTGCCATCGCTCTCGAACCTCGTGTTTCCCGAAGTGCTCAGCGGGATTTCGGAAGAGCTTGAGGACAGCGGGCTGCAACCTGTGTTCGGCGTCACAAACTATCTTGCCGAGCGGGAAGAGGCGGTGCTGTACGAAATGCTCTCCTGGCGCCCTTCCGGCGTGATCGTCGCCGGTCTTGAACATACCGACGCAGCGCGGTCGATGCTGATGAACGCCGGCATTCCCATTGTCGAGATCATGGACGTGGACGGCGAGGCGATCGATTCGGTCGTCGGCATCTCGCACAAGCGGGCCGGGCTGGAGATGGCGCGGGCCATCGTGAAGGCGGGGTATTCGAAGATCGCGTTCCTTGGCACGAAGATGCCGCATGACCACCGCGCGCGAAAGCGGATGGAGGGGTTCGAGGCGGGCCTTGCCGAGGCCGGGCTGAGCCTGACGGACACCGAGTTCTATTCCGGCGGCTCGGCGCTCCTCAAGGGTCGGGAGATGACCGAGGCGGTCATCTGGCGCAATCCGGATCTCGATTTCATCTATTATTCCAATGACATGATCGGCGCCGGGGGGCTTCTTTACTGCCTCGACAAGGGCATCGAAGTGCCCGGCAAGCTGGGCCTTGCGGGCTTCAACGGGGTGGATCTGCTTGAAGGATTGCCGCGTCAGCTTGCGACGATGGATGCCTGCCGGCGCGAGATCGGCCAAAGGGCGGCGGCGATCATCGCGGGCCACAGCGAAAGCGGCATGGTCGGCGGTGAGCGGGTCGAGCTGACGCCGGTGCTTGCCTATGGCGACACGATCCGGCGCGTCTGATCAGCGTCGCTCGCGGCGCAGGATATAGATGTCCATGATCCAGCCATGCGCGGCCCGCGCCTTCGCGCGTGTCTCGAGGATCCGCGGCCCCGCTTCGGACAGCGCGCCGCTTTCGATCACCTCGTTCTCCATCCCGGCATAGGCGGCCCACCAGATGGTGACGCCGTCCGGTGCGACGGTCTGGAACGAACACTCGCCGTCGAGCATGACGGCCAGGGTGTCGGCGCCTGCCGGCCAACCGCCGTCGCGCAGTTGACGGCCCGTGGTCACGAGGAACGGCGCGCCAAGGTCGTTGATCGGGATCGCGTGGGCGGCCGTCAGCGCCTGAAGCGAGGTGATGCCCGGGATCACGCGGGTCGTCAGCGCAAGCGTGCGGGAGACCCTTTCGGCGATCCGGAGGGTGCTGTCATAGAGCGATGGATCGCCCCAGACCAGCAGTGCGACGCGGCCAGCGGGACCAATTTCAGCAAGAATAGTGTCTTTCCAGACCTCGGCGATGGCATCGTGCCAGTCGTCGACCCGCGACAGGTAGTCAGGATTGGCCGGGTCGCGCACCGGTAGATCGAACTCGACGATGCGGGTCTCGGCGTTGCTCAGCACATCGGTGCAGATGGCGTGGCGGAGCTCGGCCAGATCTGCCTTCGAGGCGCCCTTGCGCGGGATCAGGACCAGATCAACGGTATTCAGAGCCTTGATCGCCTGGCGCGTCAGATGGTCCGGGTTTCCGGTGCCGATGCCGATGAGAAAGAGTTCAATCATGTTCCGGCCTCCTGCGCGCGGCCCGGAATGGCAGATCGCCCCGGTCATGTCCATTGCCGGGACGTTCCGAAGTCAGGCTTCGCCGCGCGACCAGAGCCGCCCTGCGAGCGCGCCGAGCACGGCCCAGGTGATGAACCCGACACCCAGCGCGCGGGCGACGAACTGCCCCTCGAGCTCGGGCGGCACGGTTCCGGCGTATTCGTCGAGATGCGGCGCACCGACCAGATGCGGCGCGGCCAGCAGAGCGGCCCCGATCACCGCGGCCGGGATGCCGCCGCCGTAGGCGATCAGCGCAAGCCCGATCCCGCTGGCCGCGACGGTGCCGAAATACCAGATCTGCCGCTCGGTGATGTCGGCGGCCACGGCACCGGGGAGTTCAGGCGGAAGGCCGAGCGAGGGCAGCAGCTGAAACACCGCAAAGCCCGCCGCGCCCCAAAGCAGCCCCTCACGCGGGTCGATCCGGTGGCCGAGGTGTTCAGCGAACGCGAAGCCCGCTGCCAGCAAAAGCCCATAGCTCGCATAGGTGAGCGCCGTGAAGAGGACGGTCAGCGCGTTGCGCGTGGCGCCGCTGGCGGGTTCGCCATGGGCGTGACCTTCAGCGCCGTGATCGTGGCCCTCGGCAGAGGTATCGGCATGGGCGTTCTCGAAGTGCACAAGAGCGCCGGTTTCATACTGTTCCCCCAGAAGGATCAGCTTCTGGAGAAAAGCGAAATGCAGCACGGCCGCAAGCAGCCCCGCCGCAAAGCCGGCGATCAGCCCGCCGGCCAGCATACGTTGGATCATCTGAGGATCAGGCCTGCCTCAGTGGCAGGGGAATCCCGTCGCGTGGCGCATGTCGTGCGCGGCGTCGTGCAGCGTCGCCGACTGGGCATGGCCCGCCAGGAACAGCATCGTGGCGCCCACCATCGCGACAAAGGCGATCGAAAGCAGGGCCGAGCCCGATTTGGCGGCGGATTTGGTCATCGCGGTCATCATCATCTCCTTGCCGTCACACCCGACGGCGTTCGCGTTGCCTTCACGCATGGCCGGTCTCCTGACTCGCGGGTCGCTGCGTGTCTTCCGCCTTCCCGGGGCGTGCCCCAGTGGCCGCTGGAAGACCGCTCGCCGCTTACAGTCGCGGGGGCGGCTGGGGCTTCGGGTGCCGCCTTTGGTCCACCCTACCCCATTCCCGTTTCAGTCCGGGCGCTTTGCGCCGGTCGGACACCATACAGGGATCATGTGCCAACATATCCGGCCAGAGGTCAAGGCGGAACGCGGCGCGCTCAGGCCCGATTGCGACGCCGTCAGCCGGGAATGCGGGCGATCGCCTTGTCGCGCAGTGTGCCCAGCGGCCTTGCGTCGGCGAAATTGCCGTCGGGCGAGGCACGGTAAAGCGCGGCGAAGGTCACGAGCAGGGGGATATCGGACAGGTCGAGATCGCCGAAGAGATAGGCCGTCTTTCCAGGGGCCCGGAAGGCGACGGTCGAACTGCGCGTGCAGCCGGACATGCATTCCACCTCGGCAATGCTTGCCGCCAGACCGGCGCCGCCCAATGCCGCCGCGAGAGCACCCGCCAGGCCGGCGCGACCGGCTGGACAGCTGCGGCACACCGTGACGGAAAGGGCGTTCACGTGCCGTCCAGGAGCGGGCCGAGAAGGATCAGCGCGGGTCCGTCGCCGGCCTCGGCCGCGATCAGCGCCTCCATCGAGGCAAGTGTGCCGCGCACCAGCTTTTGGGCCGGCGTAGAGACGCTTTCGGCGAGAAGCGCAGGCGTGTCTCCGGGCATCCCGGCTCCGCGCAGCCGCCGGGCCAGTTCACCGAAGGTCCGCTTGCCCATGAAGATCACAGTGGTCGCACCGGGGTCGGCCAGCGCGGCGAGGTTCAGGTCCTCGGGCAAGGCGCCGGTGACGTCGTGGCCGGTCACGAACTGCACGCGCCGGGCCGTCATGCGCCGCGTCAGCGGGATGCCGGCCACTGCGGCGGCGGCCATGGCCGAGGTCACGCCCGGTACGATCTCGTAGGCGACCCCCGCCTCGCGGCAGGCGAGGATCTCCTCCTCGAGCCGACCGAACATGCCCGAGTCGCCAGACTTCAGCCGCACGACCCGCGCACCGGTCGCGGCATAATCGACGAGCAGGCGGTTGACGTGATCCTGTTTGGCGGACGGCCGGCCCGCGCGCTTGCCGACGCCCACAACCTCCGCCCCCGCGCGCGCATGCGCCAGGATCGGACCTGACGCGAGATCGTCGAAGAGGATCACATCCGCAGATTTCAGCCGCTCGACCGCGCGCACGGTCAGGAGTTCGGGATCGCCGGGGCCGGAGGAAACGAAGCTGACAAACCCGCTCATGTCGCCTCCGCGATCAGATGAAAGAACGTCCCGGTCGCCAGCCCACGCCGCGATCCGGTCTCCGCAACCGGCGCGCCACTGGCATCGGCGACACGCGCGAGCGGCATATCGGGTTGCGCCAGGATCGTCGAGTAGTGAAACTCATGCCCCCTGAGGCGCGCGCCCGTTCGGTGTCCCGGAATCGGCGCGACCAATTCGGCAAGCCGGTAACCAAGGTTCATCTTGCGCTTCTGGAAGGACGTGACGAGGCCGAGGAGCCCGGCCATCTGATGGCGAACACCGTCGCGATCGACAAGCTCCGTCCCCATTGCCATGTAGCCGCCGCACTCTCCATGTACGGGGCGTGTCTCGGAAAAACGTCTCAGACCTTCCCGGAAATGCGTAGCTGCGGCAAGCTTATAGCCATGCAGCTCGGGGTAGCCGCCGGGAAGCCAGCAGCAATCGGCGCTATCGTCCGGTGCCTGATCCGCTAGGGGAGAGAAGAGCAAGATCTCCGCGCCAGCCCGTCGCCAGCCGTCGATCTGGTGCGGATAGACGAACGAGAACGCAGCATCGCGGGCAAGGGCGATGCGCTGGCCGGGTGGGGTGACGGCCAGCGGCACGCAGGGCCGGAGATGCGAGCGCTTCGCCACCGCGCGAAGTGCTGCAAGATCCAGATGTTCGGATACGAAGGCGCCCGCTTCGGCAATGATCCTATCCAGCTCGGGCGTTTCTTCTGCCTGAACAAGGCCGAGATGCCGTTCGGGCACCGAAATGCTCGCACGGCGCGGCAGGGCCCCGAAGACGCGAATGCCTGCGTCCTCCATCCCTGTGCGCGCGAGTGCTTCATGCCGGGGGGAGGCGACACGGTTGAGGATAACGCCCGCGATCGTCACGTCCGGCCGCATTGCTGCAAAGCCTAGCGCCACCGCGGCGGCGGATTGCGCCTGGCCCGAGACATCGAGGACGAGGATCACCGGCCAACCCGTCAACGCGGCAAGCTCGGCAGAGGCGCCGGTTCCACATTCGCCGGGGCGGGCGACCCCATCGAAGAGGCCCATCGAGCCTTCCGCGATCACAAGCTCCGCGCCCTCACCCTGCTGAAGAAGACCAGCAATCCGCCGGGATGCCATCGCCCAGGTATCGAGGTTGAATGACGCCCGGCCGGACGCCGCGCGGTGAAAGGTCGGGTCGATATAGTCCGGGCCACTCTTGAAAGGTTGCACCAGGAGGCCCTCCGCCCGGAACGCCGCCAGAAGGCCCAGCGTGACCGTGGTCTTGCCGGTGCCCGAGGCGGGGGCGGAGATGATGAGGCCGGGCGGAAGGCTCATGTCTCCGGGAACCTCGGATCGGTGCCGACCGGGCGATAACGACGGTCATAATCGCCTGCGTAGAGCCTGCTTTCGTCAAATTCTTCGGCGCCGATGGAATGGCCGACGAAGATCAGCGCGGTGCGCTCCATCTCATCCCCGACGGCGGTACGCAGGGTGCCGAGTGTGGCGCGGACGATCCGCTGATCGGGCCAGGAGGCGCGCCAGATCACGGCGACCGGGCAACCGTCGCCGTAGTGAGGTGAGAGCTCGCTGACCACCTTGCCGAGCACATGAACCGACAGATGGATCGCAAGGACAGCGCCGGTGCGGGCGAAGTTCTCCAGCGTCTCGCCCGGCGGCATGGCGGTCGCACGACCCGAGGTGCGGGTCAGGACGACCGACTGGGCGATGCCGGGCAGCGTCAGCTCGGCACCCAGTGCGGCCGCGCCGGCGGCGAAGGCGGGCACTCCGGGGGTCACGTCATAGGGGATGTTCAGCGCCCTCAACCGGCGCAACTGTTCGCCCATCGCCGACCAGACGGACAGGTCTCCGGAGTGCAGGCGCGCGACGTCCTTTCCCTCGGCATGGGCGGCGGCGATCTCGGCGATGATCTCGTCCAGCGACAGGGGCGCCGTGTTCACGATCCTCGCGCCCTTGGGGCAATGGGAGAGGATCGCCTCGGGCACGAGCGAGCCCGCATAGAGGCAGACCGGTGAGGCGGCGATCAGGTCGCGCCCGCGAAGGGTCAAGAGGTCGGCGGCCCCTGGCCCCGCCCCGATGAAATGTACCGTCATGTGCCGTTCCCTTCTGCTATGGCCGCCGTCGCCAGCCCGTCCGAGGACACCGCCCGCGGCCCGAGGAGGCGCGCGCCCGGCCCCGCCGCGACAAGCGCGACGGCTTCTGCGACCGAACCCGTGCCGAACTGCCCCTCGATGCGCGGCGACCGGGTCAGCGTCGCCACGCCCTGAAGGGCCGAGCGCGACACCTCTGCAAGCGGCAGCCCGAGGTCCGACGCGAGCGCCTTGATTGCCGGCGCCCCCGCCTTGTCGGCCAGCGTGGCGAGTCTGTCTGCCTGGCCGCCAGCCAGCCGCAAGGCGTCCCGCAGCGAGTCGTCCGTCGCGCCTGATTGAAAGCCGAAGCCCGCCACTCTCATGTCTCGACGCTCCATTGTACGACCGGGCGCGCAGGTCGCCAGCCATGCATCCGGCCAAGCGGTTCGGCCGCCGCAATGTCCACCCGCAGGAGTGTCCCTCCGCGCTCGGCATGAAGGCGCGCAATCAGCGCTTCGGTTTCAAGGGTCACGGCGCTTACCACAAGGCGGCATCCCCGCGGGGTCTTGGCAAGAATCGTCTCTAATCCGGCGGAATCGGCTCCACCGCCCACGAATACGGCGTCCGGCGTCGGCAGCGACCCGATCCTGTCGCGCCAGTCGCCTTCGACCGTGGAGAGGACATGCTGAAGGCCGAACCGTTCGGCGTTCGCGCGGATGTTCGCAGTCCGGTCGACGCGCGCCTCGACCGCGAGCGCGCGGCACCCCGGCGCGGCGAGACACCATTCGACCGAGACCGAGCCCGAGCCGGCGCCGAGGTCCCAGAGCAGCTCTCCCGGACGCGGCGCGAGGGAGGCAAGCGTGATGGCGCGGACCGGCGCCTTGGTGATCTGGCCGTCATGCGCAAACTCGACATCGGGCCGCCCGGGCGTCCGCGACAGTCCGCGCGAGCCCGCCAGTTCTACCGCGACAGCGACCGGCGCGGCGATATCGGCGTAGGGAAGCGCTTCGGCCGTCGCCTCGCGGACCCGCTCCCGCGGCCCACCCAGCGCCTCAAGCACCCTGAGGCGAGAGGCGCCAAAGCCCCGGGCAGTCAGGAAGCCGGCAAGTTCGGCGACAGCCTCTCCATCCCGCAGCAGCAGGATGGCACGCACCCCGCGCGCGAGGACGGGCACAAGCCGCCCGAATGTCGTCGCATGGAGACCGAGGCACAGAGTTTCCTCGATCTTCCAGCCGAGGCGCGCGGCCGCGAGGCTGAAGGTTGAGGGCGACGGATGGCACGTCCACTCTCCGGCGGAAAGCTGCCCGGCGAGGCTGCCGCCGGCGCCGTGCCAGAAAGGATCCCCAGAGGCGAGAACGACGACTTTCCGGCCGCGTTCGGCCAGAACGGGGTCGATCGTGAAGGGCACCGGCCAGGCCCGTCCGCGCGACCCGGCTTTCACAAGCGAGAGGTGGCGCGGGCCGCCGAAGATCACCTCGGCGCACGCCAGCGCGGCATGGCTTGCCTCGGTCAGGCCCGCCGGTCCATCTTCGCCAAGACCGATGATCGTCAGCCAGGGGTCAGACATGACGCGCGTCCTTCTTCTCGGCGGCACGACAGAAGCGGCGGTCCTGGCCCGGCGCCTCGCGGAAGGTGGTTTCGACGCCGTCTATTCCTACGCCGGGCGAACCGAGGCGCCGCTTGCGCAACCGCTTCCGACCCGTGTCGGCGGCTTTGACGGCATCGACGGCCTTGTGCGCTATCTTCGCGCCGAAGAAATCACCCATGTCGTCGATGCGACCCACCCTTTCGCCGCCATGATGAGCGGCAATGCGGTCGCGGCCTGCGAGGAGGCGCAGGTACGGCTTTGCGCGTTCGAGCGCGCGCCTTGGACACCGGGCCCCGGCGACCGATGGACCATGGTCCGTGATCTTGCCGGGGCGGTTGCCGCGTTGCCAGACGCGCCGCGCCGCGTCTTCCTTGCGATCGGGCGCCAGACTCTCGGGGCCTTCGCGGCAAAACCGCAGCACCACTATCTGTTGCGGCTTGTCGACCCGCCCGTCGAAGCACTTCCACTGCCCGATGCCGAGGTTGTGATCGCCCGCGGACCATTTGATGTGGCGGCAGACACCGCGCTTTTGTCCGGCCGCGGGATCGACATCGTCGTCGCCAAGAACGCCGGCGGAGAAGGAGCGCGCGCCAAGCTTGATGCCGCGCGCACGCTCGGCCTTCCCGTGGTGATGATCGAGCGACCGCGCCTGCCGGGGCGGCAGGTTGCGCGCAATGTCGGCGAAGTTCTGGCCTTCCTTGGTCATCCCGACGATCTCGGGGTGTAGAGGTAGCGCCCGACGCGCCGCGTGGCGGCCGTGCCGACGATCACGACCGTGCGCATGTCGGCCATATCAGGCTCTGCTTCGGCCAACGTAACGGTTTTCAGCGCCTCGTCGGGGGTGCTGACGGCGCGCGCGAAAGAGATGAGACATTCCGGTCCGCATTCCTCGCGCAGGATGTCGAGGGCGCGGGAAAACTGATGTGGCCGGTTTCTTGAGCGGGGATTGTAGAACGCCATCGCAAAGCCGGCTTGCGCGGCAAGGCGCAACCTGCGTTCGACCAGTGCCCAGGGCTTGAGATTGTCCGAGAGGTTGATGGCACAGAAATCGTGGCCCAGCGGCGCACCGAGCCGCGCGGCCGCGGCCAGCATCGCGGTGATTCCGGGCAGGACGCGAATGTCGTGGGCGTCCGGGTCGGGCCATTTCTCAAGCGCCTCGAACACTGCCGCAGCCATGGCGAAAACGCCCGGGTCGCCGGACGAGACGACGACGACTCGGTGACCCGCGGCCGCAAGATCAAGAGCATGGGTGGCACGCTCCAGCTCGACCCGGTTGTCGGTCGGATGCAGCGCAAGTCCGGGGCGCGGCGCGATTCGTGCGACATAGGGGATGTAGCCAATGACGTCGGTCGCAGCGTCGAGAGCCGCGCGCACCTCCGGCGTCACGAGTGCCTCGTCACCCGGCCCAAGGCCTGCGATGGCGACCCAACCGGTCATGGCCGACGCCCCTGACCATGAACGACAACAATCGAGAAGTAGGGCGCGACTTCATCCGCCTCGGCCAGACGCTGCACCCTCTGTCCTGGCATGGTGCCGCGCTCGATCAACCAGGCGGCGGCCAGGCGTCCAGACTTGGCCAGGGCGCGGCGCAGCTTCGGCAGGTTCCGCCCGATCTTCATGAAGACGAGGGCGTCTGCGTCGCGCGAGCGCGCCTCGAGTTCTTCCTCGGGCAGGGTCGCCATGAGGACGGTCAGAACGTCATCGCCCCAGGTCATCGGGAGGCCCGTAGCGGTCCAACAGCCGGACATGCCGGTGATGCCCGGAACGATCTCGACTTCGGCCCGGCCCTGCAAGCGGGAATGGAGATGCATGAAGGATCCGTAGAAAAACGGATCGCCCTCACAGAGCACCAGAACAGTCTCTGTTTCGGCCAGATCGGCCAGTTTCTGCGCCCAATCCTCGTAGAATTCAGAGAGCAGGCGGTTGTACTCTGGGTCGGAAAAATGGATCTCGGTCGTGACCGGGTATTCCATCGGATATTCCGTCGCACCCTGGGACAGCATCCCCTCGATGATCTGCCGGGCCTGTCCCGCCCGCCCCACTTTTCGGAAGTAGGCGACATGGCCGGCCGAACGGACCAGACGGTCTGCCTTCACGCTCATCAGCTCGGGGTCGCCGGGGCCGAGGCCGACGCAGATAACCTTGCCCATCTTCATTCCTTCCGGCTCGCCAGCGCGTTGACCGCGGCGACGGTGATCGCAGAGCCGCCGAGCCGGCCTTCGACGATGAGCGAAGGTGAAGGCAGATCCGCCATCAGCGCGGCCTTCGATTCCGCCGCGCCGACGAACCCCACGGGGCAGCCGATAATCGCGGCGGGGCGTGGGCATGTGGGGTCTTCCAACATGTTCAGAAGATGAAAGAGCGCGGTCGGGGCGTTGCCGATGGCGACGACGGCACCGTCAAGATGCGGGCGCCAGAGTTCAAGCGCGGCGGCGGAGCGGGTGTTGCCCATGGCCTTGGCCATTTCTGGCACCTTCGGATCGTGAAGGGTGCAGATTACCTCGTTCCCCTCGGGAAGGCGCGGCCGGGTGATACCTTCGCTGACCATGCGCGCATCGCAAAGGATCGGCGCCCCGGCTTCCAGTGCGGTGCGCGCAGCGATCGCCATGCCAGGCGAAAAGCGGACGTGGCGTTCCAGCCCGACCATTCCTGCGGCGTGGATCATGCGGACGACGACGACCTCTTCCTCGGTGGTGAATCGCGCGAGCTCGGCCTCGGCGCGGATCGTCGCAAAGCTTTCGGCATAGATTGCGGCGCCGTCGGTTTCATAGCTGTGGGGCATTCAGCGCCTCTGTCAGATCGTTCAGGGTGAGCGTGTCGGGGTTCAGGCCCCGGCAGACGGGGGCGCCGCTCGCCGGGCCGTTGCGGACGACGGCGACGGTTCCACCCGCCTCGCCGACCAGGGTCAGAGGCGCGGCGCCCGGATGTGCGCATCCCTTGGAACAGCCCGAGACATGCAGTCGAGCATCCGGCGCAAGCGAGATGCCAAGCGCACGAGCGAGGGGACGAGTGGCGATCAGCGCCTGCAGGCAGCCGGGCGCGCCAGTGCAGGCCGTGACCCGCAGCAACGGATCGGTGGACTCGGTGATGATGCCCGGAATGCGCGGCGCCGAGGTCGCGCCCTCGATCAGGATCATCCGCCAGGGTGTGACGCGGAGTGGGCCACATTTGGCAAGAATTGACAAGGTTTCAGCTTCCATCTGGCCGAATTCGAAGCCTACGAGGAAACCAAGATCGTGCGGCCCTGCCTTGACACCGGAATCGGTCGCGAAGCGCACTCCACGTTGCTGAAAGCGCCCCGGAAGACGCCGGTTGCGGACGTCGACTTCCACATCCGCCCAGAGACGCGCCATCCGACCGCGGCCGTCCACGATCCCACCCGAGGAAACGAACCAATGCGCCAGTTCCATGGCCGCCTCAGCCGCCGAGTCCGGGGTCTCGACCACTGCACCGGTGAGGAAGGTATCGCCATAGACGAGCCACCCCCCGAAGCACGGAGCGATCCGGATGTCCGCAGACACACCGGAGAGACCTGATGGGTGAAAAGCCGAGTCGACCGAGAACCCGAATTTTCCGGGGACTGTCGGAGCACCCGTTGCCACGAGCGCGCGTTCCAGCGCGCTGGCAATCTCAACAGTGCCGTCGCCCTCGTGCCAGAACGGCGTGACGACGATGTTGCGCCGGGTTTCCGCGGAGATGTTTTCGTCGATCAGGTCAAGGGCGCGGAGGCCGTCGATCAGCGGTTCCCAGGTGCCCTCGCGCACTCCGCGAATCTGGAGGTTCGCGCGGCTGGAAAGGTCGATCAAGCCGTTGCCGTATCTGCCTGCCAGACTGGCAATCCCGGCGGCTTGTTCCTGGCTGAGGCGGCCGGCATGTGGCCGAACCCGAACGACCAGACCGTCGCCCGACATCATCGGACGCAGGGCGCCGGGGCACCATCCCTGAATGACCGGCGCGCTCATTCCCGGGCCTCGATCACTGTCGAGTTGCGCCGGCTAACCCAAAGACCTGCGTCGCGGAGCGCGGCGAAGCGGTCACGCATCGCCTGAAGCGCAGCCGGGTTTTCGCGATCCATGAAGGCGGTCAGGTCCACGCGTCCGAGCGTCGCCTCGTGGTAAAGATCGAAAAGATGCGCGGGGACGGCGCGCGCAAGATGAGCGAAGGCGGCCATGTGGTCGAGTGTCGCGGCGATCTCGGCGGCGCCGCGAAAACCGTGGCGCATCATGCCGTCGGCCCAGCTCGGGTTGGCCGCGCGGGCCCGGACGACACGGGCGATCTCTTCGGGCAGGGTGCGGGCGCGGGGTGCATCCGGGCGCGTGGCATCGAGATGGTAGAGCGCAGGCGCAGTGCCGCCAAGGCGCGCGACCGCGGCGGCGAAACCGCCTTCGTGGGCCGCGTAGTCGGAGGCGAGCAGAAGATCGGTTTCAGTAAGGTCCTGCACATGCACGAACCCGTCGGCGCCCTTGACCTGCTCCTCCAGCGCTTCGCGGGCAGGCAGGACGGCGCCGGTCGCGTCGATGGCCCATTCGGAGCCTGAGAGCCAGGCCTCACCAGCCGCGGCCTGTCCTTCGACCGAGTAATCCTCGATCGCGCCGGTCATGGCGAGGCCGTAGAGGCCGGGTTTCGGCCCGAAGACGCGCGGTGTGGTGCGCAAATAGGGGTTGTCGGCGGGGTCTTCCTCTCGCTTCGCGAGGGCTTCGGCGGCGGCCTCGAAGAGCTGGGCGAGACCGGGAAATACGTCTCTGAACAGGCCCGAAACGCGCAATGTAACGTCGATGCGGGGGCGACGCAGCAAGGCGAGGGGGATGACTTCGAAACCCGAAACACGTTCCGAGCCGTCGTTCCACTTCGGTGCGAGGCCCGCGAGGTGAAGAGCCATGGCAAATTCCTCGCCTGCTGTCCGCATCGTCGCCGAACCCCAGAGATCCACGACCAGAGACCTCGGCCAGTCGCCGTGGTCCTGAAGGTGGCGGCGGAGAAGCTCCTCGGCCAGTTTCACGCCCTGCGCGTGGGCGGCACGCGAGGGCACCGCACGCGGGTCGGTGGTGAAGAGGTTCCGGCCCGTCGGCAGCACGTCCGACCGGCCCCGGAACGGCGAGCCGGATGGGCCCCCGTCCACCCTCCTGCCGTTCAGCGCGGCGATCAGGCCGGCCCGTTCCTCAGCCCCGCACTGGCCGGTGCCGAAGACATGCAGGCCATCGCCATACTGGCTTTCCTTGATGTCGCAGACGAAGCGGTCGATGCGGGTGATCGCCTCGGCCGGAGAGGCGTCTTGGGGGATACCGAGGTCATCCTCCACCCCCCTGCCCCGCGCCTCGTCTCGGATTGACGCGATAAGGCGGTCACGGCGGGCGGGGTCGAGACCGTCGGCGGTGGAGTATTCATCGAGCAGCTGTTCAAGACGGCCCAGTGCCTCGGGTACGGTGCTCTCGGCCACAGGCGGCGGCAGGTGGCCGATGGTGACGGCCCCGATTCGCCGTTTGGCCTGCGCGGCCTCGCCGGGGTCGTTGACGATAAAGGGGTAGATAACGGGCAGGTTGCCGGTCAGTGCTTCGGGCCAGCAGGCTTCCGAGAGGGCGACCGACTTGCCCGGCAGCCATTCGAGCGTGCCGTGGGCGCCGATATGGACAAGGACATGAATGCCCTGCGACCGCAGCCAGAAATAGAAAGCGACATAAGAATGGCGCGGGGTGCGGGAGAGGTCGTGATAGTCACCATCCCGCGCGGCAACCTCGCCCCGCTCGGGCTGGAGGGCGACAAGAGCGTTTCCGCGCCTAACGGCGGCGAAACGGAAGTGTCCTTCGGTCACGGCGGGGTCGGTCTCTGGATTGCCCCAGGCCGCATGAAGGGCCTCGCGCAGTGACTGCGGAAGCATTGAAACCGTCTCTAAATATGCGGAAACGGGCCATTCGAGCGTGCGGGTGGACAGGCTTTCGCCCAAGTCGCGCCCACGGAAAACGGCATAGCCTTCGCCCTCGACCGTGCTCAGTATCGCCTCGGCCGAAGCGATGGCGTCCAGCCCTACGGCATGCGCGAGCTGGTGCGTCTTGCCGGGATAGGTGGACAGGACCAGCGCGAGCCTCCGGTCGGCTGGCGCGGTCCGCGCCAGGGCGTGCCAGCCGGCAACGCGGTCCGCGACGGCGGCGATACGGGCAGCGTCGGCGCGGTGGGCGAACCGGGAATACTGAAGGTCGGGGTCCTTGCGGCCCGGGCTCTTGAAGCTGGCGACGCCGGCGAAAATCCGGCCATCGACCTCAGGCAGGACGACGTGCATGGCGAGATCTGCCGGGGAGAGGCCCCGGTCGGACTCGGCCCAATCTTTGCGGCGCGCGGTCGAAAGGGCGACCTGGAAGACCGGGCAGCCGGGCGCGTCGAGCGGCGAGGGCGCCCCGTCCGACCCCTTCGCGGAGAAGGCGGTGGCATTGACCACGGCGGCGGGGGACAGGCGGGTCAGTTCGGTCCGCAGCCATGTAGCAGCGACCGGGTCCTTGAGGCTGGTCGCGAAGGCACCGATTGCCGCAAAACCCCGTTCTTCCAGCGCGGCGATAAGGGCATCAACGGGGTCTGTATCGGCGGCGGTGAGGTACGAGCGGTAGAAGGTGATGACGGCGCGCGGACGGTCGGTCTCCTCAGGCGCGACCACAACGCCCTTGTCGGGGCGATACCAGCCGAAGGAGGGCACCGTCTTGTCGCCCGCGACCGGACCGGCATAGAGCCCCGAGGCCACGGCCAATTGCTGCAAGGCCGCCTGCGCGGCGACCGCGCCCCCGGCATCGCAGAGCGTTTGCAGGCGGCGCAGGGTCGAAACAGGCAGGGTCGAGAGCGTGTCGAGCCTTTTATCCTCGCGTCCGTCGGCGGGCAGTACCGCGAGCGCAATCTCCTTTCGGCGTGCGAGGTCCTGCACCTGGGCGAGGCCGTAGGGCCAATAGCTTTCACCGCCAATCAGCCGGATCAGGATGCCTTTCGCCCCCGAAAGGGTCTGCTCGACGTAGGTATCGACCGACAGGGGGTGACGCAGCGCCACGAGATTGGCGAGGCGAAGGGTCGGCAGGGACGCCTTGCCGCGATGCCAGCCCGCCGCGAAGGCGCCAAGATCGCTGTCGGAAAAGGACAGCACCACCAGCTCGGCCGGGGTCTGGCCGAGATCGGTGGGCGTGTCCGTTTCCTCGAGCCCGTGGCTTTCGCGGAAGATGACGTGCATCGGCGGCCTCAGGCCTCTTGCGGTTCGGGCGCCAGAACGGCGCGGATCTTGGCGGGATCGACGTGGTCGTGTTCGGCGATGACAACGAGGCGGGTCGCGCGGGGGGTATCGCCCCAGGGCCGGTCGTACTGGGCGCGGACCCGTTCACCGACGGCCTGCACCAGCATCCGCATCGGCTTGCCTTTGACGGCGACGTAGCCCTTCACGCGCAGGATGTTCTGTTCGCGGGCAAGGCGGATGATTGCCTCCTTCAGGGCCTCCGGGTCATCGACCTCGGGCAGCTCCATCACCACGGTGTCGAAATCGTCGTGTTCATGGTCGTCGGCCCCGTCGTGGTGCGAGGGGCGGGCGTGGAGGTCGTCCTCGGCGGCCGCGTTCAGGCCGAGGATGACGGCGGGGTCGATACGCCCCTCAGCCATCGGCAGGATCGGCAGCTTGCGCGGCACCTCGGCCTCGATCACCGCGCGGGCGGCGGCAAGGCCGGTCTCACCGGCGAGGTCCGCCTTGGACATGAGGACGATATCGGCGCAGGAAATCTGGTCCTCGAACACCTCGGACAGCGGGGTTTCGTGGTCGATGCTGTCATCCGCATCGCGCTGAGCCTGCACCGCGTCCACATCGGGGGCGAAACGGCCCGCGGCAACCGCCTCGGCATCCGCCAGGGCGATGACACCGTCGACGGTGATGCGAGAGCGGATCGCGGGCCAGTCGAAGGCCTTGAGGAGCGGCTTCGGCAGGGCGAGGCCCGAGGTTTCGATCAGGATATGGTCCGGACGCTGCGGCAAGGCCATCAGCGCCTCGATCGTCGGGATGAAATCGTCGGCAACGGTGCAGCAGATGCAGCCATTGGCCAGCTCGACGATATTCTCCTCCGGGCAATTCTCATCCGCGCAGGACTTCAGGATATCGCCGTCGACGCCGACGGTGCCGAATTCGTTGACCAGCACGGCGAGACGCTTGCCTTGCGGGTTCTGCATGAGGTGCCGGATGAGCGTCGTCTTGCCCGACCCGAGAAAGCCGGTAATGACGGTGACGGGGATCTTGTTCAGGTCGGTCATTCAGGTCTCCATCGGGGGAATGCGGGCAAGCGATTGCTTGCGGAAGATCACAGGGCGTTCTCGCCAGGGGACGATGCCGTCCGTCGTGGCGGCGTAGGCGGCGGCGCCGGCGAGGATATCGGCGATGTGCTCATCGGGGTTCAGGCCGCGGTAGACATAGGACCAGCGGCCGGGTCCGGTGAGGGCGATATTGCAACCATGATCGCACGCGGACAGACACTCCACCGGCTGAATGCGCACGTTCTCCGGCGCGCCGGCGGCGAGCAGCGCATCGAGCAACAGCGCGCCGGGGCGCGGCTCTCCCTCATTCACGGGCGCACCCATCTTGCAGGTGGTGCAGACATGCAGCGTCACGGTCACCGGCAACAATCCCTATCCTCATGCGAAAAGGGGAAGCCTGCGGGGGGCGCCTGCCCCGAGCCGGTCGCGGAATCCCCCGTCCGCCGTCACATCCATGCGCTGGCAGGTCTCCCGGCTTGCGGATGTCGGGGCAGTTGCCCCGGCGGCCCCTCCCCCTTCCCGGCATCTCGCCAGTGGGCCATGGGGGACCTCTCCGGTCACGGTCGCGGGGGCGGCTGCGCTTCGGCGATGCATCCCGATGGGTCGCAAAGCCTGTCGCATTCCCTCTTCGCCTGCCCTAAGACAGGAACCAGCGCCGCCTCACCTGAGGCATGGGGCGCCTGCTTGTCAAGCGACGGAAGGGACCATGGCCGCACCGAAACCGACCGATCCGGCCGAGGACGCCGCCCGGCACGCCAGCAAGATGGCCAAGAAGAAGGCCGCGCGCGACAAGATCATGGCGACGAAGGAAGGCGAAAAGGGCCTCATCATTGTCCATACCGGCGCGGGAAAGGGCAAATCCTCGTCCGGTTTTGGCATGATACTGCGCTGCATCGCGCATGAGATGCCTTCGGCGGTGGTGCAGTTCATCAAGGGCGCCTGGGACACCGGCGAGCGGCGGCTGATCGAGGCGCATTTCGGTGATCTCTGCCAGTTCTTCGCCATGGGCGAAGGGTTCACCTGGGAAACGCAGGACAAGGAGCGCGACATCGCAGCCGCCCGCCGGGGGTGGGAGAAGGCGAAAGAGCTGATCCGGAACGAGCGGAACCGGATGGTTCTGCTGGACGAGATCAACATCGCGCTGCGGTATGATTACCTGCCAATCGAGGAGGTTGTCGCGTTCCTCAGGGACGAAAAGCCGGCAATGACCCATGTCGTGCTGACGGGACGGAATGCGAAGGAGGAGCTGATCGACATTGCGGACCTCGTGACCGAGATGACCCTCGTCAAGCATCCGTTCCGGTCCGGGATCAAGGGTCAGAAGGGCGTCGAGTTCTGAGGGCAGGGCCGGGGGCGCTGCCCCCGGAC
>JAGRDU010000108.1 GCA_020446905.1 Paracoccaceae bacterium | reverse complement strand
TGGGCGGCATGATGTAATCACGCCGGTCCGCAAGGAACCGGGAAGGGGCCCCTTTCGGGGCCCCTTTTCGTTTGAGCCCGCACTGGCCGGGTCTGGAATACCGCCAGTGCAATTCCGCACCATCGGCGTAGGCTTACCTTACGTCATTAGAGTTCAGTCATTTCAGTACCGGCGGGTGGGGGCACACCCAGTTTCCAGGAGGCTGTCATGCCAGACTTTGGATTTCCGTACGATTTTCCGCGCGACCGTCTGCCATTTCCCTTCGATCCGCCCTTCAAGATCAAGTGGTCCTCGATCTCGTCGGTCGAGGTCACGCAGGCGATCCAGTACAACCGCGCGAGCCAGCATCTGACCGACCCGTCGGACCGGGGGCCGGACAACTCCGTCCCGCTCGTCTGCAACAAGACGACCTGGGTCCGCGTCTATGTCTCGAGCCTTTTCCTGCGCGGCGCACGGTTTCGCGGTCGTATCCGCGTCGAGCGGCAGACAAGCTGGTTCGAGCCCTTCCTGCCCGCGCTCACGATCCTGCCGCAGGCGCCCGGCGTCGTCACCGCGGCGGCGGACAGCTATGATACCGAGCGCTCGACGCTCGGCGCCTCGCTCAACTTCATCATCCCGGCGGCGCAGGTGCGCGGGCGGATGAAGATCACCGCCGAGATCTGGCACGACGGTCAGGACGAGGCGAATATCGTCGACGACCATGTCGTAGATGTCGCCGCCGACCTGCGCCAGACCCTGTCGCTGCGCGGCGTCATGATCGCATACAACGGCCCGAACGCCGCCGGCACCGCGAACCTCAACCTGCCCGCGCCGACGGTGAACGATCTCATGACCACCGCCGCGACGACGCTGACGCGGATGCCGGTCGAGGCGCAGGGCAACTTCTCGAGCGCGGGCACGATCAACTGGGCGACGCCCCTGACAGGGGTTGCGCTGTCGCCGGGCGGCTGCTCGCAGCAATGGCTCGACCTCAACGCGGCGATCGCGGCCGTGCGGACGCTCGACGGCAACCGGACCGATGTCATCTACTACGGCCTCCTGCCCAGCGGCATCCCGATCGCGAATGTCGGCGGCTGCGCCTCGTCCGGGGTGACCAGCGGCGGCATCGGCGCGCAGGTGACGATGGCGCATGAGGTCGGCCATGCCTGCGGCCTGCCGCACGCACCCTGCGGCACGCCGGGCGATGCCACCTATCCGGCCTACGAGCCCTACGATGCCGCGAACACGCCCAACGCTTCGCTCGGGGAATACGCGCTCGACACCAATAACGGCGCGATCCAGCGGCCGAACGCCAAGGACCTGATGTCCTATTGCGGCGGCAACGGCTTTTCGCTGCACAACTACAACAGGCTCTACAACAACTCCCGGCTCGATCCCCGGTCCTGCCGGCGGCGGTTCCGTATCCCGGAACTGGTCGATCCCTATCTCTGGCCCTGGGAATACATCCCTGACCCGCAGCCGGAATGGATGGAGACCTGGCGCCGCCAGATCACCGAACCGCTCGTCTCGGTCATCGCGGTGGTGCAGCCCGACGACCGGGTCGAGGTGAAAAGCGTCATGCGCCTGATGACCAGCGCGCGGCTTGACGGCGCCTCGGTCTCGGACCGCATCCGCGTCCAGCTGATCGGCGAAGGCGGCGAGGTCGTGGCCGAGGCGCCGGCGCAGATGTTCGCCTCGCAAGGTTGCGGTGGCGGCTGTGGCTGCAGCGGCGATTGCGGTTGCGGCTGCGAGGGCGGCGGCAAGGGGCGGCGGAGCGCGATGCTTGTCCAGGCCTTCCTGCCGGACCGCGAGCCGGGGTCCGAACTGCGCATCGTCGTCTCCGGAGAGGACGGCGAGGAGCCGCGCGTGATTTGGTCCCGCCGCGCCAGTGGCCGGCGCGTCAAGCTCGGCGGGTTCGAGGTGTCGGTCGAAGGCGATAAGGGCCGCGCACGCTGGAGCGTCGAGGCGGGCGAGGGGGAGCCGCCGCTCTTTGCGCTGCAGTTCTCGAAGGACAAGGGCAGGTCGTGGAACGCGCTCGTCAGCCTCACGACCGGCGACGGGGCCGAATTCGACGCGGCTCCGCTGCCCCACGGATCTCTGATCTTCCGGCTAACCGCGCACGACGGGTTCCACAGCGAATCCGTCACCTCGAAATCCGTCCGCGTGCAGGAGCGCCCGCCGCTGGTGGCGATCCTCCATCCGCGTCCGGGGGCCGAGGTCGCGGCCGGCATCCCGATGAAGCTCTGGGCGGCGGTGAACCTCAGGACCGGCGAGCAGATCGACCCCGACGCCTGCCAGTGGTCGCTGGACGGCACCGATGTCGGCAACGGCATCGAAGCCTATGTCGCCGCGCCCGAGGAAGGCAGGCACAAGCTGCGCCTGAGGGTGAAGGGCGAGGGCGGCGAGGCGGTCGCCGAGACGACGTTCGAGACCTACAGCGGCCGCAGCGACGGGCTGCGGTAACCGCACCGGCACCCTCCCGGCCGGATGCGTGGGCGGGGCGGCGTCATGACGCCGCCCCGTCTTGCTGCGTCCCGGATTGCGGGGCCGGGCACGAGTCACTACCAAGGCTGCATGCGCCTCGTCCTCCTGACTGCCCTGACGATGACGGCCTTCGCCGCGAACTCGGTCCTGAACCGGGCGGGCGTCGGCGCGGGGCGGATCGGTGCAGTCGACTTTGCAGTCGTGCGCCTGCTTGCCGGGGCCCTGATGCTGGCCGCGCTGGTCCTCCTGCGGCGCGCCCGAAGCGGCAGCGCGCTCTGGCCGGGCGGCAAGGGGCGCGCGGTCGGGGCCGCCGCGCTGCTTCTCTATCTCTTCGGCTTCTCGCTGGCCTATGGCGCTCTAGATGCCGGCATGGGGGCGCTGATCCTCTTCGGCATGGTGCAGATCACCATGTTCGCGGGCGCCCTCGTGGGCGGCGAGGCGGTGCCCGCGCGGCGCTGGATCGGGGCGGGGGCGGCCTTCCTTGGGCTGGTCTATCTTCTTGCGCCGGGCAGCAGCTCCGCGCCGAGTACGCTTCACGCAGGCCTTATGGCCGCCGCGGGCGTGGGCTGGGGCATTTATTCCCTTTCCGCGCGCGGAACCCGCGACGCGCTGGGCGCGACGGCCTGGAACTTCATCCTCGCAGTGCCGGCGGCGCTTCTGCTCTGGGCGATGCTGCCCGGGGCGGCCCTGCCGGCCAGTGCGGCCGGCCTCGCCCTCGCCCTCGTCTCGGGCGGGATCACCTCGGGCCTCGGCTATGCGCTCTGGTACAGCGTGCTGCCTGAACTCGGCTCCGCTCGCGGCGGCGTCGCGCAGCTGACCGTGCCGCTGATCGCGCTTGCCGGAGGCATCGTGTTTCTGGGCGAACCGGTGACGCTGCGCTTCCTCGTCGCCTCGCTCCTCGTCCTCGGTGGGGTCGGCTTCGCGCTCAGGCCCGCGCGTCAGCCGTAGCGGATCGCGGTGATCTCGAGCGTGACCTTGCCCGCGGGGCGCCGCCACTCGACCGTGTCGCCGACCTCGGCACCGAGAAGCGCGCGGGCAAGCGGCGACTGCGGTGCGATGCGGCCCAAGCCCGCATCCGCCTCGTCCTCTCCCACGATCTCGTAGACTGCCTCGGCGCCCGCATCGTCGGCAACCGTCACGCGCGCGCCGAAGGCCACGGTGCCCGCCGGCTGTGCGGCAGGATCGACGGGGATCGCCGAGGCAAGCCGCGCCTCGACATAGCGGATGTCGCGCTCGGCGGCCTTTTCAGGAAGGGTATCGAGCCGATCCGTCCGCGCCTTCAGCCGCGCAAGCTCCACCCGTAGCGCGGCGAGACGGTCGCGCAAGGCGGCAAGGCCGCGCGGTGTCACATAGTTCGGATGCGGGCTGATCGGCAGGTCGGGCAGGGGGACAGTGTCAGGCCCATCCTCCTTCACGAAGGCGCGGCTCATAGCACGATCGTCTCCAGCGGGTCATAATGCGCCGGCCCCGCACCGCCAAAGGCGACACGGGCAAGGCTGTCGGGCTTCAGCCGGATCGCGGCGATTTCCGCGGGCGTGAAGAACCGACGGGTGTGGACGACACGTTCGGGATCGGCCCAGCCGGGGTCGAGGGAGCCGGCGAGGATGTCGCAGCGGAAAAAGAGGTCGACTTGATGGAAGCCGGTCTTCGGATCGTGGAATTCATTGACGAGGGCGAGGGGACCGACCCTGACCGTCAGGCCGCATTCCTCATGAACCTCGCGCGCGAGATTGTCGGGCAACGAGGCGCCCCGCTCGACGCCGCCGCCCGGCGCGCACCAGAGGTCGGACTTGCGGCCGGGATAGGCGTTGACCAGAAGGAGCCGCCCCTCATCTACGACGATGGCCCGGACGGCAAGGCGGGGAGAGTTGGTCTTCATGAAGGCGAGAGTGGCCCCGACCGATCGCCGAAACAAGGGGCCAGAGGTGGTCATTCGGG
Source organism: Paracoccaceae bacterium (assembly GCA_020446905.1). Classification (GTDB taxonomy): domain Bacteria; phylum Pseudomonadota; class Alphaproteobacteria; order Rhodobacterales; family Rhodobacteraceae; genus Albidovulum. The sequence continues at coordinate 8,932 of JAGRDU010000108.1, read as the reverse complement.
GCTATGCGGTCTACCATCCCGGATGTTCTGCACGGGAAGGGGCCCATGAAGGCTGCGGTTTACGAACGCTATGGCGGGCCCGAGGTAGTGCGGCTGGCCGAGATCGACCGGCCGGCGCCGGCACCGGGCGAGGTCCTGGTGCGCGTCCGCGCGACCTCGGTCACCACCGCCGACTGGCGGATGCGCGCGGCGGCCTATCCCGGCATCCTCTGGCTGCCCGGGCGGCTGATGACGGGATTAACACGACCGAAGAACCCGGTGCTCGGGCTCGAGTTCGCCGGTGAGGTTGCGGGGCTTGGCGAGGGCGCGCAAGCCCCGGCGCCGGGCACGCGCGTCTTCGGCTTTTCCGGCAAGGGTGCCCATGCCGAATACCTCGTCATGCCCGCGACCGGCCCCGTGGTCGAAACGCCCGCGGGTCTCAGCGACGAGGAGGCTGCCGCGCTCCCCTTCGGCGCGCTCTCCGCGCTCGTCTTCCTGCGGGATTTCGCGAAAGTCCGGCCCGGGCAGAGCGTTGCGGTCGTCGGCGCCTCGGGCGGCGTCGGGATCTACGCGGTGCAGATCGCCCGTGCGCTGGGGGCGACAGTGACGGGGATCGCGAGCGGGACGAACCGCGACCTCGTTCTGGAACTGGGTGCCGAGCATTTCGTGGACTACAGGGCCGAGGATTTCACCGACAGTCTTGCGCGCTACGATCTTGTCTTTGACGCGGTCGGCGCGGTGGATTTCGCCCGCGCCCGCCGGGTGCTGACGCCTGGCGGCCTTTTCCTGCCGCTGAACTTCGGGTTCCGCGAGATGATGCAGGCGCTCTGGGCGAAGATCGCGGGCGGGCCGCGTCTGAAGATCGCCACCAGCGGCGACAGCGCCGCCGATCTTGAAGTCTTGAAAGCCATGGTCGCCGAGGGAAAGCTCCGCCCGGTGATCGAACGGACCTATCCCCTGGAACGCATCGCCGAAGCCCATGCCCATGTCGAGGCGCGCCACCGCAAGGGCGCGGTCATCCTCACCGTCCCGTGACGCGGTTCACATGGCCCATCTTGCGGCCGGGCCGCGCTTCGGCCTTGCCGTATAGGTGGATCGCTGCGTGGGGTTCGCGGGCGATGGCGGGGATGCGGGCGATGTCGTCGCCGATCAGGTTCTCCATCACCACGTCCGAATGTCGCGCCCCGTCGCCGAGCGGCCAGCCGGTGATCGCGCGGATATGCTGCTCGAACTGGTCGACCGCGCAGCCGTTCTGCGTCCAGTGGCCCGAGTTGTGAACGCGCGGCGCAATCTCGTTCACGATGAGGCCCTTGGGGGTAACGAACATCTCGACCCCCATGACGCCCACATACTTCAGAGCGTTCAGGATCTTGGCGGCCAGAAGGACCGCGTCCGTGCGCTGCGCCGGGGACAGGCGGGCGGGGACGGTGGTCGTGCGCAGGATGCCACCCTCGTGGACATTCTCGCCCGGATCGAAGGCCGCGACCGCGCCGTCGAGGCCGCGGGCGGCGATGACCGACACTTCGTGGGAAAAGTCGACGAAGCCTTCGAGGATCGCGGGCGCCCCCGCCATTTCGGCAAGCGCCGCCACGGCGTCCTCGGCTGTCATGATCCGCGCCTGACCCTTGCCGTCATAGCCCATCCGCCGGGTTTTCAGGATCGCCGGGCAACCGATTTCCTCGACCGCCTCCGCCAGATCGACCTCGTCGTCCACCGCCGCGAATGGCGCGGTCAGCAGGCCGAGGTCGGTGAGGAACGCCTTTTCCGTCAGCCGGTCCTGGCTGACCGCGAGCGCGCGGCGGTTGGGATGGATCGGCCGCGCCGCCTCGAGCGCGTCGAGGGCAGAGGTCGGGATATTCTCGAACTCGTAGGTGATGACGTCCACCGAGGCGGCGAATCGCGCCAGCGCGGCAAGGTCCTCATAGGGCGCCGTCGTCACCGCATGGGCCACATCCGCGGCGGGCGGGTTTGCGGCGGGTTCGTAGATATGCGTGCGGTAACCGAGACGGGCGGCCGCGACCGACAACATCCGGCCAAGCTGGCCGCCGCCGAGGATGCCGATGGTCGATCCGGGGGGCAGTGGCTCAGTCATCCAAGGGCGCGTCCGGTATCGACGCGGAAAGCGCCGCGCGCCATGCATCCAGCCGTTCGGCCAGCGCCGCATCGCCATTGGCGAGGATAGCGGCGGCCATGAGACCGGCATTCGCGGCCCCGGCGGAGCCGATGGCCATGGTGGCGACCGGATAACCCTTGGGCATCTGGACGATGGAATAAAGGCTGTCGACGCCCGAAAGCGCCTTGGTCTGGACCGGCACGCCAATGACCGGCACGCGCGTCTTCGACGCCATCATGCCGGGCAGATGCGCGGCCCCGCCGGCGCCCGCGATGATGACCTGCAACCCGCGCTCCACGGCGGTCTTGCCATAGGCCCAGAGCCGATCCGGCGTGCGGTGGGCCGAGACGATCTTTGCCTCGTAAGGCACGCCAAGCTCGTCCAGAACCGCCGCCGCCTCTTTCATCGTGGGCCAGTCCGACTGCGACCCCATGATGATGCCGACCTTCACGCCCATGCCGTCTCCGATCCCCGAAATGGAGCGCGCACTATAGCCATGGCGCCGCCCCGCGCAATGGCGTCAGGCGATGATGTCGGGGGTGAGGATATCCTCGAGCCGGGCAATCTGGTCCTTGAGGCCCAGCTTCTGCTTCTTCAGCCGGCGCAAGGTCAACTGGTCGGACCGCCCCGAGATCTCCATCAGGTGGATCGCCTCGTCGAGGTCGCGGTGTTCCTGCCGCAGCACTTCGAGTTTCACGCGAAGGACTTCGATGCTGTCCATTTCGAGATGGGCGTTCATTGGGTCCGGTTGTGAGTCGAGCGATGTGGTAAGGAAGGATAGCAACTCCCCGTGACGCCGGGAAGCTTTTCACGTGCCTGCCTTGTCGGGCGGGGGGGCAGCCTCCATATTCCGGGGGAAGGGCCGCCCGCACGGGGGCCCGCCAGAATGTCGCTTGAAGACGAGGACATGGCCCGAGATGACGAAACTGACCTTTGCCGCCCATCCCTTCCTTCTGGGCTTCGACCAGCTTGAGCGGCTTGTCGAACGCACCGCGAAAAGCGGGAACGAGGGCTACCCCCCGTTCAATATCGAACAATCCTCGGAACACGGGTTCCGCATCACGCTTGCTGTCGCGGGTTTCCGCGAGGATGACATCGCGATCACCGTCGAGGACCGCCAGTTGATGATCCGCGGCCGCCAGGCCGACGAGACCGAGGGGCGCGTCTTCCTGCACCGGGGCATCGCGGCGCGGGCCTTCCAGCGCAGCTTCGTTCTGGCCGAGGGCGTCGAGGTCGCGGGCGCGACGCTGGAAAACGGCCTTCTGCATGTCGATCTGGTCCGGGCGGTGCCCGAGAAGGTCGTGCAGACGATCCGCATCCGCAAGGGCTGAAAGGGGAACGACATGGATACCAGATACGATTTCGGACCCGAGCAAGGCCCCCGCATCGTCTATGTGCGCGAGGTCGAGGTCGCCGACCTGCCCGAGGACCTGCGCGCGCAGGCCATGGGGCGCGAGCGAATCTATGCCGTCCACGATGCCGGCGGAGAGCGTCTGGCACTGGTCGCGGACCGGAAACTCGCCTTCATTTTGGCTCGCCAGAACGATATGGCGCCCGTCAGCGTCCACTAACTCGAATTCCAACTCCGGTTGCATTGACCCGCGACGGAAATCCGGGCTGTCTGCGTTTAGACCTTGCAGCCTGGCGCTGCGGGGCAAACGTCAACAGCTACGGAACGGGAACATGTCACAGGTCAGAGGGTACAGCGGGCTTCAGATCGCGCTTCACTGGGGGATCGTCATTCTCCTTCTGGGAAGCTTCCTCACGCACGAGGCGATGAAGTCGGCCTGGTGGGGCATCCACAACGGTCAGGACAACTTCGGCACAAAGGCGGCGCTGCATGTCTGGATCGGCGTGGCGGTTTTCGCCCTCGCGGTGATCCGCGTCGCGGTGCGTCTGACCCGCGGGGCGCCCGATCTTCCCGAGGGCGGCCAGCCCGTGCTCGACATGATCGCCAAGCTCACGCATCTTGGGCTCTACGCGCTCATCCTGCTCATGCCGGTTGCCGGCATGGTCGCCTGGTTCGGCGGCGTGGATGCCGCCGGCGAGGCGCATGAGGTGATGTGGGCCGCGCTCTGGGTGCTTGCCGGACTGCATGTGGTCGGGGCGTTTTATCACCAGTTCGCTCTGAAGGACGGGCTGATGGAACGGATGAAGCGACCCGGCTGACGACCCGCCACTCACGGGGAAAACTCCCGCGCTGCCGGCGCGGGGGTTTTCATTTGCGACCCTCAGAGACCTGCGGCCTCGTCGAGCCCGAGCATGATGTTCAGGTTCTGCACCGCCGCGCCGGACGACCCCTTGCCGAGGTTGTCGAGCACCGCGATCACCGTGGCCGACCCGGTGGCCGGGTTGCCATGGACGGAAATCTCGACCCGGTTGGTGCCGTTCAGCGCCTCGGGCCAGACCCGCGGCTCATGCGCCGCTGCGGGGACGACCGACACGAAAGGCTCCCCGGCGTAGCGGCTGCGGAGGACCTCCTCGGCCCGCGCCATCCCCGGCGCGTCGAGGGCGAGCTGGAAGGCAACGATCATGCCTTGCGGATAGTCGCCGACCGAGGGCACGAAAAGCGGCGGCCGGGAGAGACGGCTGTAGAGCGTGATCTCGGGCAGGTGTTTCTGCCCCTGGGTGACACCGTAAAGGAACGAGCCGGTGACCGCGCCGCTTTCATATTCCTCGATCATCGACTTGCCGCCGCCGGTATAGCCCGAAACGCCCGACAGCGCCGGGGCCGAGGCCGGCCCTACCAGTCCCGCATCGACCAGCGGGCGCAGCATCAGGATCGCACAGGTCGCCCAGCAGCCGGGGTTCGAGACCCGCGCCGCGCCCGCGACGGCCTCGCGCTGACCGGGCGCAAGCTCGGGCAGGCCGAAGCACCAGGCGGGGTTCACCCGGTGCGCGGTCGAGGCGTCGATGATCCGCGTCGCAAGGCCCGCCGCATCCGCCGCGGCGACAATCTCTTCGGCCGCCGCATCGGGCAGGCAGAGGATCGCCACCTCGGCCTCGGCAAAGGCGGCGAGGCGTGCGGGAATGTCCTTGCGGAGGGACGGATCGATACGGACCAAGTCGATGTCCCCGCGACGTTCCAGCCGCTCGCGGATCTGCAGACCCGTCGTGCCGACATCCCCGTCGATGAACACCTTTTTGGCCATCGCCCTGTCTCCTTCGTTCAGGCCCGCTGCATATAGTCGCTCCGTCCCGGAACGCAAAGCCTTTCGCGCGCGACGGAACCGGCGCCTCGGTGCGTTAAATCGGGAAGAGTCGGGCCGGTGCCCGGTGATGAGATGTGCGCAAGGGCAGGATATGGACGCGAGAAGTGAAGACATCGCCGGGGTGCTGGCCGCGGGCAAGGGGGGTGGCAGGCGCCGCTGGATCGTCGCGGCTGCCTTTGTCGCGGCTGTGCTGGTCGGCGGTCTTGGCTACTGGCGTCTTTCCGGTAGCGGCGGCGGCGTGAGCTATGTCACCGAGCCGGCTGTAAGGGGCCCGCTGACCGTCACGGTCATCGCCACAGGCACCGTCCAGCCCACGCGCGAGGTCGACATTTCCTCCGAACTTTCCGGCACGCTGATCGAGGTCGCAGCCGACTACAACGATGAAGTCAAGGCGGGCGATGTCCTCGCGCGTCTCGACAACACGAAGCTTCAGGCGCAGGTCACGAACTCCGAGGCCGCCCTGACGGCCGCGCGGGCCAGCGTCGACCGGGCCGAGGCCGCCCTTGAGGAAGCGCGCGTGAACTACGAGGCACGCGGCCAGCTCGACAAGCTTGGCGCCACGGCACGGCTCGACTTTGTCGGCTACGAGGCCGGCTACAAGTCGGCGGCGGCCGCGCTGGCCATCGCGAAGGCGGACGTGACGCTGGCCGAGGCCGCGCTCGCCTCCAGCCGCTCGGATCTCGACAAGACGGTGATCCGCGCGCCGATCTCGGGCGTCATCCTGGATCGCGCGGCCGACCCCGGCCAGATCGTGGCCTCCTCGCTCTCGGCGCCGACGCTCTTCACCATGGCGGAGGACCTGCGCGCAATGGAGCTGCAGGTGGATGTGGACGAGGCGGACATCGGCAAGATCCGCGTCGGGAACGAGGCAACCTTTACCGTCGATGCCTATTCCGGCCGCAACTTCTCGGCGCGGATCACGCAGGTCCGTTATGCGCCCGAGACGACGGACGGCGTCGTCACCTACAAGTCGATCCTGACGGTCACCAACGACGATCTGGCATTGCGGCCCGGAATGACCGCGACGGCGACGATCACGGTCGATCGGGTTGAGGACGCGTTGCAGGTGCCGAACGCCGCGCTGCGCTATACCCCGCCTCAGGTCGTGGAAGAGGACAACTCGGGCGGCAAGGGCCTCATCGGCCTCATCATGCCACGGCGTCCCGGCGGCGGAGAGAGCGCGGTGGCCGACGGACGGTCGGTCTGGGTATTGACGGACGGCACTCCGGTCGAGATCGCGGTCGAGACCGGCGCAAGCGACGGCAAGCGGACCGTTATCCTCTCGGACGGCCTTGCGGAGGGTGACGCCGTCATCACCGACCGGATCGAGGCGAACTGAGATGCCGCCGCCCCTGATCGAATTTCGCGGGGTGAGCCGTAGCTACGGCGAGGGCGAGGCGCGGGTCATGGCGCTCGACACCGTCGATCTGACCATCGAGGCGGGAGAGTTCGTCGCCATCATGGGCCCCTCGGGCTCGGGCAAGTCGACGGCGATGAACATCATCGGCTGCCTCGACCGGCCGACTGCGGGGCACTACCTCTTTCAGGGGGCCGATGTGTCGAACCTCAGCCGCGACCAGAGGGCGCTGCTGCGCCGCCACTACCTCGGCTTCGTGTTCCAGGGTTTCAACCTTCTCGCCCGCACCAGTGCGCTCGAGAATGTGGAACTGCCGCTCATCTACAAGGGAATGGCCCGGACCGAGCGCATCGCCTGGGCCGAAGCGGCACTGGAGAAGGTCGGTCTGTCGGGGCGAGCGGGGCACGATCCCTCGCAGCTTTCGGGCGGTCAGCAGCAGCGCGTCGCCATCGCCCGCGCACTTGCCGGCGATCCGATGGTGATCCTGGCCGACGAGCCGACCGGCAACCTCGACACCCGCCGCTCGCACGAGATCATGGAGCTGCTGGCCCAATTGAACCGGGATGACGGCATCACCATCGTCATGGTCACGCATGAGGAAGATATGGCGACCTATGCCAGCCGCCGCATCGACTTCGTCGATGGCCGGATCGTCTCGGACACGGGCGCGCGGGCCATGGAGGGCGCGGCATGATCCTTGAATCCTTCCGTCTTGCGCTTCAGGCGATCCTTCGCAACCTCTTGCGGTCGTTCCTGACCGTCCTTGGCATCGTCATCGGCGTCGCCGCCGTCATCGCGATGGTGACGATCGGGCAGGGCTCATCCGACCAGGTCACGGCCAGCGTCGAGAGCCTCGGCTCCAACGTCCTCGTCCTCAGGCCCGGTCGCGCCATGATGGGCCCCGGCGTCAGCGACAGCGCGCCGGAATTCCGTCTTGCCGATGCCGAGGCGCTGGCGGGCCTTCCGGTCGTCGCGGCTGCCGCGCCGGTCTCGTCAACCTCGCTGACGGTTGTCTACGGCAACAGCAACGCGACGACGACGATCACCGGGACGGATACGGCCTATCTCGATATCAACAGCTGGGACGTGACGCGCGGCCGCAGCTTCACCAGCGCCGAGGAGCGCGCCGGCAGCGCGGTCTGCCTCGTCGGCGAGACGGTGCGCCAGAAGCTGTTCGGCGCGACCGATCCGACGGGCGAGATGATCCGCCTCAAGGGTGTCGCCTGCGAGGTCGTGGGGCTTCTCGCCGCCAAGGGCGCCTCCTCCTTCGGGATGGACCAGGACGATACCGTGATCGTGCCGATCCGGATGCTACAGCGCCGCGTCACCGGCTCGACCGACGTCGCCAATATCCGCGTCTCTGTGGCCCCGGGCGTCACCACCGACCGGGCGATCCGCGACATCCAGACCCTGATGCGCGAGCGGCGCCATGTCGCCGTTGGCGAGGAGGACGATTTTTCCGTCACCGACATGAAGGAAATCTCCTCGATGCTGTCGGGCATCAACAACGTCCTGACCGGGCTTCTCTCCTCGGTCGCGGCGGTCAGCCTTCTGGTCGGCGGTATCGGCATCATGAACATCATGCTGGTCTCGGTGACCGAACGGACGCGCGAGATCGGCATCCGCCTTGCCGTCGGCGCCGAGACTGGGCAGGTCCTCTCGCAGTTTCTGATCGAGGCGATGGTCCTGTCGCTGATCGGCGGCGCCATCGGGATCGCGCTTGGCCTCCTGATCGCGTTTGTCGGCGCGCAGGTGATGGCGATCCCCTTCGCGCCCAGCCTTGGCGTCGTGGCCCTGGCCTTCGTCTTCTCGGCGCTCGTCGGCGTGGTCTTCGGCTATTTCCCGGCCCGCTCTGCCGCGCGGCTCGACCCGATCGAGGCCTTGCGCCACCAGTAGCGCGCACGAAAACGCCCGCCAACAGGGGCGGGCGTTCGCGTCATGGTCCTGAGGATCAGGCCTTGATAAGGCCCATGCTCTCCAGCTTCAGGATCACCAGATGCGCGCAGTTGTCGACCTCGGCATTCTCGGTCTCGACGCGCAGCTCAGGGTTCTCGGGCATCTCGTAAGGGTCCGAGATGCCAGTGAACTCCTTGATCTTGCCCTCGCGGGCAAGCTTGTAGAGCCCCTTGCGATCCCGCCGCTCGCATTCCTCGATGCTGGTGGCCACATGCACCTCGACGAAGGCGCCATAGGCCTCGATCATCTCGCGCACGGCCCGCCGGGTCGCCGTATAGGGCGCGATCGGCGCGCAGATCGCGATGCCGCCGTTCT